>JACAAY010000053.1 GCA_013377095.1 Desulfuromonadales bacterium
CCTATGTGGCCTACTTCAAGCAGAACGCGGCCACCAGACAGCCGCCTTTCGAGCAGGTCAAGGGTGATATTCAGCGTCTCCTTTCCGAGAGCGAAGCCTATGTGAAGAAGGGCGCCTTCTCACAGGAAGACTATGATCAGGCCCGTTTCATGGTCTGCGCATGGGTGGACGAGGCGATTCTCTCCTCATCCTGGAGTCAGAAAGGGTCGTGGCAGCGCGAGCAACTCCAGCGTCTCTATTACAATACCACCGATGCCGGCGAAGAGGTCTTTGAGCGGCTGAACGCACTGGGGTTTCATCAGCAGGACGTGCGCGAGGTCTTTTACCTCTGTCTGGCCCTCGGTTTCAAAGGACGCTTTATCCACCAGGGGGATGAGTTTCTGCTTGAACAGTTGAAGTTGTCAAACCTGAAGTTTCTGATGGGGAGTTCAGTCGGTATTCCCTCCCTCGATCGTGCGGAACTCTTCCCTGAGGCATACCCGGCGCATTCCGTTGAGATTGCCCCGCAGAGGAGCAAATTCCGTTTTTCCCTGGTCACCATTTCCGCACTTGTGGGACCTCTGGTCCTCATCGGAGTGCTTTATCTGATTTATCATTTTACCCTCAACGGCATCGCGGATAATTTTTTCAGGGCGGGGTAACAACTTGAAAAATACACTACTCAAACTATTGAAGTTTTTTCTCATCGGCATGGCGGTTGTACTGGTCATACTGCTCCTCTTCGCCCTTGTCTTTATGATGGATTGGCCATGGTGGGTCGGGATATTCCTGCTCCTGGGGGTCATCGGACTGGTCATTGGCGCTCTCTTTCTCAAGAAGCTCCTCAAACGGCGCAATGAACAGCAGTTCGTGCAGCAGGTTATCGAGCAGGACGAGTCCCGTCTGAAGAAACTCAGTCAGCAGGAACGGGACGAACTGAAGGAGCTACAGGATAAATGGAAAGAAGCGGTGGAGACCTTGCGCCGCTCGCATCTGAAGAAACATGGCAATCCGCTCTATGTATTGCCATGGTACCTCGTTATGGGAGAGAGCGGCTCGGGGAAGACGACCGCCATCAACAGCGCACAGCTCTCCTCACCTTTTCTCGATGTCAATCGAACATCGGGGGTTTCCGGGACCAGGAGCTGCGACTGGTGGTTTTTCGAGCAGGCGATAATAATCGACACCGCTGGTCGCTACACGATACCCATCGACGAGGGAAGTGATAAGGATGAATGGCAGAAGTTCCTGTCACTGCTTGTAAAGTACCGAAAAAAAGAGCCCATTCACGGTCTGATCCTGGCCGTTTCCGCTGATAAGCTGCTCGGTGCGTCCGCCGAAGAGTTGGCGGAGGATGGGCGAAAAGTTCGCCGCCGCATGGATGAACTGATGAGGGTTCTGGGGATCAAGTTTCCAGTGTATCTCCTGGTGACCAAATGTGACCTGATCCAGGGAATGTCGCAGTTTAGTGAACAGTTGCCGGAAAAGGTACTTGATCAGCCGATGGGGTATGTGAATCAGGAACTGTCAAAAGACGTGACCGGCTTCCTGAATCAGGTGATGGCGGGCATTGGCGAACGATTGCGACATCTGCGTCTGCTCATTTTAAACCAGCCTGGCGCCGGTGCCACCGCTGCAACCTATCTCCTCTTCCCTGAAGAATTCGATGGCCTGAAGAAGGGTCTCGAACCTTTTGTGAAAACCGCGTTCCAGGAAAATCCTTATCAGGATACTCCCATCCTCAGGGGGCTCTATTTCAGCAGTGGTCGCCAGGAGGGTACTCCCTATTCACATTTCCTCAAGGGACTCGGTCTTATCGGGGAAAAAGAGGTACTCCCGGGCACCAGCAAGGGGCTCTTTCTCCATGATTTCTTCGCCGCTATTTTGCCGAAGGACCGGGGATTGTTCGCTCCTACCAGCCGGGCGCTGGAGTGGCAGCTCATAACGCGGAACCTTGGTCTGGCTTCATGGATCCTGCTGGGTTTGACCATCGCGGGTCTGCTGAGTTATTCCTTTGTCAAGAATCTGAATATTGTTCGCAACGCTTCGCACATCGCCGCCGCGAGCCCCGAATTCAAGGGAGAATTTGTAACCGATTCCGCTTCCATGGAACGCTTTCGCCGCAAGATACGCGACGTTGAATCCCAGAATATCCACTGGTGGATGCCGCGGTTTGGTCTTAACGAAAGTCGAAAGGTCGAGGCCAAACTCAAGGCGCATTACTGCATGTTGTTCCAGCAGCGTTTTCTTCTCCCCTATGACACCAGAATGTTCAACGCCATAACCAGCCTGACCCCCTCCGCCTCCGATGAGATCACCGGTCAGTATATCGTCCATCTGGTGCGGCGTATAAATCTGTTAAAGACCCGTCTCAACACTCCCGACCTTGCCGCGCTGAGCGCAAAACCACTGCCGTCATATGTTATGGAGACCTCCCTGCAGGGAGGTGATCCTGAGACGAGAAAGACGTTCGGCAATCTCTACCTGGATTATCTCCTCTGGCGTTCAAATACCAATGAGATACAGCAGGACATATCCCAGTTGCAGTCATGGCTGCAGCGTCTCCTGGTGGTCAAGGGGGCCAACCTTCAATGGCTGGTGGATTGGGTCAACAGGGATGGCTCCGTCACCCCCATAACACTCCAGTCTTTCTGGGGCGGGAACATTGCGCTGGCCAATGAACGGCAGATTGCCCCGGCCTATACGCGCAAGGGCAAGGAGATGATCGACTCACTGATACATGAGTTGGAAACTGCTCTTGCCGAGTCGAGCTTTCAGGAAAAGGAAAAGACTGCTTTTTACACCTGGTATCGGAATGGCTCTCTGTCGATATGGCAAGACTTTGCCGTTCAATTTCCGCAGGGAGCGCAACGACTCAAGGGGGCCAAGGAACGGCAGCATATGGCTTCCATTATGGCAACCGATCAGGGACCCTATTTTGCTTTTTTCAACAGGATCGCAACTGAGCTGGAACCCCTGGTCAAGGCGGAAGGTGTTCCGTTGTGGCTTCAGCAGGCCTATCTGCTCCAGTTGATGAGGTCAAGGGGCGATGCCGGAGCGCTCATATCCAAGGCTGCCAAGGAAGGTCAGAAGGCCGTTGGAAAACTGGAGAATCTGTTTGGCAGAGGTAATGCGGGTTCCGCCGCCCTTGAGGCCACCTCTGCGGCGGCCAAGTCCCAGCAGGATTATCAGTCTGCCCTGACGGCAATTACTCCCGCATCCCAAACCAGAAACCAGGCTTTCCAGATGGTTCTCCAGGTGTTTTCCGAAGACCCCGCTTCCAGCAAGTCCCCCATCTTCGCTGCCTATGATGCCGTTGAACGGTACAGGAGAAATATCGAGGGGGGCAAGGTGGACGGAATATTCTGGAACCTCTATACCGGACCGATCAGCTATCTGTGGGGCTATGCCCTTGACGAAGCCGGCTGTTCCCTGCAGGCCCAGTGGGAAGAGAAGGTGCTTCAGGAGGCCCAGGGTGCGGTTGGTCAACAGGCCACCCAGTATCTGCTCACACCGGATGGTCCCGTATGGAAGTTTGTCAAGGGTCCGGCGGCGCCGTTTCTCGGATGGAGCCCCCAGAAGGGGTATTATTCCCGAACCGCATTGGGAGGGGCGATTCCGTTTGATCAGGGTTTCTATGCATTCTTGAAAAGTGGGGCCAAACTCAAGGCCGCGTCTGTTCAAAAACAGAATTTCGGTGTGAGCATCAAGGGACTGCCCACCGACTCAAATGCTGATGCACGTACCAAACCTCAGAGTACCCGGCTTGAAATGCAATGCGCCGGCGGGAATCAGGTTCTGGAGAACCTTAACTTCCCCATTACCAAAACCTTCAACTGGTCACCCGAAACCTGCAGCGACGTTGTCCTGCAGATTGATGTGGGAGATCTTGTGCTGACAAAGCGTTATAGCGGTCCCCAGGCTTTCCCTGACTTTCTGTCGGATTTCAGGGGAGGGAGGCATACCTTTACCCCTGCTGATTTCCACGGGGAAAAACAGTCCCTGGAGCGCATGGGGATAAGGTTTATCCGGATCAATTACCTGATCAGTGGCGGAGGGCAGGCGATTGTCGGTCAGGCCAAGGAACTTCCCGGGCAGGCGCCGAGGGTTATTGTGCGGTGCGCGGAATGATGAGCCCCGAAAACCAATGGCTCTGGGCGGCCCATGGCAAGCATCCTTCGGCAAAGGATTTTTTCAGTATCGGCCGCAAGTTTCCCCTGCTGTCGGATTTTTCCGAATGGATCAAAAAGGGGTATCCGCCCTTGGCGGAACGGGGGAAACAGGCGGTCACGGGATATTCATGGCGTTTCTGGGCACGGGGTGGAGCAAGGGACGAACTGGCGTGCGGACTCCTGCGTGACAGCCATGACAGCTTTGGTAGGCCCTATCCCCTGCTGGTCATGGGGACCGGTCGGCTCCCCTCGTGGGAGGATCACTGGGAGATGCTCCCCTCGGTGTGTGAAAGGGTGTGGCAGAGGCTGGAACTTGTTTCCGCCCGTGGCTTTGGCGCTTTGGGAGGGTTTGAGGAAGAACTTGGAAAGATCAGGCCACCCGATCCCACGTGGTCGGGTTCGGAATCCGCCGCCATCGGGTCATCGGGGGAGACGTCCGCATCCTCACTCTCCGTGCCGATCCGGGAGAATCTGGCACGGCAGGCCAGGAATGTATGCGCGAGAGAGATGGGGAGCATTATTTTTGGCAACGGTGACACAAACGACAGCCACCCCCTCATACTGCATATTACTGGCGCTCTGAAGAGTCATTACCCGAAAGCTCCCACGACTCTCTTCATCGGTGGGACGAATTATGAATCATCCCTGTTCTTTTTCCGTCGCCCCATGAGACCCTCTGACCTGTTGACCCTGTGGGGAGTCCATTCCGGAGCCTGATTGAGGAGAATTACCTATGGATGCAAAGGAACTTATCAAGGCAAACAGACTCACCGAAGCCCGCTCCCGGCTTGTGGAAGAGGTGAAGGCATCCCCCACGGATCCGGGGAAGAGAACCCTGCTTGCCCAGGTGCTCCTGTTTTTTGGCGAGTGGGACAAAGCCGAGCGCCACTTGGAAATTCTGGCCATGCAGAGCGCCAGTGCCGAGATCGGTGTGCAGGTGTACAGGAACCTGATCGCGGCAGAGAGGGAGAGGTCCGAGGTTCATGCGGGAAAACGTCGACCCGCGTTTCTGGGAACCACGCCGACCTGGCTGGAGCTCTATTTTGTTGCCTGGGAAAAGCTGAGGGGAGGGGAGGACGGTGAAGCTGACCGGCTGTTTGCTGAGGTTGAGTCGCAAACCTCCGCTGCGTCCGGCATGCTGGACGGCCGTGAGTTTATGGGTGTCAGGGATGTGGACGCTTTTCTTGCCCTGTTTCTGGAAGTCTTTGTCCACGATCACTACCTCTGGTTGCCGTTCACCTCGCTCAGGGAACTCTCCATCCCTGTTCCCAGGACCCTGATGGATACCCTGTGGACACCGGCTGGAATAACCACCTGGGAGGGGCTTACAACGAGCTGTTATCTGCCGGTTACCTATCATCTGCCTGCAGGTCAGGGGGATGATCTGGTGCGCCTCGGAAAGATGACCGACTGGCAGGAGCTGGGGGGAGGCTTCTTCAGCGGAAGAGGGCAGCATGTCTTCCAGATTGGTGACGAAGAGAAGGGCATTCTTGAGATACGGGAGTTAAAGTTCGCATTCTCCCGTGGGCGGGAGGAGCATGAAGCGAATAGTTGATTTTGATGCGATCCTGGCGCCAATTCCCGGAGATAACCCTTCCGGCGAGGAACTGCGCTACACGCAGGTGTACGATGACATCAGGGAGGCGAGGCGCGCCGATGCCCCGCTCGACATGGGTGATTGGCAACGGGAGATCAAGACCGCTGACTGGGACAGGGTTTTGACCCTCACCCTGGATGCTCTGGAAACGAAGAGTAAAGACCTGCAGATTGCGGTATGGCTGGCGGAGTCCCTGGTAATAACCGAGGGGTTCGGCGGGCTCGAAAAGGGGCTCAGGGTGATCACTGGGCTCCTGGAAGTTTTCTGGGACACGCTTTACCCCGAAGTGGAGGATGGCGACCTAGAGTACCGGATTGCCCCCCTGGAATTTCTGAACGATAAGGTGAGTTCTTCGGTCAGACAGGTTCCTTTGACGGAGCCAAGTGTAACCGCGGGCTACTCCCTGTTGAAATGGAAGGAATCTCGCGATGTTGGTTACGAAGGAGATGCGAAAAACAAGTACGGCGATGTGGATGAGCAGAAGAAACGGAAACGTGACGATCTGCTGGCCGAAGGGAGGATCTCTGCCGAAGATTTCGACATCGCCGTTGCCAGAACATCACTCCCCTTCTTCAGGTCACGTGCAGATGATCTGGCGCACTGTCGGACTGCATTCAACACCCTTGATGCGCTAGTTGACGAAAAATTTGGCAGTGATGCTCCGAGATTGTCTGATCTGGGGGAGGCCATTGAGGAGTGTGAGCGTCTGATGGCCAGATTCTCACCGGCTGAGGCTCCCGTAGCGGCTGAAAAGGAGCTTCCGCAACCGGTTGTTACAGCCTCAGAGTCTGCGGCTGCCATGGGTGTTGCGCCAGCTGTGGAGGTTCCGGATGTGGTGAGGATAGATACATCCGAACAGGATAGGGTGGAATTACCCGCACCGATTATCACCGCGCCGAAGCCGATGGTGGCGTTCCCTCCACAGGAAACGGCGCTGCCGGAGGAGGCGGCCTGGGAGGAGGCGCTCAGAAAAACGGATGAGGGTAAATTCAGGGAAGCGCTGGATCGGCTCCTTGCCCTGTCCAACAGTCAGCCCTCGGAAAGAGGGCGGAACCGCTATCGCTTCCTGGTTGCGAAACTTTGTCTCAAGGCGGAGAGGCCGGATCTGGCTCTCCCCATCGTGGAACAGCTTCACGCAATGATTGCCGAGCTTCAACTGGAACGTTGGGAATCACCGCTCTGGGTTGCAGAGGTGCTGGAGGCGCTGTATCAGTGCCTGATGAGTGGAGAACCTTCCGATGAGAACATGACAAGGGGGAATGAACTTTTCAGGCGGATATGCACAATGGATGTCACAAAGGCGCTGGTTTACAGGAAATAAACCTTTCAAGGGAGGGCACGGAATATGGCCAAGAAAGAGAGTCTACAGCACAAGATCGACAGGGTCAGGGCACCGAGAGTGCACATAACGTACGATGTTGAGGTGGGTGATGCCATCGAAATGAAGGAGATTCCCTTTGTTGTCGGTGTGCTTGCCGATCTCTCCGGCAAGCCGGATGAGCCGCTTCCCAAGCTGAAGGACAGGAAGTTTGTTGAGATTGACCGGGACAACTTCGACAATGTTCTGGCCGCTATGAAGCCGCGCGCCGCCTATAAGGTGGAAAACAAGCTGACGGGTGACGATTCGAAGCTGGCGGTGGAGCTTCGCTTCAAGTCCCTTGATGATTTCCACCCTGAACAGGTTGCGCAGCAGGTTACCCCGCTCAGAAAGCTGGTCGAGGCCAGGGGGCGGCTCTCCGATCTTCTGAACAAACTTGATGGAAACGACAAGCTGGATGAGCTCCTTCAGGAGATGATGTCAAATACCGATTCTCTGCAGAAGCTCGGTCAGGAGACCGGAGTTGTAAATCCATCGGACAAGGAAACCACTGAATAAAGGGGGGATCAGCATGGGCGAGCAGGAACAACAGGTACAGACGGAGCAGGTGCAGGAAGTGACCCAGGAGGTGAGCCTTCTGGATCAGATCCTCCAGGAAGGACGGATGGCGCGTGACGAGAGTCAGAAGGGGTGGGCGAAAGATGTGCTCGGCGAGTTCGTCAAGCAGATCATGGAAGGGAGCGTGACCGTTTCCAAGGACACCGAGCTGATGATCAACGCTCGAATAGCCCAGATCGACAGACTTATTTCGCAGCAGCTCAATGTGATCATGCATCACCCCGATTTCCAGAAGCTCGAAGCATCCTGGCGGGGACTCAATTACCTGATTCAGCAGAGTGAAACCGGCGAAATGATGAAGATCAGGGTGCTGAACGTCAACAAGAAGGATCTCTTGAAGGACATGGAAAAGGCCAGCGAGTTCGATCAGTCGACCCTTTTCAAGAAGATCTACGAGGATGAGTTCGGGATGTTTGGCGGGTCCGCCTACGGCGCCCTGCTGGGGGACTATGAATTCGGCAATCACCCCCAGGATCTGACACTGCTGGAGAAAATTTCCGAGGTGGCGGCTGCCTCACATGCGCCGTTCATTTCAGCTGCCTCGCCGGCGATGTTCAACTGGGATACCTTTACCGAGTTAGGTGGGCCGAGGGATCTGGCCAAAATTTTCCAGAGTGTGGAATACGCCAAATGGAAGTCCTTCAGGGATTCGGAAGATTCGCGCTATGTCGGTCTTGCCCTGCCCCATATCCTCATGCGCCTTCCCTACGGTCAGGCCAATATCCCGGTGGAAAACTTCAACTTTGAAGAGGATGTGGATGGCACCGACCACAGTAAATACCTGTGGGGGAATGCAGCCTACGCGCTGGGCGCGCGACTTACCGACGCCTTTGCCAAGTATCACTGGTGCGCCGCCATCAGGGGGGTTGAAGGGGGCGGACTTGTTCAGGGACTCCCGGTTCATACCTTCAAGACCGATGAAGGTGATGTGGCGCTCAAGTGCCCGACTGAAATCGCGATCACGGACCGTCGTGAGAAGGAATTTGCCGATCTTGGATTCATCCCCATGGTCCACTGCAAAAACACGGATTATGCAGCGTTTTTCAGCACCCAGACCGCGAACAAGCCGAAGGTCTACGATACGGATGCCGCAAATGCCAACTCAAAACTCTCTTCCCAGCTCCAGTACATCCTGGCGGTTTCCCGGTTCGCACACTACCTGAAGTCGATTATGCGGGACAAGATCGGCAGTTTCATGACCAGGAAAAACGCCGAGGATTTTCTCAACCGCTGGATCAGCAACTATGTCCTTCTGGATGACGATGCCAGCCAGGAGATGAAGGCAAAGTTCCCGCTGCGCGAGGCGCGGGTGGATGTCTCCGAAGTGCCGGGAAAACCGGGAGTCTACCGGGCTGTTGCCTTTTTGAAGCCGCACTACCAGCTTGACGAACTGACCATCTCGCTACGGTTGGTGGCAAACCTGCCTCCTCCGGCAAAAGGCTAAGAGCGGTGGGTTAACAAATGTAGTCAAAAAGGTTGCTATTCTTTTGTTTCAGCGATCTTCAGGGGGTCCCCCCCACGAGGTTACACACAACAACAAAGGAGGATAGAAAAATGGCATTCGACGCGTTTTTGAAGATTGACGGAATACCCGGTGAAAGCACGGACGACAAGCACAAGGACTGGATTGAGGTCATGTCCTACAGCTGGGGAGCGCACCAACCGACGTCGGCTTCTGCCAGTTCTTCGGGCGGGGCAAGCCATGAGCGGGCTAATTTCCAGGATTTCTCCATCATGAAGGTTCTGGACAAGGCAACCCCCAAGCTGGCGCTGGCCTGCGCAGGTGGCGACCACATCAAGACCGTGACCCTCGAACTCTGCCGGGCCGGCACAGACAAGGTCAAATACATGGAGTACAAACTCTCCAACTGCATCATCAGTTCCATAACAAACGGCGGAGGTGGAGGTGGCGAGATTTCCGAGTCCCTCTCTTTCAACTACGGCAAGATCGAGTGGACCTATGTCCAACAGAA
Source organism: Desulfuromonadales bacterium (assembly GCA_013377095.1). Lineage (GTDB taxonomy): Bacteria > Desulfobacterota > Desulfuromonadia > Geobacterales > Pseudopelobacteraceae > Pseudopelobacter. The sequence continues at coordinate 9,658 of JACAAY010000053.1, forward strand.
ACGTGCGGACGGCAGCGGTGGTGGCAATGTTCCGGCTGGCTGGGACCTGCAGCTGAACAAAAAAGTCTAGCCGAAGGGACACAACCAACGGATGAAGGAAAATCAGCACCATATCCAGGCGTCATTGCTGGACAGGCTCATCGATAATGAGCCGGGGACCTCCCATGAGCCTGTCCAATATCGCCTGACCACCTTCAGGCAGGTAAAGGGGGCAGTGGGGAGAGACCTGGAGAATCTTCTCAATACGAAGAACTATGTCTCTTCCCTCTGCTCCGAATACCAGCAGTTGAGCAGTTCCATATTCACCTACGGCATGCCTGATTTTACCTCGGCCAACCCGAAGAGCCCGGCCGTCCGGCACCGATTGCGCCAGGAACTGGAGAAAGCCATTGCGCAGTTCGAGCCACGGCTGCGGAATGTAACCGTCAGGGTCGAAGAGGGGGGGACGGATCAGCGGAACCTCCGCTTCAAGATCAATGCCCTGCTCTTTCTCGATCCGGCGGCAGAGCCGGTAACCTTTGACACCTTTTTCGACGTTAACAGATGCGAATACAGCATACCGAAATGAACCGCCCATGGATGATGACATACTGAATTACTACGAGAGAGAGCTCACCTTCATCAGGGAGATGGGGGCGGAGTTTGCGAAAAAGTACCCGAAGATAGCGGGGAGGCTTCTGCTTGAACCGGATAAGTGCGAGGACCCCCATACCGAGAGGCTGATCGAGGCGGTAGCTTTCCTGAGTGGCAGGGTCCACAAGAAGATCGATGACGATTTCCCGGAGATAACCGAATCCCTCTTACAGATACTCTACCCCCACTATATCAGCCCGATACCATCCATGTCGGTTGTGACATTCGACCCTGTCAGTCAGTCAATACCTCCCAACGGCTATCTGATCGACAGGGATACCAAGCTGTATTCAAAACCGGTTCATGGTGTTCCCTGCCAGTTCTCCACAAAATATCCCGTGAAGCTCTTGCCCTTGGAGGTGATTTCCGCCGGGCTTGCCGACCCCCGCAAGCCGGTCAGGAATGCGCAACAGGCAATTGTTATCCGCTTGAAGACATTCAACGGTCTTGCATTTCACCAAATAGGCATGGAGAGCCTCCGCTTTTACCTGCACGGTTCCGGACAGCACGTTTTCCACCTTCATGAACTTCTGTTCAACAATGTGTGTCATATCGAATGTGTGTCGGTAAATAATGAAGGAAGGAGCGAAGAGGTGCCGCTCCGCCCCGGCGACATCCTGCCGGTGGGATTCAGTCAGAATGAGACACTGATTCCGTGCCAGCAACGCTCCTTCCCCGGTTATCTCCTGCTTTTCGAATATTTCTGTTTTCCGGAGAAGTTTCTCTTCTTTGACCTGAAGGGACTTGACAGGATCAGCCGAAGCGGTTTTGGCGACACAATGGATCTCTGGATATACCTGGACAGGGGAGCCAAACCAAACCTTCTGGTTAATCGGGAAACTTTTCGACTCAATGCCTCGCCCATAGTCAACCTCTTCACCAGGGTAGCGGAACCGATTCGGGCCAGCCGGGAGAAGAGCGAGTACCTGCTGATCCCCGACATCAGGCGTCCGGAGGCCACTGAGGTATTCAGTGTGGACAGGGTCGTCTCCATATCTTCCTCCTCGGAACAGGAAAAAGAGTACAAACCATTCTATTCGATACGGCACTATCTGAATGATTCTTCCGGTCATGGCAAGGAGGCCTTCTGGCATAGCAAGAGGAGTCCGTCAGGCAGAAAGGGGGATAATGGCACGGATCTGTATCTCTCTTTTGCGGACCTGGATTTCAGACCTGCCGACCCGGGGGTTGAGGTTGTATCCGTGCATGTTACCTGCACCAACCGCGATCTTCCTGGTCGCATTACCTTCAACGATCCGAGCGGAGATTTCGAAACCGAGACAGCTGCGCCCATTTCATCCATAAACTGCCTGATCAAACCGACACCAACCCGTCGACCAGCCCTGGGAGGGGCGCTGCACTGGCGTCTGATCTCCCACCTTTCCCTCAATTATCTCTCACTTGTTGATGGTGGTGAGGAGGCTCTCAAAGAGATTCTCAAACTCTACGATTTTGACAATTCACCAGCCACCCGACAGCAGATAAACGGTATCGTCTCACTTCAGTCTGAATTTGTTACGAAGAGGATTGGCCACTCCTTCTGTCGGGGAGTGCAGGTCACGATCAGCTTTGATGAGGAAAAGTTTGTTGGAACGGGGCTCTTCCTCTTTGCCACGGTCCTGGAACATTTTCTGGGTCAGTATGTGTCCGTGAATTCTTTTTCGCAGCTCATTGCCCAAACCATCCAGAGAAAAGAAAGGCTGAAAAAATGGCCCCCGAGAAACGGGAACAGGATACTCCTCTGAAGGAGCGCCTTGGGGAGGAATTTTACCGCTTTTCCTTTTTTCAGGCGGTCTATCTCCTGGAACTTCTGTCGCCTGAAAAAACGCCAATAGGTGACGCCCTCAGACCGGAAGATGAAGCGGTCATGTTCAAGGTGATGCCCGGATTCTCCTTCCCTCCCAGCGATATTTCCAAACTTCTGCCGGCCGACGGAGAACGTCGCGCTGAGATGGAAGTCGCTTTCATGGGGCTGATCGGTCCCAACGGCGTTCTTCCCGGTTGGTATAACGAACTGGCAGTTGAAAGAATCAGGCAGAAGGATTTTTCTTTTACCTCCTTTCTGGATATGTTTCATCACCGCTTTATATCGCTCTTCTATCTGGCCTGGAAAAAGTACCGCCTGACTGCCACGCATCTTTCGAATGCCGAAGATCGCTTTTCCCGCGCTCTGCTGAGTCTTGTGGGGCTTGGTACGGAAGGGCTGTCAGGGAGGGTCGGGCTCCCGCAAGAATCGTACATCTTCAACAGCGGCCTTCTGTCGAGGCAGGTGCCTTCGGCCGTGGCCATCGCGTCGGCCGTTGCTTACTACTCAGGCGTAGAGGCCGAGGTTCAACAGTTCGTGGACCGCATAATTCCCCTTGACCCCGAGGACTACACGCTCCTGGGAGCTTCTAATGCTGACCTGGGAGTAAATACGGTTTGTGGTAGCGAGGCGTGGGAAAACCAGACGAAGTTCAGGCTGGAACTGGGTCCCATGGAATATGGCCGTTTTATTCGCCTCCTGCCATCCGGCGACCTGTTTCTTCCGATCATGTCCCTGGTCAGGTATATGGTCGGTATTGAGTTTGACTTCGACCTCCGTCTGACACTGAGACGTGAAGAGGTCTTCCCCTGCCGTCTGGGAGGAATGGAAACTCCCCTGTCACCCAAGCTGGGATGGACCACATGGTTCACCGTTCCGGGAGAGACCTACCACGAAGATCCCTGTGTAACCGTTCAGGCCCCCTGGGCATGAACGGGATGTACGATAATGTATTCAGTCTCTAGACCTGATTAGTATCACTACATGGAGGGAATATGCCGAAAACGAACCTGAAGTCCTTGATCGGAAAACTGGATGACACCTGCAGAAGAGCGTTGGAACAGGCGGCGGGACTCTGTCTGGCGCAGACCCACTACGAGGTGGAGGTGGAGCATTTCCTGCTGAAGCTTCTGGAATTCCCCAATACTGACCTGCAAAAGATACTCCGACAGTTCGAGATCAGCGAAACGAGGGTGGTTTCGGACCTGACCAGGTCCATGGAGGGGTTCAAGAGCGGCAATGCAAGAAATCCTGCGCTTGCTCCCAGCATACCGAAGATGATCCAGGATGCCTGGCTGGTCGCTTCGCTGGATTTTCAGGCCACCGCGGTCCGTTCCGGGCATATCATCTTGGCGCTGCTTTCCGATGCTGAAACGGCGCGAATGTTGACGCAGAGCTGCGATGCCTTCAAAAAAATATCCGTGGAGACCCTCAGTCAGAGCCTTGCGGCGCTGACAGCGGGGTCCGTGGAGGAGAGGGAAACCGGCGCCACGTCACGACCCACGTCAACGGATGAAAAGGGAATTGCTCCCGTCGGGACCAAGGCGCTTGATCAGTACACCATCAACCTGACTGAAAAGGCGCGCAAGGGGGAGATCGATCCGGTTCTGGGAAGGGATTTCGAGATCAGACAGATGGCGGACATCCTGATCCGCCGCCGCCAGAACAACCCGATCCTGACCGGTGAAGCGGGTGTGGGAAAGACTGCCGTTGTGGAGGGTTTTGCCCTCAAGATCGTTGAGGGGGATGTGCCGCCTCCCCTGCGTGGAGTGGAGATCCACACTCTGGATCTCGGGCTCCTTCAGGCAGGGGCCGGAATCAAAGGGGAGTTTGAGAACCGCCTTAAATCGGTAATTAATGAAGTAAAGTCATCGCCGGTACCGATCATCATCTTCATTGACGAAGCCCATACCATGATCGGCGCCGGGGGCTCAGCCGGTTCCGGAGATGCCGCCAATCTCCTCAAACCGGCCCTGGCGCGTGGAGAGTTACGCACCATCGCCGCCACCACCTGGTCCGAGTACAAGAAATATTTCGAGAAGGATGCGGCTCTGGCCCGCCGGTTCCAGGTGGTCAAGGTCGAGGAGCCCGATGAGGAAAAGGCGATCATGATGATGCGCGCCGTCTCTCCATTCCTAGAAAAACATCACCAGGTCATGATTACCGATGATGCCCTGATGGATGCAGTGCGGCTCTCCCATCGTTACATTCCCGCCCGCCAACTTCCGGACAAGGCGGTCAGTGTCCTTGATACCGCCTGCGCACGGGTGGCGATCGGTTTGACGACCATTCCACCAACCATTGACGACGTATCACGGCGTATCTCCCAGATCGACCGGGAGGCGAAGATACTGGAAAGGGAAGCCCTGATAGGGCGTGACCACGGGGAACGCCTCGCGGCGCTGGTAACTGAAAAAGAGGAGGCTCAGTCCCGCCTCGAGACACTGACAGCTGCCTGGGAGAAGGAAAAGGAGATCGCCTCTAAGATCGGCGATTTGCAAAAGGCGATCCAGGCTCTGCATGCAATCAATCCCACGGATACGACCATACCGGATAAACAGGGCGAACTGAAGGAACTGGAACGGGAACTCGGCGAAATCCAGGGGAATAACCCGCTTGTTCAGACCGAAGTTGATTCCCAGACAATCTCCGAGGTGATTTCGGGATGGACCGGGATTCCCACGGGACGGATGCTGGTGGACGAGATCGATACCGTGCTCAGGATGGACAAGCTTCTGGGTGAGCGGATCATCGGCCAGGATCACGCCCTGGCCGCCATCGCCCAGATGGTCCAGACAGCCCATGCGGGTATCGAGGATCCCTCCAAACCTACCGCAGTCCTTCTCTTTGCCGGGCCGAGCGGAGTTGGCAAGACCGAAACGGCCCTGGCCCTCTCCGAACTCCTCTACGGTGGCGAAGACAATGTCATCACTATCAACATGTCCGAATACCAGGAAGCCCATACCGTATCCGGTCTCAAAGGCTCCCCTCCCGGTTATGTGGGTTATGGCGAAGGCGGAGTGCTGACCGAGGCGGTGCGCAAGCGGCCCTACAGCGTTGTCCTGCTGGATGAGGTGGAGAAGGCCCATCCGGATGTGATGGAGCTGTTTTTCCAGGTCTTTGACAAGGGAACCCTGGAAGATGGCGAGGGGAGACGGATTGATTTCAAAAACACTCTCATCATCCTCACCTCCAACCTGGGTACGGACATGATTATGAAGCTCTGCGCCGATGAAGAGACCATGCCCGACTGGCAGTCCCTGACGGAGATGCTCAGGCCGGAGTTGTTGAAACGCTTCAAACCCGCATTTCTTGGACGATTGAAGATTGTTCCGTACTACCCGATCACTGACAAGATCATGCGATTGATCGTCAAGTTGAAGTTGAACAAGATTGCCAAGCGCATGAAGGAGAACAGGAATGTTTCCTTCGTGTACGAGGAAGGGCTGATCGACAGCATCGCCAAACGCTGCACCGAAGTGGACAGCGGCGCGCGTAATGTGGACCACATCCTCACCAATACATTGCTGCCGGAGCTTTCCAGGGAGCTGCTTTCCAGGATGGCAACCGGCGAGCAGATCAAGGAGGTGAAGGTGACGTTGAGTGGGGAGGGGTTTGGGTTTGAGGTGGTTTGAGGTATATAGGGGGCAATGCAGTATGTAGTATGAAGACCTTTCCCTTTACTTCTCCTCTTTACTTCTCTTTGATTTTTTTACTCTTCTTGAGAAAGGAAGACAGTATGGCAACGGTTCCTTATAAGACGTACCAGCAAATCCTGATTACCAATGACGATCAAACGGTCTATCCGAAGCTGGTCGATCTCCTCGACTCTTTTACGCGCACCCAGATGGGAAAGGATCTGCTGACTGAGATCAACTCCACCGTGCACAAAGTCACGATTCGGGCCATCACCGACCAGACCGGCAGTGGCTGCTCCCCGTTGGATGAGGATCAGGGAATCGTGCTTCTGGCACGTGGGCTGAAAAACAACGATGTCAATTGCATCAAGAATGAGCTTTTTGCGGCTCTGTCGAAGGCGCAAAAATCGGGCGTTACGGTTTCGTTTGTGGTCAAGCAGATCGCACAGGGATTGTCGCCGGCAACCTACCAGGCTTCGCTCAACGTGGTGAAGCCGCAAAATGTGCTGGTGGGAGGACCGGACCTCGACCGGAACGCCAATATAAGATTAGTGCAGCTCAACAAACTGGTGAACGGAGACCTCACCAACCGAGATAAGAATTTTGAGCAGGCGATCCGACGCATACTGCGCCCCTGGCTACAAGCAGGACGCGGATGCTCTTGCACCGTGGATATCGACTTGTACAGACAGAAACAAATAAGGTCCGACGGAACCGAACACGCCCGCAACGTGGTGGTATCGCTGGGGCACGAACTGGTGCACGCCTGGCATTACACCTATGGCAAGGTGCTGACGTGGTTTGGTGAAAATCTTAACCCCGATCTGGAAGAAGTGATTACCGTGGGTCTGCCACCCTACAACTTTGAAAAGTTCTCTGAGAACATTCTGCGCAGCCAAGTGCAAAATCTGGATTTACGTCTGGCCTATTAGAAAGCTTTTGAATTTAAAGGGTTGAATGAGGGTGCAAGTCTTCATTCGACATGATTTTCAGTTATTGCTTTTTAATGGAGCTGAATTTGAGGGTTCCACTTTGGCTTCATTTCTTGTGATACTCAGTTCGGGTGAGCAGAGACTGGTTTCCAGCCTGAAGCCGTCCCTTGTTATTGGCAGGAGAAGTGATTGCGACATATCCGTCATTGATCCGCTGGTCTCACGACAGCATGCGAAAGTGTATCAGGCCGAGGACAGATGTCAGATTCAGGATATGGGGAGCCGTAACGGAACCATGGTTAATGGTGAGCACATATCCCAACCAAGGGAGCTTTATCCGGGAGATACCATCACCGTCGGCGCCTCCAGGGTTGTTTTTGAACCCGCGGGAATCATACGCTCCCTGCAGGACCGGGATGCTCCCGAACCGGTTTTATCTGAGCACATTACCATGCAATCTTCTCCAGGGCAGATGATGGCGCCTGCCGAGTTTCTGGAAGCCGTGGCAGACATTGCAAACGGGATTGCTCGAAACAAGCCGCTGGACGGACTTCTCGATTCGGTACTGAGGCTCTGCGTGGACAGGATGAGCGCTGAACGAGCCGGAGTTTTACTGTTTGATGAACAGGGGGAGTTTGTTCCCCGCGCCTATCTTGCAAAGTCTGCATCGATTGAACCGTTTATCATAAGCAAAACCATCGCACGCAAGGCAATGCAGGAGAACAGGGCGTTACTCATCAGGGATGTGGCGGGTGAAGAGAGTATTAATACGAGTGAGAGTGTCATTGGTCTCAGGATCAGGTCTGCGATCTGTGTTCCTCTCTGGAATGGGGAAAAGACGATTGGCGTGTTGTATCTCGATACGACCGAGCCCAACCATCAGTTCACTGACATGGACCTTCATTTTTTCTCAACACTCTCCGGAATGATCGCTGAAAAGTTGGAGAACGTCACACTGACTGACATTGCCAGAGAGAAACAACGCCTGGACGAGGAACTCGTGGTTGCTAACGAGATACAGTCGCATCTCTTCCCGGCAACGATACCAAGTATCGAGGGGTATGACCTGGCCGCCTATAACCGGCCATGCACGGAGATCGGCGGGGATTATTTTGATGTCATTGCAACCGGTGACAGCTACGGCATTGTGATTGCCGATGTGGTTGGCAAAGGGATCGGCCCGGCCATCCTCATGTCAAATCTGCAGGCGATGGTCAGGTCTCTGTCGAATGAAGCGGGTAACCCTGCCCAGTTGTTTAAAAGAATAAATGCAGATCTTAACGGCAGGATCGGAGATAGTAGATTCATCACCTGCTGCTATCTTGTTCTTTCACCGGAGCAGGGAACCATTTACTATTCCAATGCCGGGCACAATCCGCCCCTGCTGTACAGGCGATTTGGAGACATTGAGACCTTTGAAGCAAGCGGAATTCCGTTGGGTATTTTTGCTGAGACGGAGTATGACTCTTCCGCTATTAACATCGATTGCGGTGATGTACTTCTGTTGTATACCGACGGTGTTACCGAGTGCGCAAATAAGGCAGGAGAACTCTTCGGCGAAGCAAGACTGAAGACGGTGCTGGAACGTTCCTCCCTCGCGGATGCCCAGGGAATACGTGAGGCGGTCTGTTCCGCCATGGATGATTTCCGTTCGGGATTTTCTCATGCCGATGACGTGACGATTGTGGTGGTCAAGAGGAGGGCGGTAAACCCATGACAAAACCAATTTCTTTCGGAGAACTTGATTTCCAGATCGTCGCATCCATGGGGCAATCCCGACGGCTGTCCGATCCTGAGCCCCTCTTTCGTATCCTGATCATGGGTGATTTCAGCGGACGCTCCAACAGGGGGCTCTTTGACCCGGCCGCCGCATTGGTGAAACGTCGTATCCTGAGTGTTGATCGGGACAATCTGGACGAGATCATGCAGAGGATGGGCGTCGAGATTCGCTTGCCGCTTGTCGGTGAGGCGGATACCCCCGCGCTTCTTCGACTCACCGAACTGGACGATTTTCATCCCGACCAGCTGTGCAGTCACCTGGCACTCTTCAAAGAGATAAAGGAGGCCCGCAAAAAACTTCGTGATCCGGTTTTTTTTACAAAAACCGCCGCGCAACTGCAAAAGAAGGGCACTGATTCCGCTTTGCCAGCCAAAGGTGAAGATTCTGAAGAATCCCTGGGGAAGCTTGTGCAACAGACAACCGCGGATCTGCTTGATCAGATTATGGATGATGCGCAGGGTAGTGCGCCACGGACAGCATCAAAACCGGCCACATCAGAGTGGGACAGCTTTCTGGAGCGTATCGTACAACCCCACCTTGTCCCTGACATTGATCAGTCGCAACGCGAAATTCTGGCGGCAGTGGATAGCGCCATGGGTGAACTAATGCGGGCTATCCTGCATTATCCGGATTTTCAGGAGCTTGAGGCGCTCTGGCGTGGACTCCATTTCCTTGTCTCCCGAACCGAAACAGATGACCAATTGAAATTGTATCTTCTCGATATTTCAAAGGCCGAACTTGCCGCCGATCTTGGCTCGTCGGATGACCTGCGTACAACGGGAACATACCGTCTGCTTGTCGAACAGACGGTGGAGACCCCCGGCGCCGACCCCTGGGCGCTCCTGGCTGGCGCTTATACGTTCGGCGACAACGTTGAAGGGCTGGAGATGCTGGGCCGAATGGCAAAAATAGCCAGAGCCGCTAACGCCCCCTTTATCGCGGCAGCCGGAGAAGGTTTGCCGGGGTGTGGGCAGGTGGCTGCGGCTGCAGGGTTGGAACACAGAGATACTGCTATCAATGCGGAAATTCACGGGGCGTGGGAAGCGCTGAGAAAAATGCCCGAGTCTGCTTTTCTCGGCCTCGCGCTGCCACGTTTTCTGCTCCGTCTCCCCTATGGTGAGGATACTGACCCGATCGAACGCTTTGCATTTGAGGAGATGGACCCCCCCCCCGTTCATGATCAGTACCTGTGGGGTAACCCCGCTTTTGCCTGCGCATGTCTGCTGGCACAGTCATTCAGCGAGTACGGTTGGGAGATGAGGCCCGGTATTATCCAGGATATGGCAGGCCTTCCGCTGCACGTTTACAAGGAGCAGGGGGAATCAAAGACAAAACCGTGCGCCGAGGTTTTGCTGACCGAAACCGTAGCAGAGGCGCTCCTCGGCAAGGGTCTGATGCCCCTGCTCTCATTCGTGAACCGTGATACGGTCAGGCTGGCCCGATTTCACTCTATCGCGGATCCGCCAGCATCGTTGGCAGGACCTTGGGAGAGGGTGTCCAATCAATAGAGGAGGACGTGATGGCATATATACAGGAAAACAGGCTGATCGCCATCGATACCCCCTTGGGGAAGGATGTGCTCCTTTTGGCGGAGTTTCACGGTTCCGAGGGTATCTCGCGCCTGTTCAGCTTTGAGCTGAACCTGGTTTCGGAAAACCATAACATCTCTTTCGCGGATATCGTCGGGAAAAACGTCACCCTGTCGATCATACTAGCTGACGCCAGCGTACGGTATCTCAACGGTGTCATATCCCGCTTCGCCCAGGGGCGGGGCGGTGGAGACCTGGGTGGAGATCCCCGCTTTTCCCGTTATCGTGCAACGATGGTGCCCTGGCTCTGGCTGTTGACCAGGACGGCGGATTCCCGCATCTTTCAGAAACTCTCCGTTCCCGACATAATCGAAAAGGTTTTCAAGGAGCAGGGCTTTAACGACTTTAAGATGAAGCTTCAGTCTGGCTATGCCGAGCGGGATTACTGCGTCCAGTACCGGGAGACTGACTTTGCCTTTGTTACCCGTCTGTTGGAGGAAGAGGGTATCCAGTACTTCTTCGAGCATGAAAAGGGGAAACACACCCTGATCCTGGCTGATTCTCCCCAGGAGAACAAACCCTGTCCGCATCAGAGTACGGCGCGCTATCAGCTGAGCGGAGAAGGGCGGATGGAGGAGGATGTCATCACCGGTCTTGACAGGATGCAGGAGATTCGGCCGGCGAAATACACCCTCAATGATTTCAATTTCGAGATACCGAACACCGACCTCAAGGCGAACGTCCCCAGCAGCCACAAACTGGGCCCCGGTGAACGGGAGATATATGATTATCCCGGAATGTACGCCAAAAAGAATGAAGGCGACCGTCTGGCCCGGATACGGATGGAAGAGGAGGAAGCCCAGATCACCACCATCATCGGGTCGAGCAGTTGCCGCGCCTTCACCAGCGGCTATCGTTTCTCCCTGACCTCCTTTTTCCGCAGCGACATGAACAATAAAGAGTATGTGCTTGCCACCATCGAGCATGGCGCTGAGCAGGGGTGGGAGGACAAATCCGACCTGACCTATTCCAACCGTTTTACCTGCATACCTTTTGACATCCCCTTCCGTCCCCCCCGTCTCACCCCGAAACCGGTGGTGCACGGCTCCCAGACCGCCATCGTAGTCGGCCCGAAGGGCGACGAAATCTACACTGACGAGCATGGCCGGGTCAAGGTCCAGTTCCACTGGGACCGGGAGGGGAAGAAGGACGAGAACTCCTCCTGCTGGATCCGTGTCGCCCAGGTGTGGGCCGGCGCAAGCTGGGGGGCCATGTACATCCCCCGTATCGGACAGGAGGTGATCGTCGATTTCCTGGAAGGCGACCCTGACCGTCCGATCATCACCGGCCGCGTCTACCACGGCATGAACAAACCCCCCTATCCGCTGCCCGCAGAAAAGACCAAAAGTACCATCAAGTCCAATTCATCACAGGGGGGCGAGGGGTTCAACGAGTTTCGTTTCGAAGACAAGAAGGGGGAAGAACAGATATTCGTCCATGCTGAAAGGGATATGGACCAGCGGGTGAAAAACGATATTCGCGAGTGGGTCGGCAGAGACCGGAGTCTCATCGTCAAGCGTGACAATTTTGAAACCATCGAGTTTGACAGGCATCTGAACGTTACCCGGGACGAGATGACCGTGATCGGCCGTGACCGGCATCTCAAGGTAGCCGGTAAAGAGGCTACGGAAGTCGCGGGGTCGAGATCGATAACAGTAAACGGCGATATGATCGAGGTCATCCGCAAGTCGGGGAGTGTTGAGGCAGGCGGCGATTATTACATAAAAGGGATGAATGTGGTGATCGAAGGGATGACGGGACTGACCATAAAGGTCGGTGGGAGTTTCGTTACCCTGAATTCCGGCGGTGTCTTCATATCTGGTCCTCTCGTCAATATCAACAGCGGAGGGGCCGCGCTATCCGGGGTCGCCGGCAAGGTCGTGGCACCGATTGCCGCCCTGTTGGCGGCGGTAGCCGCCGATGCGCTTCCCGGCAAGGGAGATAAGGGGGAACAGAGACACAAGGACGATGATGAAAAGAATAAAGACAAAAAATCGTGGATAGAGATCGAACTTGTGGATGAGGACGGCAAACCCGTCCCAGGCGAGGTATACAAGGTTACCCTGCCCGATGGAGAAACGGTTGCGACCGGAACTCTTGACGAAAAGGGGATTGCGCGGATTGAGGGAATCGATCCGGGGAACTGCAAGATCACCTTCCCGAATCTCGATAAGGATGCATGGGCGAAGGCCTGATTATTTTGTAGGGAGACGTTATGCCGAAATATACCGTTGGGCAGGGGGAGAGTATCCCCAGCATCGCCGCTCAAAACGGCTTCTTTTCCGATACCATCTGGAACCATCCTGATAATGCCAAACTAAAGGGGCTTCGCAAGGACATGAATGTCCTCATGGCCGGTGATGAGGTGTTTATTCCCGAAAAGGAATTGAGGGAGGAGTCGGGAGCCACCGGGCAGAAGCACCGTTTCAAGCTCAAGGGGGAGCCGCACAAGCTCAAGCTTGTGCTGTTATCCATGGGGAAGCCGAGGGCAAACGAGGATTATGTCCTCGATGTCGGCGGCCGGCTTGTCAAGGGAAAGACCGACGCGGCCGGTAAGATCGAGCAGAAGATCCCGGGGAATGCCAATTCAGCCACCCTGATCCTCCGCGGTGGCAAGGAGAAGCATGCCTTGAGTATAGGAAACCTGGACCCCATCGAAGAGGTGAGCGGTGTGAAGCAGAGGCTGAACAATCTCGGCTTCAACTGTGGGGCAGAGGACGGAAATATGAACGAGGCCCTCTCCGGCGCTTTGTCCAAATTCCAGGCGAAGTACAACCTTCCGGTTACGGGCAAGATCGACGATGCAGTCAGGGGCAAGCTCAAGGAGTTTTACCCGTAAAAGTGAGGGGGTGACGTGATGGGACTGGGTGATTTAATAGGTTCAGCACTCGGAGGCGGAGAAAAACCGCCACGTACACCGGCAAGTCCGGTCGCATATTACCTGAGCAACCCCCTGGGTGGAAACGCCGATGGCGGGGGAGCGGTCAGCCACAACAATCAAAACACCATGGATAATGGCCTTCCCATTGATTTTATCCATTTCGGTAGGGTGCATGGCGACTTTTCTCTCAATTTCCATCACAACTCCCTGCAGGACGACAAACGCGCCGATTTTGGCGGTGAGGGTGATGGAATAGCAGGGGAAAAGAGCGCCAAAAACTTCAAGGCGATGATGTTCAGGGCAGGTGTGGAGCGCGAGGCGATCCTCTTAAGCGCCTTGATTGCCTCTGCCCAGGCCGTCATCAAGGAGTGCGACGACAACAAGGGGGCCCTGGGCGAGGTGATGGACGCCGTAGGGAGCCTCCTGGGCGGAGGGGGGGGGAGCAAGGGCCCCGACCCGGCCGAGTTCGACGATATCCTCTCCGATATCTCACAGGCCGGAGGAGCGGTAAATAAAACCCCGATCACCTACAAGGATATCCACAAAGCCGGGAAAGATCTGCGCCAGTACCGCTGCGATTATGGCGCGGTTGTCCAGAAGTTCACCGATAAATACATGAAGCCATCTTCGGGAGGAATCCCTCTGCCGCCGCTCCCCGGGGTACTCCAGAGCATCCAGGGGATCGCCTTTAAGGCGTTCGATGTGTACGCGGCGAGTTTCTTCTGCGTTAGGGAAGACGTGGAGGGGAAGATCATAGAGGCGTGCCACAGTATGACGATCGAGGCGATCGAGGGGCGCTACACGAGGGTCTTCCCCGCATGGTTTTTCCGCTGGTCCGATAATGTCCCTCCCGAGAAGAAGAAGGATGCCAGCGGGAACATCGTCGAAGAGGCCGTGGAGAAGGTGAATGAGGAGATCGACAAGGTCAAGAGTGAGGTGGATGAAAAGAAGAAGAGCGTACAGGATTTCCTCGGGATTGATAACGACGAGCATATGGCTGGAGAAAAATACCTGAAGGAAATCTTCGGGGCCATGGCCGGAGGAGCCGAAGGCAAGTCCAATGGGGAAAAGCCGGGTCAGGAGAAAAAAGAGGCCGGGGGGGCAGCCGGGAAAATAGTGGCGGCATTCAAAGCGGTGGTCGGAACACTGCCGGGCTTCATAGAGAGGGTAATCACGGAGATCGCGTCCGCTAACCTCGGTATGATGGAGGTCATCTACAGAAAGATCCTTCTTGACAGCGGCCAGGCGCCAATTGATGAGGAGTTTCTCAATGTGGCCGGCAGGGAGTATCTCTCCCGCAGGATGATCGATCTGCTGGCGAAGTTATCGGGGCTTGGATTCCTCCAGGAGGGGAGCGATTCTGGGCTCACCCTCCCGGGAATGGGGAAGGTTGGCGGAGAGCAGATCAAGGACAAGGCCGCGGGAATCCTCGATTCCACGGTGACGAGCAGGATCGAATCGATTATCTCCATTGCCATGAAGGAACTGCACGGAAAACTGGAGGGGGTCCGCTCCGAGGCCGCCCAGTCAAAATCGGTCACCATGGAGCTCTTTCTCGGGAGACTTCCCTGGTTCTATACCCTGATGTTCCGCAACACCTTCTTTCCGCTCTGGGATATAATAGTAGAGAAGGTTTTCGGGACCATCGGTGGTCCCCTGGGGAGCATCACCTCGCCGGTGAAGGGCATCCTGGGAGATGCGCGGAGCGCTATCGCAGACGCGGGGAAGGTGGCAGACAGCCTTAAGGAGATCAATGCGGCCAAGGTCATGCAGGCCACCCACGATCCCATGGGCGCGCTGGGGCTTGGAGGCGGAGACACCCCGCAGGCAGCCCCACCCGCGAAGTTTCCGGGATCTCCCCGTGAAGCCATGGCAGAGGGAACACCCGTGACCGAGGATGAGGTCAAGGAGGCCGAGGCTGCAAGCATCGTTGTTATCCCTCAGGATAAGAACGGGGATTGGTAGAGGGGTAAGTGCAGGCGTGGGCGGGACGAATGCCCTTCACAAGGAGAATAAGTATGCCATCAGCAGCGAGAGCAGGCGATATGCACACATGCCCGATGGTTACGGGAGTCGTTCCCCATGTGGGTGGACCGATCCTGCCGCCGGGCTGCCCGACCGTGCTCATCGGTGGGCAGCCTGCGGCGCGTTTGGGAGATATGGCTGTCTGTGTCGGTCCTCCCGATCTTATTGCGACCGGTTCTGCGACGGTGATGATCGGTGGTCAGCCGGCGGCGCGCATGGGTGACACGACCGCCCATGGCGGCGTGATCGTCCTTGGCTGTCCGACCGTGTTGGTGGGGTGAAATGACCTCGGATTCAGAGCGGGTGCCCAGACTGGTCGGCACAAAAGAGTAAATATCATGGCATATATACAGGAAAACAGGCTGATCGCCATCGATACCCCTTTGGGGAAGGATGTGCTGCTCCTTGCGGGTTTTCGCGGTTCCGAAGGTATTTCGCGCCTGTTCAGTTTTGAGCTGAACATGGTTTCGGAAAACCATAACATCTCTTTCGCGGATATCGTCGGGAAGAATGTAACCGTATCGATCTTACTTGCTGATGCAAGCGAGCGATATTTCAACGGTGTCATATCCCGTTTCGCCCAGGGCCGGGGCGGTGGAGATCGGGGGGGAGATCCCCGTTTTTCTAGCTACCGGGCTACGATGGTGCCCTGGCTCTGGCTGCTGACCAGGACGGCTGATTCACGCATCTTCCAGAAACTCTCCGTTCCCGACATAATTGAAAAAATATTCAAGGACCTGGGGTTCAACGACTTCAAGTTGAAGCTGCAAGGTACCTACGCCAAGCGGGATTACTGTGTCCAGTACCGTGAGACGGACTTCAACTTCGTCACCCGGCTGATGGAAGAGGAAGGGATCCAGTACTTCTTCGAGCATGAAAAGGGGAAACACACCCTGATCCTGGCTGATTCTCCCCAGGAGAACAAACCCTGTCCGCATCAGAGTACGGCGCGCTATCAGCTGAGCGGAGAAGGGCGGATGGAGGAGGATGTCATCACCGGTCTTGACAGGATGCAGGAGATTCGGCCGGCGAAATACACCCTCAATGATTTCAATTTCGAGATACCGAACACCGACCTCAAGGCGAACGTCCCCAGCAGCCACAAACTGGGCCCCGGTGAACGGGAGATATATGATTATCCCGGAATGTACGCCAAAAAGAATGAAGGCGACCGTCTGGCCCGGATACGGATGGAAGAGGAGGAAGCCCAGATCACCACCATCATCGGGTCGAGCAGTTGCCGCGCCTTCACCAGCGGCTATCGTTTCTCCCTGACCTCCTTTTTCCGCAGCGACATGAACAATAAAGAGTATGTGCTTGCCACCATCGAGCATGGCGCTGAGCAGGGGTGGGAGGACAAATCCGACCTGACCTATTCCAACCGTTTTACCTGCATACCTTTTGACATCCCCTTCCGTCCCCCCCGTCTCACCCCGAAACCGGTGGTGCACGGCTCCCAGACCGCCATCGTAGTCGGCCCGAAGGGCGACGAAATCTACACTGACGAGCATGGCCGGGTCAAGGTCCAGTTCCACTGGGACCGGGAGGGGAAGAAGGACGAGAACTCCTCCTGCTGGATCCGTGTCGCCCAGGTGTGGGCCGGCGCAAGCTGGGGGGCCATGTACATCCCCCGTATCGGACAGGAGGTGATCGTCGATTTCCTGGAAGGCGACCCTGACCGTCCGATCATCACCGGCCGCGTCTACCATGGCATGAACAAACCCCCCTATCCGCTGCCTGCTGAAAAGACCAAGAGCACCATCAAATCAAATTCATCCCTCGGTGGAGGCGGATTCAACGAGTTTCGTTTCGAAGACAAAAAGGGGAGCGAGGAGATTTTCCTCCATGGTCAGAAGGATTGGACCATCGCCATCCTGAACGACAAGAACCAGACCGTGGGACATGACGAGACGCTTGGTGTGGGGAACAATCGGACCAAGAAGGTGGGGGTGAACCAGAGCGAGACCATCGGTGTCAACAAGGACATCAAGGTCGGCGCCAACCATAGCGAAATGATCGGCGCCAATATGAGCCTCACCGTGGGAGCCAACAAGACCGAGACCGTCGCCATCAACACCGCCGAGACCATCGGCGCTGCCAAAGAGCTGACCATTGGTGCGGTTTATCAGGTGACCGTTGGCGCGGCCATGAACGAGACCATTGGCGCTGCCAAGGCCGAGGAGATCGGCGCGGCCAAATCGGTCAACGTGGGCATGAGCAGCAGTGAAAACGTGGGTAAAGACAAGTCGGTTGATGCCGGGAACAATATTTCCGAAAACGCCGGTAAAAACATGAGCCTGACTGCGGGTGACAACTACAATGTCAAAGCGGGAAAAAGCGGTGTCATCGAGATTGCCGACCAGCTGACGATCAAAGTCGGCAGCGCTTCAATCACCATGAAGAAAAACGGGGATATCACCATTGAAGGGAAAACCATCAATGTCAAGGGCTCGGGCAATATTGTGATGAAGGCCAACAAGATTCTGGAGAATTGAAATGAAGAAGTCCCCGTCGCCACATATTCAAAAGCTTGATCTTCACCGGCAGATCGAGGGACTGAGAGTGGGAAAGATAGCTTCCATCAGCAGGGAGGGAGAGGTTTTTGTCGATTTCCCCGGTAGCCAGAACAATGAAGTCAGGGCGCGTTTCGCCGGTTCGCTGGATCTGAACAAGTTGAGAGAGACGGCCTCCTCGGGGCGGAGTGTACTGATCGTCTTCGAAAACAACGATCCAAATCTGCCCATCATCATCGACACCTTGCACTCAATGCTCGACGAAATTGCCGAGTCGCACGACGCTGCCCTGGAGGGGGAGAAACCGGAGGATGTGCTGATTGACGGCAGGCGGATCACCTTTGATGCTCAGGAAGAGATCGTGCTGCGCTGCGGCAAGTCGAGTATAACCTTGACGAAAGCGGGAAAGGTCCTCATCCGCGGAGCCTATCTCTTAAGCCGCTCATCCGGGGCGAACCGGATCAAGGGTGGCTCGGTGCAGATAAACTGAATTACAGGCATGAACGCTAAATGGAACTTTTGAATGCAACAAAAATGATTGCCGGCTACACCATGGGCATGGACCGTGACGGCCGAGAGTCCCTGGTGGTTGCAATCAAGGGAACGTACACCATTCCGGAACGTGGAGGTGAAGCGGTCCTGTGCGAAGAACAGCAGCCACTGATTGAGGCGGATGTGTATTCCGGTGAGCCCGGCCTTTCAGCGCCGGTTTGCGAAACGGACTATGCCCCCTTCAAGCCCCGTTGCGACGTCATTCTCAACGGGAGCGCCCATGCTCCCCAGGGGCGGGCTGCAAAGAAAGTTCCCGTATCCATCAAAGTAGGGGCCTTGTCAAAGGCATTCATTGCAGTAGGAAACCGGCGCTGGGAAAAGACTCTCGGAGAGATTGACGCCACTCCTCCAGAGCCCTTCGTGGTGATGCCGATCTCGTATAATCGGGCATACGGAGGAACGGACAACAGCCATAGGGACCCGGCATACCATCGGGCTTTTATGGAGAACCCCGTAGGAGTCGGGTTTCACTCCAATCTGGACGGCGATGCGATCAACGGCAAGCCATTGCCTAATACCGAGCAGGCCGGGATGGAGATATCACATCCGGACGGTCAATTTCGTCCCATGTCTTTTGGCCCCGTCGGGAGGGGCTGGGCGCCACGTTTCCACTTTGCCGGCACCTACGACCAGAACTGGATCGACAATGTATTCCCTTTCCTTCCGCCTGATTTCAGCAATGACTATTTCCAGTGCGCGCCGGTAGACCAGCAGATGGGCTACCTGCTTGGTGGTGAAACGGTGGAGCTGATCAACCTGACACCCCAGGGACGCACTATCTTTCAGCTTCCGAAAGAGGTAATTCCGGTTGTCTTCTTCCGCAAGAAGGGTGAGCAGCATGAGACACGGGCGGTTGCTGATACGCTGGTCATCGAGCCGGACCTGAAGCGATTCATGATCACCTGGCGTGCCAGTCTTCCCCTGAAAAGGAACATGTTCGAGATCCCCCAGGTCCTGGTGGGGAGCATGTCCCGCGCCTGGTGGCGGGCCAGGGAGCTGGGGAAAACCTACTACGGCTCACTGGGCGAGTTGGTGCGTTCGAAGCGCCGGGAATCGGCTGAGGATTCCGAATGAGTGCGCAACCTCTTGCAATTGTCGGCTCAGGTATGGTCTGCGGAGCGGGGCTCAGCGCTCCGGCCTCGTGCGCGGCCATCCGCTGCGCCATCGACAATTTCAGTGAGACCCGCTTCATGGATTCCGGCGGCGAGTGGATCATCGGCAGCAGCGTCCCCCTGGAACTGCCCTGGCGCGGTATCCCCAAGCTGTTGAAGATGCTGGCGATGGTCCTGGCCGAGTGCATCGCCTGTGCGCCGGCCTTGAGTCTGGAAAAGGTCCCGGTCCTGCTCTGTCTGGCCGAGGAGGGGCGACCGGGACGTTTGGCTGACCTGGACAACCAGGTCTTTGTTGGGGTGCAGGAAGAACTGGGGATTACCTTCCACAGGAGATCGGGGATCATCTCACAGGGGCGGGCGGGTGTCGTCACGGCGCTGCGTCAGGCAAGAGAACTTATCTATGGTGAGCGGATCCCCAGCGTGATCGTCGCCGGGGTGGACAGCCTGCTGACAGGGCCAACCCTGAAGGTCTACGAGGATGGGGAGAGATTACTCACCAGCAAGAATTCCAACGGTTTTATCCCGGGAGAGGCCGCTGCTGCTGTACTCGTGCATCCGGTTATGAGCGTCAACACCGGACTACTCTGTACAGGACTCGGGTTCGGCACTGAAGCGGCTGTCGTGGAAGCGAACGATACTCCATTGCGTGCGGACGGTCTGGTGACGGCTATTCGCAGCGCCCTGTCCGAGGCGGGGTGTGAGCTTGGCGCCACCGATTTCCGGATTACCGATGTTTCCGGCGAACAGTACTACTTCAAAGAGGCTGCGCTCGCTTTGACGCGAATATTGCGGCAGCGCAAGGAGGAGTACGACATGTGGCACCCAGCCGACTGCATTGGAGAAGTAGGGGCGGCCATCGGCCCTGTTATATTGACGGTAATGCTGGCTGCCATGAGGAAAGGCTACAGTCCCGGGAGCTGTGTACTCGGGCACCTGAGCAATGATAATGGCTCAAGGGCTGCAATGATTTTGCAGAATTCCAAAGGGGTTTAGCAGTATGTCGAACGAAGTCTATGCTAATGGGATGGAACTGGCCTGCAAGGCCGGGCAAGGGAAAAGCATCTGTGCCTTACCGGATGTTTGTTTCACTCCACCCCAGACTCCCGCAACTCCTCCCGGTGTGCCGATTCCGTATCCCAACACCGGTATGGCTTCGGACACTACTGACGGCAGCAAGACCGTACAAATCAGCGGAAAGGAAGTAATGCTGAAAAACAAGTCATATTTCAAGAAGAGTACTGGCGATGAAGCCGGTTGTGCCCCGAAAAAAGGTGTTGTCACCAGCAAAAATACAGGGAAAGTCTATTTTAATGCGTGGTCGATGGATGTGAAGTTTGAGGGGGAAAATGTGGTGAGGCATCTTGATATAACCACTCATAACCACGCATCTGTCCCCGGCAACACTCCAACGTGGCCGTTTATTGATCAAGGTGCGTTTGCCAAAGGTGGACCTTGTTCAAAAGAAAAAAAAGCTGAAGAAGATGCATGTGCTCATTTAGATGAAGACGATAAATGCAAAAACAAAAAATGCCAGCAAGCACGGAGATGCATGCTTGTGCCATATAGTCCTGAGAAATCAAAAGGCCAAGGAGGATGCTGTCCAGGTCAAACACCTCATCATTTGATTGAAGTGCACTGTTTTACAAAGGTAGGTGAGCGTGAAAGTGCTGATAGAATAAGAGGATTCAGTAAATATGACGACAATAAAGCCCCCTGTGTCTGTTGTGACGAATCATCCCGGTATGAGGGCGACCATGGAAATATGCATGCAATTCAAGGAATGTGTGAACGCAACTGTATGAATCCTGATGGCCCTCGCAGCCAAATGGGGGGGGATGGCAGCTGGGACTATGGTGCAGCAAAAAAAGGCGCACTTGCAGCTCACAAGGAAACGTTCCCAAAATCCAACTGTCGGGATCAATGCCTGGAAGCACAGCTGGATGCTTATCATAAGCAAATTGGAGTTAAAGACGACACTACAAAATTAAGGGCTGACCGTTCGCCCTTGACCGAGGAACAGAAAGATATCGGAGCTTCTGCTTTGGGTTAACGGGGAACTCATATGGAACGATTGGCGGCTATACCGTCTGCACATGGATTGTTGTTCTCAAGAGTATTTATTGGCGACTCTACGAGAGTCTGGATTCTTGCTGAAGAAGAAAAGAGAGCGTCACCTCATACCAAATTTCTACAGTGTAAAGATGGCAAGTGGATATATCGCACGATGCCGTGGGGGACTGCAGGGTTGTGCGGTGTTACAGTGCCAGACATTGAATTTTTTGCAGTTGGGGTGGATGGAGAAGTTTTGCGAGGCACCCGAACAGGTTTTAACGATGAAAAGGTTGATGATTCAGGAAATGGACCTCAGAAAAGAGGATTTTTACGAGATGTACGAATGATAGGTGGAAGTGTTTATGTGGTTGGAATGGGACGACAAGCCTACCGTCGGGGAAAAACGGGCACGTGGTCGCGTTTTGATGCCGGCATTCTTTCAGACACCAAAGAATTGGTCGGACTTAATTCAGTTGATGGGGTAAACGAAAAAAATATTTATGCCGTCGGTTTGAGTGGCGAGATATGGTTTTACAATGGCCTGAAATGGGTTCGAGTTGATAGCCCCACAAATTTAGCATTGCATCGAGTTTTGTGCATTGCTCCTGATAAAGTTTACGCATGTGGGGCAGGGGGGATTCTTTTGTCCGGATCAGAAGGAAAGTTTGAGGTTATAGAGCCTGATACCACGGATGATAATTTTTACGATATGGGTTGGTTCCAAAATAAACTGTACGTGGCTGGACTCAAGAATTTGTATGTGATGGCTGATGATAAATTGAAAGTAGTTGATTTTAAACTTGGAGATGGATTCACAACAGGGCATCTTCATTCCAAAGAGAATATGATGTGGACCGTAGGCTCAAGACATTTAGCATATACTTTGGACGGAAATAAGTGGATTCAGGTTTTTTATGACGGAGAATAATGGACATATTACAATTTATTATAAATATTTTATAATTAATTGTACGGTGTTCACAAGGGATCTGATGTGGTTATTGGAACAATAATAGAACAACATGCAGATCAATCCTCCTTTCTCTGGCTCCTTCGCGACAGATCGTTCAGTGCACCGCACTATACGCTGAAGAATCTGGCAAAGCTGGACAGTCGTGTCGAGGCACACATCGACGGTCTGCGGGTAGCTGGCGATGCCGGATGGGAGATCTGCAAGGAGACTCTGGGCGCGGGCGAATCCGGGGAGGTCTTTGCCGCGGCGGTGCTGGCGTTTGAGCGCGGGGATGCAGCACGGATCCAAGCGGTCCTGGAGGTAGCGGATGAGAAACCCGAGACCAGCCGGGGGCTTGTTTCCGCCATTGGATGGCTCACCTGGCAGCAGGCGGAAGTTCAGGTTGGGAAGCTTCTCAGCGACGAGTCTCCACTTTTCCGCTGCGTTGGTCTTGCCGCCTGCGCTGCCCATCGCCAGGACCCCGGAAAGGCCTTGATCGATGCCCTCAGTGATGGACATCCCATCATCAGAGCGCGGGCGTTGCAGTCAGTCGGTGAACAGGGGAGGAAGGACCTGCTTCCCTATATCCAAGACACCCTGACGGTGGAGGATGACTTCTGTCGCTATAGCGCCGCCTGGTCCGCGGCACTCTTGGGTAGTGCGGATTCAGCTTTCGTGCTGAAATCCTTTGTCAGGTCGGATTTCCCCTGGCCGGAAGATGCTCTCAGGCTCGCCATGCGCCGCATGGATCATGCATCCGCCATCGACTGGCAGACGGAGCTGGCAAGGCAGGCCAACAGCACGCGCCTGGCGATCATCGCTGCCGGAGCGATCGGCGATCCGGTCCTGATCCCCTGGATTATTGAGCAGATGACTGTGCCGGAACTGGCCCGTGTTGCCGGCGAATCGTTCACCATGATCACCAGTGTGGATATCGCCTATGCGGACCTGGAGGGGGAGCGGCCGAAAGGGTTCGAGTCCGGCCCAACGGAAGACCCGGAGGATGAGGATGTGGAGATGGACCCGGATGAGGATCTCCCCTGGCCAAACCCCGAGCTGGTCAATACCTGGTGGCAAAAGAATAAGTCCGGATTCAGAAACGGTGCCCGATATCTTCTGAAACATCCGATCACGTATGAACATATGGAGCAT
>JACAAY010000054.1 GCA_013377095.1 Desulfuromonadales bacterium
GGGTTCTGCTGAACGGCTGGCAGAGTCGCTTATCCCTTTCCCGGCGCGTGCAGAAGCGCATCGCCTGGGAGGTTGAACCTTTGCGTACAACCTACGCCGGCGCGGTCTGGGCCATGCAAAAGTATTATGGCAACAATCCGCAACTGGGGGAAAAAGCGGGAACTCTGCTAGGGGACATCTACGCAGCTTTCGGCTGGAAGACCCGCCTGGCGGCGCCGCTCATCGGCCGATATGTCCTCAATCGCCTGATGAAAGAGGAAGAGCGCCTGGCAGCGGGCCAGACCTATGAACCGCAAACCTTCTGCGAGAAAAACGCGGCAGCACTGGCATTGGACAGGGCGCCTGCGATTGAAATCAAGTCAGACTCTCGTCAGCTAAGCCCACTACAAGAACCGGCGTGGAGATGAGAGTGAATACATACGGCAGCAAATATGAATTTTGGTGGCCATGAACTGATAGGACGCAAAATTATTCTGTTGAATTTTTGTCAACTATCTGCTTTTATATCTACTAAATTCATCAACTTCAAATCTTGATCAGGAAAACAAACTTTATGAATTATATAAATAAAACTCTTGTAATCTTTTACCTGGTTGCGGTTGCTGCTCTTGAGTTCGGTTGTGGTGAGGGAAACGAAGCGAAAGCGCCGGCAGTGTTGTTAACGGCATCAACAGTCGCCTCTCAGGCAGATGCCACTGCCCATACCCATATGGTCACCATTCCGTTCACCGATGTTTCCGTGTCACCCGTCTCCGATACATTTCAGTATCGAAGTAGTATCAGCGACGGCCATACCCACGTAATTGCACTTACCAAGCAGCAGGTCATTGACATTAACAACGGAATGCGCGTGGTTCTTACATCATCCGTTCCAAACTCCGGAACCAGCCACACCCATACCTGGGGCATTCAGGGGGGCGACCTGCTGTATGACAAGAATTGCTTCAACTGCCATTCCTACTCAAAGCGCGGTGGCAACCCGATGAATGTGGCATTCAACCCCAGTCAGATATTTGCCGTAAAAAATCCGGCCGGCGCACCGCTTTCAACGTCTCCGGCAGCGACACCCGATCCCAATTATGTACTATCCTCCGGCGTATCACTGGATGGGGTTGCCCTGTACGCAGCAAACTGCGCCTCCTGCCATAACCAGCTGGCTACATCAACAAAACTGAATAGATCTTTCTTGCAGATAAAAACGGCCATCACCAGCAATAGTGGAGGCATGGCTTCCTTGGGAGCTCTCTCCGATGCCCAGATACAGGCTATTGCAGCAGCGTTGATAAAATAAGCATCCCATCTGTAAAAAAGACTTCGCGCTTTAATAAGGCCGGAAACCTACCTGCGCTTGTCCAGCACCCGCATGACCAGCGGAACCGTGCTGATAGCCCCCACCAGAAAAAGGGTCCAACCGATGGCCCTGCGCTGCTTCAATTCGATCCGGTCCGCCAGCAACAGGGCAAGTCCGCTTCCAAGTGCAACACGTGTACCGGCAATAGCAGCAACTTCAGGCATGGTCAACCTGCTCTCCTTCATAAGCTCTCCTTTCATTAATCATGTGATACAGCATTCAAACCTGCTTCCCGGCGGATGACAGACAGAGCCACTCCTGCCAAACCGGTCAACTGCAATTGTATCGCACTACAGCTCTCTGTCCACGGATGCATGGCAATATCCATGCCCTGTCTCCCCAAAAAGTGCTGTACCGTCGTATCACTACTCCGACAAAAGTGTCGAAATTTATTACACTATATGTGTGTTGCCCAGATATTCCAAAAAAACAATCCGCCAAATCAGCAACATACAGCACGGCACGCTAAATGCTTATAAATTAGACACATAGACCACACCAACTCCCCAGGGGGTCGCTATGAAAGTCATCAGGTGCCTGCAGTTGACCGTTATTCTGGCTGTCATTTTAACCCTGGCCCAATCCGTTCAAGCGGCGTGCACGGCATCGGGGACGGTTAAGAGCGCATCAGGAGCCGGCATTTCGGGAGTGTGGATTGAATATTGCCTCGTCAACACCCAGGGAGGTTGCAGCACTGACCTTGTCAGATTTGCTTCAACTGATTCGTATGGCAACTTCAGCGGTTCGATTCTGTGCGCTCCCCCCTTTTCGCACCTGGATTACCGCTTTTTCACATGGACACCCTGCTATCAAGTCTATCCATTCTCCATTACAAAAACCGTATCCGCCGGGGATTCCATAACTGGTCTGGACTTCTCCGCCGCCGCATATACATTCAAAATAGCGGGCAAAGTTGCGGATGGGAGCGGCGTTGGAATCAGCGGCATCTTCATGAACGGCTTCCCCTCCAACACGAGCACCGATTCAGCGGGGCTTTATTCCGCAACAGTGCCCTGCAACTGGGGGCACAAGGTGACTCCGTCTGATTCCTGTTATGTCTTTTCGCCGGAATCGATCATGTACAGCATTGTCCAGGAAAGCCATACCGACCAGAACTACACCGGAAATATCCTGACCTACACGATTTCCGGATACGTAAAAACAGCTGCTGGCGCAGGAATACCTGGTGTTACCATACGAAACCTTCCAGGAAATCCCGTCACAAATTCATCGGGGTTTTATTCCGCAACCGTGCCTTGCGGAGGGCAATACAGTGTCTGGCCGGAAAAGACCGGCCTCACATTTACTCCTGCTTCAATTGCCTATCACCCCATCCGATCAAACCAGACCAACCAGAACTTCACGGCAGACTGCACGTTCTCCGTTCACATCCCTGCCTACATCAGCGGCTTCGGTGGCAGCTGGAACACAACCCAGAGTGTGACGACCACCCCGGCCGATTGCGCGTGGAGCCTCACGGGCGTACCTTCCTGGATTACCATAAACTCCGGAGCAGCCGGCACGGGAAACGGAACAATCAACTTTACCCTGGCGGCAAATCCGGGAACGGTGTTCGAACAGGCAACTCTCAGGATTGGCAACGCCCAGGCGGGAGCAACGTTTACAATTGTTCAGAATGGGCAGAACTGCACCTTCACACTCATGCCACCTACCGCGACCTATCCGAAAACCGGTGGCAGCGGTGCCTTTGCCATTGCCACGCCGGACACCTGCTTTTGGAGCGCTCCTTCTTCGCAACCTACGTGGCTGTCCCTGGGTTCCATCAGCGCATCGAACGCCCCTTTCGGACTGGGATACCGCATGGGAAGCGGTGGAGTCGGTTATGGCCTCGCTGCCAACAACGGTGAATATGAGCGTACCGGTTACATCGGATACCCGTACTCATTCTCTGCAAAACAGGCCGGAACGTTGACAGTGGCTCTGCCAGCCTGGATCGTCGGATCGGGAAGCTATTTCACCACCCTTCAGGAAGCCCATGACATGGCCGAGAGTGGAAACACCATCGAGGCGCAGGCGGTCGATTTCCCGGACGGCCTCACGGCAACCAAACACCTCACCATCATTGGCGGATTTGACAGCGGCTACACCAGCAATAACGGATACAGCACCCTCAAGGGCTTAACCATACATGACGGATCTCTGACAGTGGAGATGTTGCGAATCAGGTAACAAAAAAAGACTGTAGTTTACTGTACTGGCGGTTCTTGATCGTGCTGGCGAAATTCGAAAGCTGAAGAGCTGTTGCGTTTATCTGAAAGAGAGGCCCGAACACTTTTGTCCGCGCTGGAAAGCCCGCCTGAGCCGTCGCAGAAATCAACAGATTCAGTAAAAGCCCTCAGCCAACTTGTGAAATGTCAACTATCCGCTCTCTTGATGCAACGCTTGGCCGCAAATGATTTGATTGTGGTGTGCCCGCGTTGAATGAGTTAAGAAGTTCTATAATTGGTTCGGCTTTTTCCCGTTGAGGAATGAGCCACTGAAACTCTTTTTACCTCTTGGTACACTTGTTAATTGATTGACAGCAATTGTATAGCACAACAGTTCTCTGTCCAAAATATGTTACTGGTCACACCCTTTCCCGGGCACAAACGACAAGACCCGCAAAGTTCGCGGGTCTTGTTTGAACGAGTATTTCCCGTAGGACTATTCGGCTGTGGTAGGATCGATCATACACTTCACTTCAGCAACACTGTTTGCCGGGAAGCCGCCCTGCTTAGCGTGCTCCTGAACCATCTCCTTGTTAGGAGCAATATAAACACAATAAATCTTGTCATCGGTAACATAACTTTGCACCCACTGGATCTGGGGACCCAAACCACTCAGAACACTACATGATTTCTGGGAAATCGCCTTCAGATCCTCTGGACCAATGTTTCCCGCACCCGGAATTTCCCTCTCAATTACGTATTTCGGCATCGTTTCGTCTCCCTTTCACCATTGGATAGGAGAAGCATAAAATGCATTCTCTCGAGTGAATTCTAGCAGGCGCGTCAATAAAAGCAAACCTTATTTCATGCGTTTCACGACAGCAGACAACATATTTTTACTAAAAATATTAGTAAGTTAGCAAACATTAACCAGTAGGCACCAGAATGACTTATGTGGTACCCTCTATCGAAAACAAACCACATTAAAAACGATCTACATCCGGCCTTATCAACACATTTATCACGTGCAAAATCAGGCTGATTCCAAAACCCTTCCCAAGCGAGGCGCAATTGAAGACAGTAAAATGCCTGACGGTAATCGTCTTCGCCGGAATTTTTCTCTATGCCGCGTGGATCGGAGTAAAGCTCTTCCGCCTCCCGCCGGTGTCTGGACTCGCCGACCGGAAAATGAATCTGACCATCCAGGTCAAGGACTGGCAAGGCAAAATCCACCCCTTTGTCGTGGGACCGCAAAACAGATGGTGGACAACGTCTGAAAGCATCCCTCTGGAGATGAAGTGGGCGGTCATCGTGGCGGAAGATGCCAACTTTTACCAACACGAAGGGATAGACGTAAAGGCGATCAAAAACGCCATCAGGTATGATCTGGAGAAGAAACGCTTCGCCCGTGGCGCTTCGACCATAACCCAGCAGGTTGTCAAGAACCTCTACCTCTCCCGTGAAAAGACCATTACCCGCAAGATCGAGGAAGTCATCCTCGCCAAACGGATAGAGCAGGAACTGACCAAGGGGCGGATTCTCGAGCTCTACCTAAATATTGTCGAACTGGGACCGATGGTCTATGGGATCGGCCATGGCGCCCGATTCTATTTTGACAAGCCGGCCAGCGGCCTTACTCCCCGGGAATGCACCTTCCTGGCCGCCATGCTCCCCGGCCCGCAGAAGATTTACAACCCATACCGTCACCTGGACCGGGTGCTTAAGCGCTCCGACATGCTGTTGCGCCTGCTGCGGGAGCAGGGGGTGCTGACCGAGGGAGAATACAGCCAAGCCCTGGCAGAGACACCGGACATCAGCGGCATGCAGAAGAAGGTGGACAGGAGCTTCACGGGGAAGGTGAAAAAGTTCTTCAAGAGTCTGTTCGGTTTTTTCCGGTGAAAGGTTCAAGACGTCGAGGGAGGAGAGAGTAGTGTATATCTCCTCACACAGCTCGCAGACAAAGAGCAGCATAGATGCGTGCAGCGGTCAGAACCTCGTCGAAGCTGACCTGCTCGTCGGGAGTATGGGCGGTTTCCAGGTTACCGGGACCGAGTATCAGCGGGTTGGTCCCGGCGGCATGGAAGAGATTGCCGTCCGAATGGGAGCGAAAAGGCTCCATACCGAGCGGCAAACCGAGCAGTGGCATAACCTCCCGCAATGCCTGGCCCAGACGGTTCTCTGCGCCCAGGTCGTAGCCGGAAGCGGAGAAATAGAAACTGACATCCAGATCCAGACCAGGAATGAACTGCTGCGCAGCGGAAACAATGCTGCGGATTGAATCCTGGATAACGTTCGGGTCCCTGCCGGGGGGCAGATGAAGATCAATCCAGGCTTCACAACGATCAGGGACAACAAAGCCCGCCTGCGATGAAATCATTTCACGAATCGAATAGACGATATCCGACTTCTCACGGTCGAAAAGCCGATTCTTCCCCAGATGCAGTAGAACCCGCAACATCGATTCCACCGCGTTGTGACCCAGTTCGGGAAGTGAGGAGTGGCTCTGCCTGCCGCGGGTTGTGAAGCGAACCTCCAGATAGCCGTAATGGGCGAAACATGCCACAAGCCCGGTCGGTTCGCCGATAACGACCCAGGCAGGGTGAATTGATTCGAGAAAAGCAGCACTGCCATCCCCATTTTCCTCTTCACCCACCACCAGCAGCAGACCGACCGACGGCCGTTCTGACGGTTCCAGGGTCTCGCCCAAGGCCAGCCATGCCTCCAACATGGCGGCGCAGCCCCCTTTCATATCGGCACTCCCCAGCCCACGTATGACGTTGCCCTGTTCCAACGGCCCGAACTGGTCAAGGTCCCAGGCCGGAACCGTATCCACATGGCCGACCAGGTAGAGCTGCGGTTCTCCCTGCCCCATGGTCACCCGCAGGTTGTAGCGATCTTCCTCGACCGCCTGCCGCTCCACGCTGAAACCGGCTTTGCATAGCACTTCTTCCAGGTAAAGTTGAATGTCCTCTTCCTTGCCAGAGGGAGAGTAGATATCCAGCAGTTCCAGAAGCGTTTTTTTCAGCCGACCCGGCTTGATCGATTTCCAGACTTTCTCGCGAAGGGCGCTCATGACTTCTTCCCCCGCTTTTTTGTGCTTTTGCGGCTCAGATTGAGGGACATGTAGAGGTGCTCCCTGACATCGTCAAAACCCTGTTTTTGAAAAAACTGGATTGCCGGCTGATTGTCCGCAGCGGTATCGATGATCATCATCCTGACACCATGCTCCTTCATGCGGCGCTTGATTTCAGTAAAGAGCCTGCTCCCCACGCGCCCTTTCTGAATATCCCTGCGCACCCCCAGCCAGACCAGGTAGCCGTATTTCCAGGGCGAATTGTGTTTTTCCACCGTAGTTGCCAGGGCAAACCCGGCGATTTTCCCCCCTGCATCCGCCACCAGGCAGAGCTCGTTGTCCGAATTGAAGAGGGTGGTGATCTCGTATTCATCCCAGGTTCGGTAGAGACTCTGGGAATATTCCGCCGTAAAAACCTCTTCTCCGATATGAAATACCTCGGGAAAATCGTCGATGGTCATCTCCCGGATGCGGATCCTGTCTTCTTCTGGCTCATTCTCTTCCATAATAACGTTACCTCGCATAGACTTCTAACAGCACAGTATAACTATAACAACATTTCATGGGTCATGCACGATCAGGGTGTTGTCGTTAGGCCGGAGTTGCAGGTGCGTGGTTTTGCGCTACAGAGGATACAAATCCAAACATGCCGCGTAAACGAATCAACCGGAATGGTTTTGCATCGTGATCACCAGTATTCTGAGCGTGAAATATCGAGTAAACTGAAAAATCATGGGGGTGTAGAATGAAAGAAGACAAACTGCTTGAAGTGTTCTACGACTATACCTGCCCCTGGTGCTACCTGGGAACGGCCAATACCGACAGGCTTAAGCGGGAACGGGATATATCGTTCCGCTGGACCCTCTTTCCGCTCCATCCCGAGGTACCGCTTGATGGAATGGAGCTGACCGAATTATTTCGTCATCGCCCTCCGCAGCCGGAAGAGTCCAAGGGGCGTATCATGAATGCAGCGGCCAAACTGGGGCTTCCCATGATTCGCCGGAATCGGATCAGCAACAGCCGCCGGGCTCAGGAACTGGAGAAGTGGGCGGCAGCCCTGGGCAAGGGGGATGACTTCCGTTGCCGAACATTTCATGCCTATTTCGCCGAGGGGAAGGATATTGCCCAGCTCCCGGTTCTGGAGGAGATCGCTGAAGCTGTCGGCCTCCCCCGGGACGACGTCTGGGATGTGCTGGCCATGGAACTGTTCGCAGAGGCGGTACATGCTGACTGGCTCCGGGCACGGCAGATGGGCGTCAGCTCAATCCCCTTCTACCTCTTCAGCGAGGAATCACTGGTGGGCTACCGCCCCTACGAAGACATCCTGCGGCTGGTGGACACGGCATTTCGGCAATAAAGTTGCATTCGGATCCAGTTCAGCAGAACCTATTTCTTTCACGGGGGGAGTTTTTTTGGAAACACTTGACAGGGATACGGCCAGAAAACTGTTCGAGCACTATCGCAAACACCGCGACGGCATCCGGAATGAGCCCCAGATGGCGTCAATCTGCCTGATCTGTGAATCGATCCACATCGTGCCCAAGGTCGGGGACCCGCACATGCTTGTCTGCCGCAATTGCAATTTTGCATTTTACCGCTATGAATGCGGAGTGTGCGGGAAAACCGTTGATGGCCGTGACCCGCGGAATCCCGCCTGCCATGAGTGCGGTTTGAGAATCTGCACCTGCGGGGCATGTGGCTGCCCAAAAGCTGAAAGCCTTTGAGAAAGGGGGGGGTTGATATGATTCGAGCAGAGAACGGCAGCACCGTCACCATCAGTTATGTGGGTACCCTGGACAATGGCAAAATATTCCACAGCACCGACGAACAGGGCCCGCTGATTCTGACCATCGGCAATGACCAGGTATTCCCGGCCCTTGAGCGGGCCATCATCGGCATGCGCACGGGAGAAACCAAAAATATCACGCTGTCCTGCCAGGAAGCCTATGGTCCGCATCTAAAGGAAAACATCATCTCCGTTGCCCGGAAATACTTTCCTGCCGTAAAAGAAATCGTTGTTGGTCAAAAACTAAGCATTGATTTTTCCGGAGGCACATCCAGGGTGATGATGGTAATTGATGTAAACGAAAGCGAGGTAACACTGGACGGGAATCACCCCCTGGCCGGACGTGATCTTACCTTTGCGGTCAGGGTTGATCGGGTGGAATCTTTCCGAACGTGACCAACATCCACCCTGCGATACTCTTGTCGGAAAAAGTCGGCGGCAAAGCGTCCCTCCGGAACCAGGCGGCGTCTTCAAGTTCATCTAAATCGATGCTTAACTCTCCTCCCGCATAGTCGGCCGTATAGCCTGCCATGAGCTGAGCGGGGAAAGGCCAGCTCTGGCTCCCCACGTAGCGCAGGTTCCGAATCAGGATACCGGTCTCTTCCTTAACTTCACGCCGGGCACATTCCTCCAGGGATTCCCCAAAATCGCAGAATCCGGAAGGGATGCTGTAGTATCCTGCGGGCCATTCGGCCTTACGGACAAGCAGCAGTTCATCCCCCCGGCTCACCAGGACCAGTGTGCAAGGATGAATATGGGGAAAATGCTCAGCACCGCATTCACGGCACCGTTTTCCCCAGCTGCCGGCAATCTCATTCATCAAACTTCCGCAGCGGGAGCAGATGCGGCTCTTCCGCTCCCATTCCAGGATCTGCTGGGCGAGACCGGCAAGGGTGAGAAAATGGTCGGGGAGCACGTACCGAAGAAAAATTTGGAGTAGCGGTTCGACGAGATATTCCTGCGGAACCTGACTGTCTGCGCCGAGTTCCAGAATCCGGACCGGCCTGCCTTTCCAGGTCCCGATCAGAATCCGGCTGTCGAGTGTTGCGGCCCACTCGGGGAGCATTCCCTCGATAAAAGCGTTCCCTTCTCCGGAGTTCAGCACCAGTGCATCGCCGCGGAAGACGATCCAGATCCCCGGCTCGCCATTATCAGCTTCTCCTTGGCGGACGGCCACAAAGTTATCGCCCATCATGCAACTGCTAAACGGCAGACAGGACGGTTCGATGTCGCGCATGCTTACCTCCACATACTATAATGACCAATGAGTCAAGACTCCTCTTTCCTCTTGCTGTAGAACCCCATCAGAAATTCTGCATCCCTGGGTGAAAGGTCGAACTTGAAGATCGCCTTCTGGACCAGGGGCTGAACCGGCTGTCCAGCTTCGTCCTGAAGATTGACTGAAATCCATTTTATGGCGCGTCGTACGTCTTCACCATCCGGAAACATGTCATGCATAGCTTTGCAGACTCCTTTGATATTCCTTCTCAGTCATCCTCCGCAGAACAAGTCTGCCCCAACAGGGCTATTTGTCTCAGAACTGGTATGGTTTGTCTCCGTCGGATATTAAGAGATGGTAGGATAGAATTCGGAAGATATTTGAAGGCTGATTATGCGGATCACTCAGCATAATCAAAGAGGTTGAAGATACTCACGTGAACAGAAAAGCCGCCCCCATTGCTGCCGGGGACGGCTTTATTTATACGTCAGTAATGTTAAAGAAGGAGAGAATGGCTTCATCGAGACTCTCGACTCTCTGTGTGGTATCTGCTCCGGTATCAGACACACCCTCTTCGCCAGCCTCTTCTACAACCTCTTCTACAGCCTCCTCCGCAGGCGTTTCAGGCGGGGGTTCATCCATCTCCACCACAGTTTGCGGCGACTCCAGGGTGGCGACAGCATTGTCCTGTGAATCGTCGTCCAGAGACACATCGTCGGCGGTGGGCGGCTTTTCGCCGGGAAAGATGCGATCGTCGAATTCTCCCGCCCTCAGGCGGCGCATCACCTGTTTGTGCTGCTCTTTCATCAGCTCTTCCACAACCTGCTCAAGATTATCCATCTTGAGGATATCGGAATAGCTGGTTTTGATCGAACAGTGAATTACCCCGCCCTGGTACAGCAGCGTGACGATATTGGGGATTTCCACACCGCTGTCTTCGGTCTGGACGTGAAAAACCTGTCCCCTGTACATAATGTTGTGATTGAATCCGAGAACCATAGTGATATCCGTGAACCAGCCAACGTAAATGTATGTGCGCCTCAGGCGGCGGACAGCCTACCTAAACCTTGAGAAGTTTTTTTATTTTTGCTACCGCCTCCATGGCGTCACGGGCATAAAGATCAGCGCCGATCTGGTCGGCATATTCCTGGGTCACCACCGCCCCGCCGACCATGGTAAAGGTCCGGACACCGACCGCCTTGAGCTTCCTGATAACGTTATCCATTTCGGACATGGTGGTGGTCATCAGCGCGGAAAGCCCAACCGCATCAACCTCATATTCCCTGGCCTTGGCAATAATTGTGGCGGCTGACACGTTTTTACCGATGTCAAACACTTCGAAGCCGTGGTTTTCCAGCAGGGTACAGACGATGTTTTTGCCGATGTCGTGAATATCCCCCTCAACCGTGGCCATCAGAATCCGGCCGAGGCTCTCCAGCTTCTGCCCCTTCATCTCTTGCTTGAGACGGTCAAAACCGGTGTGCATGGTATCGGCAGACTGCATCACCTGGGGGAGAAAGAAGATGTTCTTCTCGAATCTCCTACCAACTTCCTCCAAACCGGGCAGAAAGCCCTCGTTGCTGATCTGAAGCGGCGCCAACCCTTCGGCCAGGGCCTGCTCCACCAGCCCAACGATGCCATCGCGATCACCGCTGATAACAGCCTGGGTCAGACGCTGACGGATATCCAGCGGTGTGTCCGGTGGCGGGATAGCAGTCGTTGTCGCAGTCTGTTCGCCACGATAGGCCTCGATGTAGACCTCTGCCTGGAGATCGTGGTTGAGCAGCACCATGGACGAACGCCAGGCATCCATCATCGGTTTTTCCCTGGGGTTGATGATGGCCGCATCCAGACCGGCGGCCATGGCCATGGAAAAAAAGGATGAGGATATCAGTGGACGCTGGGGCAGACCAAAGGAGATATTGCTGACCCCCAGCACCGTGGAGAGCCCCAGCTTTTCCTTGACTAGCCGAATGGTCCTCAGGGTTTCCGCGGCCCGCTTCTGTTCGGCGCTGACCGTCAGGGTCAGACAGTCGATGATGATGTCTTCGTCGGGAATCCCCCTGCGCCGGGCTGCGTTACGGATCCTCCGGGCTATGGCCAGACGCCCTTCGGCTGTGTCGGGTATCCCCTTGGCATCCAGTGTCAGGCCGATAACGGCGGCGCCGTACTTTTTAGCCAGGGGCAGCACCCTGGACAGGCTCTTGGCCTCGCCCGAAACGGAGTTTATCAGCACCTTGCCGTCAGCCGCCTTGAGACCTCTCTCCAGGGCCGCCGGACTGGAGGAGTCCAGCACGATCGGTGCGGAAGCGGCTCCACTGACGCAGAATACCGCCCGCTCCAGGGCCGCTGGTTCGTCGATGCCCGGCGCCCCCACATTCACATCCAGCAGTGTGGCCCCCATCTGAGCCTGTTCCATGGCCTCGCGGCGGATGTACGAGACCTTGCCTTCGCGCAATTCCTGGGAGTAGAGTTTCTTGCCGGTGGGGTTGATGCGCTCTCCGATAATGGCGGTTTTTTCGCCAGGGCCGACAGCGGACCATCCTCCACGGCTGGAAAGCAGAGTCACCCCCTTCAGATGCGTTGGTTCACTCCATGGCTGCTGACGCTGGGCAAGGGCATCCTTCATGGCCCGGATATGGACGGGAGTCGTTCCGCAGCACCCACCGATCACCCGCACCCCCAGGGAAATCAGCCGATCATGGTAGTCGGTCATCTCCTGGGGAGTGCCGGGAAACACCGTAACGCCGTCAACCAGCAGCGGCAGCCCCGCATTGGCCTGGGAAATGAGCGGCAAACCGGTCACGGTGCGCATGCGGGTGAGGATGTCATAGATGCCATCCACACCCAGCCCGCAGTTGGAACCGACCAGATCTGCTCCGGCCGCCGCCAGGGTAATGGCAGCCGCCTCGGGCGGTGTCCCCAGCACGGAACGGCCATTATCGTCAAAGGTCATCATGGCGATGACCGGAATAGTGGCTGAGACCTCGCGGATGGCAATTACCGCTGCACGGCACTCTTTGATATCCAGAAAGGTCTCCAGGCTGATCAGATCAACCCCGGCTAAAATCAGGGCTTCTGCCTGCTCACGGAAGGCGGCCTTCATATCATCAAAGGATACTTCACCCACCGGTTCCACAAACTGGCCGGTGGGGCCGATGGAAGCACCCACATAGGCCCTGCCCCGCGCTTCTTCACGGGCAATTGCTACGGCCCGGGCGTTGATCTCGGCCAGTTGCCCCTCCAGTCCGTAATGGGCAAGTTTGAAGCGTGAACCTCCAAAGCTGTTGGTAATGATGATGTCAGCGCCTGCCTCGATATACTCCCGGTGCACCGATGCCACCACTTCGGGCATGGTCAGGTTGAGTCCCTCGGGAGATTGGCCCGGCTTGAGGCCCCGTTCCTGAAGCATGGTGCCCATGGCGCCGTCAAGAACAAGCACCCGTTCCTGGATGGCTTCACGGAATGATTTCATGGTTTTTCCTTTGTCGTATCAGGTTTTGAAGGTTTTGCTGTCCTGCTCCCGGATGGGGTGGCCGGCGCTTCCAGGGTATAGTCGGCACTCAACGGGTCGGACAGGTCCAGGTGCTCCAACGTTATCTTACCCTCCCCTGCCACCGTCAAGCGCACTCTGGTAATCTTTGGAAAATTGAGGCAGAGCGTATCAACAATGGAATAGACCGCCATCATTTCGGCGGAACTTCCCGCCGGCATTTCGTCCACGAAATTCCGGTTTACATCCACCACCGCGGTATCGCCCTCGATCCGCACCGCATTGACGACCGAGCCTTCCGGAAGGGCCTCGTCAAGCTCTCCCACGGGGCCGTAAAAAAGCTCGTCCAGCGTCTCCTTGACGCAGGCAGTCGTATCGGAGCACGGGTCCAGCTCCCGCGCTTCGCGGGCCAGACGGCTCCCCTCGTCCACATAGAAAAGAACCACCGTACGTTTGCCCAAAGGAGTCTGAGCGGTAG
This sequence comes from Desulfuromonadales bacterium, assembly GCA_013377095.1. Classification (GTDB taxonomy): domain Bacteria; phylum Desulfobacterota; class Desulfuromonadia; order Geobacterales; family Pseudopelobacteraceae; genus Pseudopelobacter. The sequence goes on from JACAAY010000054.1 coordinate 13,569, forward strand.
GCTTCGGATTGATCATTCTGGTGGTGCGGTACTTGTTCCAGAGCAGCGCCCCAAACACAAGGGCAATGATCAGAAACGGAACCAGCAGGTTTATGGAACTCCGTTTTCGTCGTACCGGCGGCATAGCTCAGTCTTCCTCCTGCTCATTATCCAGGTTCACCTGGTATACATCCCCCAGACGGCCACCCAGAAAGCGGTTCCCCACTCGAATGAAGGCTGCGGGGACATCGCTGACAAAGTAATGATGGTTGCCCTTTTCCGTGCCAGGGCGCAGCAACTTCTTTTTTGACAGGATCTCGACCACACTGCGGGCAGTTTCCTCAGCCGAATCAACCAGGGTGACATCCGGCCCCATGGTCTCGGTAATAATGGATTTCAGCAGAGGATAATGGGTACACCCCAACACCAGGGTATCCACAGCCGCTTCTTTGAGCTCCCGCAGGTAGCTCTGGGCGGTCAGACGGGCAACCTGATTATCGATCCACCCCTCCTCGGCCAGGGGCACAAAGAGCGGGCAGGCGCGGGTCAGCACCTCTAGATTGGCGTCCAACCGCTTAATGGCGCGAGTATAGGCGCTACTCTTGATGGTGCCGGACGTGCCGATGACTCCAATGCGACCGCCCCGACTCACCTCGACCGCTCGGCGTGCACCCGGCTCGATCACCCCCACCACCGGGATGGGAAAATGTCGTTTAAGCCCGTTCAAGGCCACCGCCGAAACGGTATTGCAGGCCACCACCAGCAACTTTATATCGCGCCTCACGAGAAATGTAGTTATTTCATGAGCATAGCGAATTACCGTCTCGGGTGACTTGGTGCCGTACGGCACCCTGGCCGTATCACCAAAATAGATGGTGTCCTCCTGGGGCATGGTCTTGATGATTTCACGCAAGACTGTCAGACCGCCGACCCCCGAATCAAATATGCCAATGGAGCGCCACGACACGATAAATGATATTCCCTTGTCCGTGTTAAATGGGATGCAGATTAAATGCGGAGTATAAACCTATTATCAGGACCGAAGCAAGCCATTTGGCTACATTTCTTGACGCTTCCCGCCACTCTCGCCCGCCCCGTGGCGATCCTCAGGATGTCAACCGTCAGAACCGGTAGCCCAGGCTGATGGCAAGCAGATGCAAGTCAGCTTCGAACGAGCCGTTGGCGACAGATCCATACAGATTGGTCGTCTTTGTTCGTCCGCGTTGAAGTTGATATGCGTACCCCAGACCAACCGTTATTCTGTCGAAACGCGCTTTCCCTCCCAGACAAAACAGATGGCTGTCAGCATCGGGAATGGCTGGTTCAAAGGTGCTGTCCGGCACCGGATTCCAGCCGTAGAGATACCCGGCCATCAGCGAAAAAACGTCATTAACCCTGTACGTGCCACCCGCGTTTACGGCAAAGGTGCTGTGCCAGTCCCGGGGAGCGCTTGCGGAAAAGGCGCCTGCCACCGGCTGATCAAAGGTAATCCTCAACTCCCGGAAGGAACTCCAGTCTTCCCAGCGCATGCCGGTTTCCAGAACCAGGCTGTCGGTTACCTGATAGGCGACACCTGCAAAAACCTGTTGCGGCAATGTCAGCGATGTTTTGGCATTGGCAGAAGGGAACAATCCGCTCAATGCGGGCAAAGGAACGATGAAATTGACGTTGCCATCAATATCGATTTTTACTTCACTGCGATATGAAGCCCCCAGGGTCACACCATGTCCCGCATTCAGAAAAATACCGACGTTATAGCCGATCCCATTTCCGTCACCCTTGAATTTCTGACTGATATCCCCTGCAAGAGTAGGAATTTTGCTCTCCAGAGTCGAATCCAGCAGCACGATATCCAAACCGGCGGCCACGGACAGAAACGGGGTAATACGCACGGCAACAACCGGATTGATATTGTAGCTCTGCACCTCCGATTTGGTGGCCAGGTAACGCCCCTGCCACTCCGTTCCCCAATCCGTACCGAGTCCAAAGGGATTGAAAACCCCCAAACCGGCGCTGATCCTGTCGTTGAAAGCATGGGTCAGATAGAAGCTGCTGGGATAGAATACCGAGTCTTTTGTGTGGTTCACCACGCCAGCGGAATCTTTATACTCCCGGTGGGGAAAAATCAGCGTTGTCCCCACTTCCAGATTGGTTTCGGTCAGATTGCTGATCAGGGCAGGGTTAAAAAAAATGGCCGAAGGACCGTCAGCATGGGCAACAACCGCATCGGCCTGCCCAAGGGCCGATGCGCTCTGGGTAAAGATTCCGAAACCGGAACCATAAGCGGTGGTCCAGCCACACGCGGCAACCACGCAACACACTGTTATCTCCACTATCCGCAATTTCAAGCAGTCCATAAGGCCTCCTCTCCGTATTGACAAAACACCGATAACCGTCATACTTCGTGACACGCAGATCATAGTATTGTGCACTATTATCAATTTGCAACCGTTACCGGCCTGATATCATATCAATCAAGCTGCAAGGAGTCATGCATGGGGACAACGCACTACATCATGGAACATGACGAAGAAGCCCTTCGCCTTGACCTCAAGACCGGAAGCGAAGACTTGAACAGGCAAGCCCTCTGGGCAGGAATACGACCCGGGATGCGGGTGGCCGATGTGGGCTGCGGCTCGGGCAAGACAACCGAATTCCTCCACAAACTGGTTCAGCCTCATGGTACGATTGTCGGCATTGATGCATCGGAAACGAGAATCGGTCATGCCACCGCCCATTACGGAAAGCAGGGCATTGAGTTTGTCCGGAAGGACTTTTACCAACCCCTTGTCGATCTGGGCACGTTTGATTTTATCTGGGTCCGCTTTGTGCTCGAATATCACCGTTCAAAAAGCCTTGATATCGTAGACAACCTCTCTAACATTCTCAATCCCGGCGGCATACTCTGCCTGATCGACCTGGACCACAACTGCCTGAATCACTACGGTCTCCCCCCCCGGCTGGAATTGGCCATCTTCGGCATCATGGATGCCCTGGAAAAAATGCATGACTTCGATCCCTTTACCGGAAGAAAGCTCTATTCTTTCCTCTACGATCTCGGTTTTGAGGACATTACCGTCGATATGGGCTATCATCACCTGATATACGGAACACTGAATAACGTGGATGCCTACAACTGGACCCGGAAGGTGGAAGTGGCTGCCCGGAACTCGGGCTATCCATTCCATGAGTACGAGGGAGGATTCGGGGAGTTTCTGGAGGAGTTCAAACGTTTTTTTGCCGACCCGCGCCGTTTTACCTACACTCCGCTGATCGCCTGCCGGGGGCGCAAACCACTGACCTGACGATCCAGTAATGGGGAGCATTACAGTGGCGTAACAAACAGGCCCCCTCCTGTCTTCCTGGACAGTTCTTCATCCAGCGGGCCGGCGGGGGCTGATCTGGTGTACCATGCTATCAGTGCCTCAACGATTCTTCCCTCAAGGTGGCTGACGCTCTCTTGCCGCAACAGGTCAAAGGCTTCATGCACCGGCATGGGGTCGCGATAGTGCCTCTTGGATGTAACCGCTTCAAAATAGTCTGCCACCGATATGATCCGTGAACCGAGCGGAATGGCATCTCCCCTGATACCCCTTGGATAACCGCTGCCATCAATTTTTTCATGGTGCGCACTGACAATCTCGGGCACATCCCGGTAAATCCCCTCAAAGTTTATCTGCGAAAGTATTTCGGACGTCTTGTCCACATGGGTCTTGACGACTTCATACTCCTCTCTGGTCAACCGTCCGGGTTTCTTCAGTATGGTATCAGGAACGCCGATCTTGCCGTAGTCGTGCAGCAATGAAGCCACACGTATGACTTCGCAGTACTCGGAGGGGAGATCCAGTTCATTGCAAATGGCCAGGGCATACTCGGTGACCTTTTCAGAATGTCCGGCCGTGAGGGAATCGCGGGCATCAATACTGGCCGCTAGAATATGTAAAACAGAGTGAAACTGGCGCAGACGCGCCTCTACTAGTTCGCAGTTCCGGATACTGATGGCAATTACCGATGCGACCCCCATCAGCAGGTTGATATCGCTCTGGACCAGCGGCTTCTTGGTTTTCACGTTATCCACCGCCAGTATTCCGATTGAGGTCTCTTCGCAGACAATCGGGCAACAGATAAACGACTTGCTGTCGAGTTCCCTGGCAATATTCAGGCTACGAGGTGAGAGTTGCCCTTCAATATCCTTCAGATCGTTAATCAAAAACGGGCGCTGCTCCCGGAACGAGTTAACAAAGACCCCCTTTGATTCCTGCTCATTCAGGCTGAACGACAATTGATTGAAACTTTCAACCCTGTCAGGAGCATACCCATACCCAGCCTTCATCTCGAGTCTGGTTCGATCACGGTTTGCCAGGAGAATGATGCCCCGGTCGTAGGAGAGCCGTTTTTCCATTATCCGGGTAACACTGGCAAGAATATCCTCGGTCTTCGTACATTCGCCGAGAACCTGCCCAACTTCGTTTGTCATCTGGGCATTGCTGTAGTTGATATCAATCTGTTCGATCAGTTTCTCATTGGAGTCCCTGGTATTGTTAAGGCTCTTTTTCAGCTCACTGTTTTCGCTTTTGTCCGCGGCAATGACCAAAATAAGAACGATAAAGATGCTGACGGGAAATATAAATTTCAGCTCCGACCACTGATTCGTCAACAGCAGAACGAGGTTGAGGATAACAAGCGCGACAGTTACTACCCCCAGCAACCGCTTCAGCATGACAGAGAGACTTTTTTCCCAGGTAATGACATACCTGCATACCTTGCCCCCCTTGAACATGCATTCCGGATGCTGAACTTCGGGGAGACGGTGCCCACCATTTTCTTTCTTATTGAAAATGGTAACGATTGCTTCAAAAAAACCGATCCTGTTCTCACACTGAAAGGATTTTTCCAACCCCTCTTCCAGCGGAGTAACAATAACCTCGACCCTGTTGGATGATAGTTTCCGGGATTCGTAACGTGATGAACGGGTAAAATTTTCAGTAGCCTTGCTTAACAGCTCAAAGGCATTCGAGGCGCCGACCAATCCGAGAATGTATTGACGCATGGCTCCGATAGCATCGGGGGATGCGGCGTACAAACCGGCTTCCCTGGCGATCGCTGTATTTCCGGTAACCTGAACAAGCTTTTCATAGAAGCGATTGATCTGCTCCTGGGTGAACCAGTGAGCCTGATCTGCCACCTGATACTCTTTCATTCCGGCGTACTCAAGCAGTTCGCTGATATTGACGTGCGAATACTTCTGCTTGATCAGCCGTATGTATGAATCAATTATCCTGCTGTTATAGAGGGGACGATCGATTATTTTTTGGGATTCCATACACTCCTCACTCCCCACCCAGCATCACGTCGTCTTCCCGCTTCCCTTGAATAAACCGTCGCAATATTTAAAGTAATCATCTGAATAATTTAAATTCAATATCCAAAGCATATAGCTCTTTTCATACGGATACGAATTCGTTTCAACATAGGAAAATGGATAGAGCAGGACCGGCATTTCATGGCCATAATGTTTCCCGGACACCTGTTCCAGAGTTGCGTCAACAACACCTCGTGGAATGTCTTCATCCAGCAGCATGAGCGTAGCGCAATTGGTAAGATTTGCCATATTGAATCCGGCATCGGTAAGATTTACCAGCACCATAGCCTTGAGACTTCCCTCTCTTTTCAGGGAAAAAGCGTAGCGTTCCTTCTTGAAGCCAAGCTTTTCATATTCCTTTGCCAACCCGGGATCGTTGACACGATCGGGGCGCAGGTCACTGGCATCAACCATAAGCCCTCCCGAAACATAGCCATAATAGTTGCCGAGTTCTTCGAAATCAGCCGCACATGACTCAAACAGTTCCCAGGGACGACACATTTCCGATTGATTGACTATAGTTTTATGGTAATGAAAATAAGCGAATTTGTCGAGAGAACAGCCGCGCTTGTTATTGAGCTGACTGGCAAATCCACCGAAAACCCGGTTAGGAAATTTGTTCTCCGGTCTGAAGTAACAGTATACATAATCCAGATGAGCAAAATACTGGTTGTGAAGTTCATTTATGTAATGGCTGATCTGGCTTAAAACCGTGAGACCGGCTTTGAGCGACGCGCTTTTCCTGGCTGCATGGTGATGGATCAACCAGGAGTTTTCGTAAAAACGCACCATGGCCATATGTCCCAGGATAGTACCCCTGTTCTGATGGATGAAGTGCCGGGCTATGTGCGGGTTACCACCGTATAGTTTTGCGTATGTCTTTTTTATTTCCTCTTTTTCAACCTGGAAAAAGGCATATTTTTCAGGGTAAATAAAACCGGTTTCAAAGAAAAAGTCCCACAGGGCATCCATATCCACTTCCGTACAGATATATGAATATTTATCAGCTGCCTGATGCAGGATGGACATGAGCTTGACATGGCCATGGATATCCATATCCAGAAAAACCAAGCTGCACCTAACCAGCGTATCCCCTCCGCTTTCCTCGATACAGTTTCTTGAGACAACCTGGGTCGTGCAGGTTATGTGCAGCCCATGGGCAAATGTCAGTTGCAGATTGGGGATCATCATCCCCGGCAGCAGTACGGAGTTTTCCTCATGTTCCTCCACTGAACATCCCGAACCGGACAGGTCGGCAACTTTCAGATTAATGGTTTTCCCCGTAAAGGGGTGCTCAAAAAGTATATTGGGTGAGGGAACCAGCTGCAGCCGGTCGCAACGATACTTTTTCTCTTTGAACCTCTGTATGCTGTTGTTTTCGGTTTTCAGGACATAGGAGGCCGTATCGCCCTTGCCGCCCTGACGCAGGATGAAACACTCACCCGAGTAGAGCAGTCTGCTCCCGGAATAGAGATGCAGATTCAGTGGAACTTCCGGGTTAATCCAGCGGAGAGCTTCGGGTGGATCGGTTTTCCCCTCAATGCGCAGCGATATTGGGGTGAAATCGGCAAGAATACCTTTGAGCATCACACTGTTCTGGGTAAATCGGGCAGTGATCCCCTTGCAGTAGTGTCGCTCAATTTTCCTTATTTTGAATTCCCGGCCATTCAGAGGCAGAATAAAGCTGATTCTGGTATCATCCATGCTCAGCAGCTTGGGAATAACAAGAAAGTATTTTTTTCCATCCGGGATGAGCAGATATTCGAAGTGGCACTGCTTTAACAGCTGAGAAGCATCATTCGTAACCGACCAGCTGCATTCAAGCTGTTCACCCGCGCACGGCAGAGGCTTGACCCGCAGTGAGACACCGCTGTCGTAGCGTGCGTGTTTGAAGTGAGCAACAATGGTTTCATCCTGAAAATTAATAAAATTAAGCTTGTTAACCAGTTGCCGCCTGCTGACATTTTTACCGCTGTCAACATCCGGACTCGCGCTGACAACGGGTTGATGGTCGGAAGTGACTACCATTACTGAGTTTTCTCCTTTACAAAAAACATCCGTAGGTTCCGTTCACGTATGATGCTTAATAATAGCATAACAAGACAATGCCACAATCAGCCTGAGTGCCAAATACCCTTGACAAAAGCGGGGCCACTGATTAAATTCAGAAAAGAATTAGCACTCTTGGGGCATGAGTGCTATTTTTTTGAGGTCTGAACAATGGATGTTGAACTCTCGTCTCGAAGCAGGCAGATACTCGAAGCAATCGTCGAGGATTACATAGCTACGGCCGAACCGGTCGGTAGCAGCGCCGTTGCTCGTCGGCACGCGCTGACACTCTCCCCGGCAACGGTTCGTAACGTGATGGCCAACCTGGAAGAGATTGGACTGTTGACCTCTCCCCACACTTCTGCCGGCAGGATTCCAACCGAAAAAGCCTACCGATTCTATGTCGACTCGCTGGTTGAACTCCGCAAGATTACTCGAGAAGAAAAGAAACAGATCCTCCGTAGATGCCGCCAGGGCGGCTCCGGACCAAAGGACATTCTCAGGGAAACAAGCCGAACCCTTTCGTCCCTGTCAAATTATATGGGTATCGTCGTTGGGCCCAGTATTACGTCCGATGTATTCCGTCACATCGAATTCATCCACCTTGGCGCCCGCAAGATTCTGGCAATTCTGGTTTCCCGCAACGGATCGGTACAAAACAGACTGGTGGAGACCGATGAAAACTTCACCCCGGACGACCTGGTCAAGATGGGCAACTATCTGAATGAATTGATGCGGGGGTTAACCATCTTCGAAGCCAGGGAACGAATACTGGAAGAGATGAATAAAGAAAAAGTTCAGTACGACCACCTCCTGTCCCAGGCTCTCCGTATCAGCAAGCAGGCCGTGACGGTGGAACAGGACGAGATATTTCTTGAGGGGCAGTCCAGAATCTTCGATCAGCCCGAATTCAGCGATGTGCAGCGGATGAAGGACATCTTCCGCGCATTTGAGGAAAAGGGGCGCCTTCTGCAACTTCTCGGACGCTGCATGATTTCCGAGGGCGTGCACATCTACATCGGCTCCGAAGCCCCCGTGAGCCAAACTGCCGGAGTCAGCCTGATCACCTCACGTTTTGTAACCGGCAACAACGCCGTGGGGATGCTTGGCATCATTGGCCCCACCCGCATGGGTTACTCAAGTGTCATTCCCATTGTAGACTATACAGCCCGCATGGTAAGTCGCCTGCTCAATGATGGCTGACATCTCGCCCTTCCTTCACCTCCTCAGACAAAAAAAGCAAAGGACTCACAGAAACCATGAAAAACAACGATACAGTAGACATTAGCCTTTCAGATGCAGCAACAACGGACCAGGAACTCCCCTGTGTCGACACATCCGCCACCGCTGAACCAGCCACCCCTGAAGAACGTATTTCGCAGTTGGAGCAACTACTGGCTGCAAAAGAAGCCGAGTGCCGGGAAAACTGGGACCGGTTTCTGCGTGAACGTGCCGACCTGGAAAATTACCGCAAACGAGCCAACAGGGAAAAGGAAGAGCTGCTCAATTATGGCACCAAGTCACTGATAGAAGAAATCCTGCCGGTGGTGGACAATCTGGAGCGTGCGCTGTCCCATGCCAGCGAAGAGAGCCTTTCAGCACTTGTTGAGGGCGTCCAGATGACCAACGACATGCTGATTTCCGCCCTGAAGAAGTTCGGCGTCACCCCCTTGGAAACAGCCGGCGCTGCGTTTGATCCGGCTTTCCACCAAGCCATGACACAGATCCCGACCGACAAACAGCCTCCCAACACGGTGGTGGAAGAATTCCTGAAGGGCTATCTGCTCAAGGACAGGCTACTGAGACCGGCCATGGTTTCGGTCGCCACCGCGCCCAAGTAAACCGGTTACCGTCCACAACGTGAATGATATGCTTCGTGGCCGGTTCTGATAAGGCGAACTATTTTTTTCCACGCCCTTGTTTTTTGCTACCACGATGACTAACGTTACTAAAGCAGAAAGAATTGATAAGGAGGATGTTACATTATGAGTAAAGTAATCGGTATCGACCTTGGAACAACCAACTCCTGCGTCGCAATTATGGAGGGTGGTGAACCAATTGTAATCGCCAACTCCGAAGGAAGTCGCACAACGCCATCAATGGTAGCTTTTGCCGACAATGGCGAGCGTCTGGTCGGACAGCAGGCCAAGCGGCAGGCTGTTACCAACCCGGAAAACACCCTGTATTCCATAAAACGCCTGATTGGCCGGAAATTCGATACGGAGGCGGTCAAGAAAGACATCGCCATCTCCCCGTTCAAGATCGTCAAGGCCGACAACAGTGACGCCTGGGTTGAAGTACGCGACAAGCGTTACTCCCCACCTGAAATTTCCGCCATTGTTTTGCAGAAGATGAAAAAAACCGCTGAAGACTATCTGGGCGAAACCGTCACCGATGCCGTCATAACCGTACCGGCCTATTTCGATGACTCCCAGCGTCAAGCAACCAAAGATGCCGGCAAGATCGCCGGGCTCAACGTCCTGAGGATCATCAACGAGCCGACCGCAGCTGCCCTGGCCTATGGCCTGGACAAGAAAAAAGAAGAGAAGGTTGCTGTTTTCGACCTGGGTGGCGGCACATTCGACATTTCCATCCTGGAGTTGGGTGACGGCGTTTTTGAAGTAAAGTCCACCAACGGCGACACATTCCTCGGTGGTGAAGACTTTGACCAACTGGTCATCGACTGGATTGCCGATGAATTCCAGAAAGATCAGGGCATCAACCTGCGCGGCGACAAAATGGCGCTGCAGCGCTTGAAGGAAGCTGCCGAGAAGGCCAAGTGCGAACTCTCTTCCTCCGTGGAAACCGACATCAATCTTCCCTTTATCACCGCTGACGCATCCGGCCCCAAACACCTGACCATGAAGCTGTCTCGGGCCAAGCTGGAATCGATCTGTGGCACCCTGCTGGCAAAGCTGGAAGGCCCCTGTCGGACCGCCATCAAGGATGCCGGCCTGAAAGCATCCGACATTGATGAAGTCATCCTGGTGGGCGGCATGACCCGCATGCCGGCCGTTCAGAAAAAGGTGGAAGAAATCTTCGGCAAGACCGCCAATCGCGGTGTAAACCCTGACGAGGTTGTCGCCATCGGCGCAGCCATCCAGGGCGGAGTCCTGAAGGGTGACGTAAAGGATGTGTTGCTGCTTGATGTTACCCCTCTCTCACTGGGCATCGAGACGCTGGGCGGCGTCTTGACCAAGCTGATCGAAAAGAACACCACCATCCCCTGCCGCAAGAGTCAGGTCTTTTCAACTGCGGCCGACAACCAACCTGCCGTGTCCATACACGTTCTGCAGGGTGAGCGCGAAATGTCACGTGACAACAAAACCCTGGGCAACTTCGAGCTAACTGGCATTCCGCCCGCACCACGCGGTATTCCCCAGGTTGAGGTAACCTTTGACATCGACGCCAACGGCATTGTCCATGTTTCCGCCAAGGATCTGGGAACCGGTAAGGAGCAATCAATTCGCATTACCGCTTCCAGCGGACTCTCCAAGGAAGAGATCGAGAAGATGGTCCGTGATGCGGAAGCCCATGCCGATGAAGACAAGAAGAAGCGTGAAACTATTGAAGCACGCAACCATGCCGACAGCATGGTCTACAGCACGGAAAAGTCTTTGAAGGAATTTGGAGACAAGATCGATGCAGTCGAAAAAGGCAACATTGAAAACAAGATCGCCCACCTGAAGAAGGTCATGGAAGGTGACGATGGCGAAGCCATCAAGACCGCCACCGACGAACTTGCGCAATCGGCACACAAACTGGCGGAAGCGATGTATGCCAAGGAGCAACCGGCTGAGCATGGCGACTCTGGAGCCTCTGAGCAGCCGAAGAAAGAAGCCGGCAAGGACGAAAATGTTGTCGATGCCGATTTTGAGGAAGTCAAAACAGACAAGAAATAAGTGGTGCACTCGGCGCCCCACCGGGCTCCCCACACCTTAACACGTTATATTACAACACATTACCTGCAATGGGCAGCGCATCATTAAAATGCGCTGCTCTTTGCATTACAAGGATACGATTTTGGCAAACGGCGAAAAACGCGATTACTATGAAGTATTGGGCATTCATCGAAACGCCTCCGAAACGGAAATTAAAAAGGCATTCCGCAAAATGGCCATCAAGTATCACCCGGACAAGAACCCCAATGACAAGGCCGCGGAAGATACGTTCAAGGAGATGACCGAAGCCTATGAAGTACTCTCCGATGCCCAGAAACGTGCCCAATACGACCAGTTCGGTCACGCCGGAGTTTCAGGAGCCGGAGGCTTCTCTGGAGGTGGTTTTGGCGGATTTGGAGCCGGAACGCCCTTTGGCGACATTTTTAGCGATATATTCGGTGATATCTTTGGAAACTCCGGCGGCGGGCGCGCTCGCAGCCAGGGAAGACGTGGAGATGACCTGCTCTATAACCTGGAAATCAGCTTTGAGGAAGCCGCGTTTGGCGTTGAAAAGAAGATTGAAGTTCCCTTTGCAAAACGATGCGACACCTGTAACGGCTCGGGCTCAAAACCGGGATCCGACCCGAAGGTGTGCCCCACCTGCCGTGGGGCTGGCCAGATGCGCTATCAGCAGGGTGTTTTCAGTGTCAGCAAAACCTGCGGACAGTGTAACGGGGAAGGCAAAATCGTCACCGATCCCTGCCCTGATTGTCATGGCAAGGGGAGTGTCAAATCAACCAAAACGCTCTCCATCAAGGTGCCGGCAGGCGTGGAAACCGGGTTGCGGCTCAAATCCACCGGTGATGGCGGCCAGGGACTCAAAAATGGTCCCAACGGTGACCTGTATGTCGCCATAAACGTCAAGGACCATCCCCTCTTTCAACGCGAAGAGAACAATATCATCTGTGAATTTCCGATCAGTTTTATCCAGGCTTCACTGGGATGCGAAATCGAGGTTCCGATCTTGGATGGCAAGGTTGCCATGAAGATTTCCGAGGGTACCCAGTCCGGCAAAGTCTATCGCCTGAAAGGCAAAGGTTTCCCTTCCCTGCATGGCTACGGGCGCGGTGACCAGTTGGTTATCATCAGGGTTGAAACCCCCACCAATCTGACACGCAAACAGAAAGAATTACTGGAAGAGTTTGCAAAACATAGCTCCGATGACAGTCACCCCATGAAAAAGGGTTTCCTGGATAAGGTCATGAGTTTTCTGAGCTAGAGTGCGGGGCACACAGATGCCGCTGTTCATTTTTGTTGCCTGGAATACCTGTTTGCCGTACTATTTCGCACCTAACCAGCGTATTACCGTGGAGACCACATGGACAAACAGCAGCTGATCGAAAAAACAACCGAAATTCTGCGTCCCTTTGAAACGGCAAATCTGATAACAACCATGCAGACCATCACGTTGCAGCAGATTTTCACCAACCCGATGGTGTTGCTGGTCATTGCGCTCGTGCTCTTTTTTGGTGTCATCAAACGTTCAAAAACCGTACTGTTAACCCTGTTCACCCTGATCGGACTGATTGTCATCATGCGCTTTGCCATGCCTGCTCCCAGCGAGGAGATGTCTCTCAGTTCGATCGTACCATTTGTCATCATTGGGGTTGTTGTTGGCGGTGTTGTTGTTTACTTCTCGCTGATCAAATCCGATTGAACACCTACCGTACAGGACAGACCGTCATTGAAAATTGATAAACGTGACATGTGGTTTATTGGGCTGATTGTCGCTGTAGTCTCTGTTTTTATTTCTATCAGCGGCAAGGAAAAAACAAAGTTGGTGCCCAACGACAGTACCCATCAGATTGCCTACCGGGCAGCATATAAAAATGCACCCGGCCCAGAGGCATCTTTTTTCAAGCGCGCATTCTTCAAAGCGGACAAAAAGGGGGCGGAGGTGTATTGCGAACCCTGCCACACTGAGCAAAAGGTCCCCTTTCCACCCAACCACCCCCCTAAAAACCGCTGTCTCTTCTGCCACAAACTCCAACCGCTGAAACTCTGAAAGCCGGTGGGAATTGCGCCGAAGGTATCATACTTCCCTGTTTCCACTACCACGGTAGCGGATTGTCAACCCCTGCAGGAAATTTCTCAGAAACTGGTCTCCACATACTTTATAATTTTTTTGCCCTTTGCCGCGAAAGAGCGCACTCAGTTCCGACTTGGAAATGGCAACATTGGCGCATTTCATAATAGCCAGCAGGTCCTCTTCCTTTAGTTCAAGGGCAATTCGTATCTTCTTTAAAATTTCATTGTTTGTCAGCTCCGGAGCAGTCTGCTCCGTGGTCTCACGTGGTCCCCTCTTGAGCGCAATCAATCCATCCAGAAAATGCCCCAGCACATTGGCGCTACATTCGAGAAAGCCGGGCTCCACGTCCTTCTTAAGCAGATTAAGCAGGGTTGCCGTGTCAATTTCGTATTGAGAAAGCCTGAATATCTCGAGCATCGTAGTATTGCTGATGTCTAGAGCATAGCGGAACCTACGCAAAATATCATTGTGTGTCATGGATAACTCCCAAACATGTTATTTTCAGAGCAAATAAACACATCCATGGCTTATATCGCCCTGGACGCAGAACCACTCTCTTCTCGGTTTTTCGTTAGTATCCGAAACAAACCTTTCCACTGACTGCTGTTAGGAGCGTCGCTTTTCACCGTTCTTGATCAAAACAAACAGCAGATAGGATACTATGCCAACGTTTATGAAAAGCACGGTTACTCGCGGCCAGGTCACCCTGCGTACAACTTCAAACAGCTCAAACGGGATATACATCCCTCCGGTCAGAACCGCGAACCACTCAGCCCACGTCTTTCGTAACCAAAGGCCGACGGCTTCCACCATCCGCACGACAAAGTACATAAGCGCGGCAATTGCCAAACTCCACAATTTTGCGTCGGTTATGTGTTCCATAAGCTCAAGAAATATTCGCGGATAATGCCTAGCCGGGTTGAAGTGGAAGTAATTTACCAGTCGCAATGCTGCTTCGTGGATATCTTTGTGTATGAATGACAGCAGTCCAAATCCCACGGCGAGGACCAGCAAACCCTTGGTGCCTTCAAAGAGCGCAACAACGTGCAGGCCTCGTGCGTGAGGTTTTTGGGTAGGATGTATGCAGGTTCGGGTGCGATTCATTTCAAGATCTCTATGTACACAATGCCATGGACAGCTGTGACATGCGCACCATAACAAAGGTAATTCCCGACATAGGCCGATACACCGTTGATTTCAGAAAAACCCATCTGTTCGGCAACGACGCAGGACAGGCCAACCACCTCAAGATCACACAAAACAAAAAGCCCTGGTTTCTCAGGGCTTTTTGAACTGTAACAGACTATGTTGGCGGAGCCGGGTACACACTGATTGTGTAACACTGCGTTATTCATGGATTTACAAAGACCAGTTTTACGCGGACACCCCCAAAAATGCCCCCATATACTTTTTTCATGCAATCCATGCAAAAAAATTAACAGCAGGCCGTGAGATGAGTGAGTGATGCTTTTCAGGAGTGTAATTACTCGCTCGGTCATTGTCAATAGATCAATCAGCCCAACATTCTGCGTAATCGTCTTTAAGTAGAGCGGAGGATTATTCCATGATCATCGGAAAGTATTTTGACGGGGATTGCGACGACAAATTGAAAATGTTTCAACACGGGTGCTATTACGATTTGCTTCGTGAGTGGATCACCATGGCAGGGGTCCGTCGGTTACGGTATCGTACATCGCCGGAGTGGACAGAGGTGACCCAGGTGTGGGAACGATTCCGTGATGAAGGGTACTATGACCATCGAACTATCCAGGCGACTCACGATCTGATTGCTGCCCAGTTCAGATTGGTAGCCCAGGAAACGTCGTTGCCCGATGCTGAAAAAGAGGATGCATGGATTACCTTTTTCAAAGCCGAGGCTTCAGAATGGCTGAGTCATGATGGTTTTTTGCGCTTATTCATGATCGCTCTTTCTGCGAAGGGTTCCACCATTGGGTATGATGCCGAGGACGCCATTTTTGAGATGATGAAAATGAAGTACCATGAGCTGAATTATGTGGTGTTGATGTAACAAGAAAATGAGGGGGGGCGAGCATGAAGCCAACAAAGATCATTGAAATAGGTGCCGAAGGCGGACGCATAACTCTGTTCGGCCTGAAAACAGAAAAGGGTGGTTGGCTCTTTTTTCGTGAAACAGACGAGCGCGCCCTGATCGGTATGTTGCCAAAGGGTGATGTCGCTGGGTTAGAATTCCTATCCAATTCCGAAGCAGTCACCGATTGGAATGGAGTCTTACAGATTCTCTCCAGATATCCATGGCAGAACCTTTACCCACTCTATGTGCACCCGGAATTTGCTGATCTGGTATGGCATGAGATCGAAAACATGGAAGAGGAATGCTATAGCCGGAGTGAATGGGAAAATGTCTGCGGCAAGAGGCCCAGTCGACACACGGTTTGCTTCTCCCATGGCAAAGAGTCAGGCCCGTGGGGTGCAAAAATTATCGCTCTTGCCGAGGTTGCAAAAGAGAAAGGCTTCAATGTGGTCAGCATTGATTACGAGGGAGACACTGATCCGGATTGCAGGGTAAAGCGGCTTTACTGTGAGTTCAAGCCAAGTGCCGGCATCAATATTCTTGTGGGATCAAGTATGGGAGGTTATGTGGCCACAGTAGCCTCACAACACTTTTCCCCTGATGGTCTTTTCCTCATGGCACCAGCATTTGGAATGAAAGGATACCGGGAACAGTTTCCTGTGCCATGCGCCAGTAAAATCTCTGTTGTGCATGGTCTGCATGATGAGGTTGTGCCTTACATTAACTCTATGGAGTTTGCAGTGAAAAATAATGCCCAGTTTCACTTGCTGGATGATGGTCACCAGTTAATCGACAGCATCCCGATTGTCTGCGACCTGTTTGCACGGTTTATTAACTCTCTGTTTATGTCTCAGGGTAAAAAGGCACTTACGGCATTCGTTTGAGTGGAAAAATATTATATTGATGATTTATCCCACCCAGCACACGGCTGGAGTGACCCTTGCCATTCGGCAAGCTCCCCAGATTGCCCTGCAGGGTGGGACTGATGTCAACAGGAGGGGCCATCCCACCCTACAACTGTTGACCTCGGGTGCGATGCCGGGATGGCGGCATTGCTCTTTGAATCGTGGAAACGAAGGGTTATTGGTAATGAACCGTCCGCCCGCCTGCCGGCATGAACCGATCGCTGCTCTTCATACTTCGGCGTCGAGAAGCCGAACGACGTCTGGCTTTTGCGTATCAGAAGGTACATTTTATTTATCTCCAGGACAGTTGGCGCGTCCGAGCCCATACGAGTCTCCGCAAATCCGACCGTTCCCGTTGGGGCGTATGAAGCAGGTCGCCATTATGGTCGGCTCCCTGTAGGCACTCTGCTATCGTATGTCTGTATGTCGCCTTCCACACCCATGAACCGGATTTTGTCCTCTGGCTCGCTCTGCAGGTCCATGGCCGCACTGTGTAAGTCGCATGGTGCTGCGTTGGAACCGACTCGGTGTCCAAATGCTCCCCAGGCGTTTTCGATCCACTCCTGGGCGATGGAGGCTCCCGGTCCGGTCACTGTGTATGACCCGAGCGTATTAAATTCCTGCTCGCTGGTGATATTTGCTGGTCCTTCGGTTGTCACTACGTGGATACTGATTGTTGGTTTCATCATGTGGAGTACCCTTCGCCTTTGTTTGGCTCACTGTGCCGGATTTGTTGCGTCGAGTGTATGCCCTGGGCTCCCGACTTGGTGGTGCGGTCGTAGGCTGAGACGTGGCTCTTCAGAAGTCCAATGGCATCGGGGTGGCTGCCGCTTCGTCTTCCTTCGCCTGCTGGTCCTTCTGATCGGTCTTTTCTTGCTTCTGCTTTGTCTTTGCAGTTGCAGTCTTTTTCCTGACCGCTGCATCCATCCGATCCGCATCCGCAAGCGCTTTTTTCAAGAGTGCTGCCTTCCTTTTGTACTTTTCCTCTACCGTCATTTCTGCCATTGGCTCCTCCGTTGGATTTTCTCAGCAAATATAAGCACGCCAAGCAGAATGTTCATTTTAGAGGTCTGATGGATGAGAGAGCATGAAGCCAATTAAGATCGTTGAAATAGGTGCCGAAGGCGGACGCATAACTCTGTTCGGCCTGAAAATAGAAAAGGGGGATTGGCTCTTTTTCGTGAGACAGACGAACGCCCTGATCGATATGTTGCCGGAGGGTGATGTCGCTGGATTTGATTTCCAATCCAGTTCTAACGCAGTCACTGGTTGGAAGGAGGCCTTACAAATTCTCTCCAGGTATCGTTGGGAGAATCTCTTCCCACTTTACGTACATCCTGAGTTTGCTGATCTGGTGTGGAAAGAGATCGAGCACATGGAAGACTGAATGCTATAAACCTGTAGACTCATTAAAAGTATTGTGTTAGTAAAAAAACACAATATTCTCGGGAGTTAGCTATGATTTTACGTGAAAACGAATTACTTGCTGCCATGAAAGAGCTGCTGGAAGCTTCTCAGGCCATGACCAATGGTAAACTACCTTCCGCAACTGCTTTTGAACGGTATCTCAAGGCAGTCAAGCGGTCCAAGCAAATAATTGACGATGCGGAGGTGTCAGATGACAAAAACTAAATTGATTGAAAAAATCGCTTTCGAGAAGAAACTAACTTATGCCGTTGCCGAGAAAATTATTCAGGAGATCTTTAATGGCATGGCCGATACCCTTATTTCTGGGGGTAGGATCGAGATCAGAGGATTTGGCAGTTTTGAGATGCGTGAGTACGGCGGTTATACTGGCCGTAATCCCAACACTGGTATTAAGATAGAAGTGAAGCCCAAAAAATTGCCGTCCTTCAAGGTGGGAAGGGATCTGAAAGACCGGATTATGAAGTTCAGCTCTTAAACGACGACTATTTTCTGAGCGTTTCAAGAAAACCATCACTCAGGATAGGCCATAGAAGACCCTGAGTTGCCCTACAAAGGACAACAAAGCTATACGTGCTGAGATCTGAGTATTATTTCTTGAAATGGTTTCTGTCAGTGATTTTATGGATTGATACTATCGGAAGGCTTCACTTGTGCGAGAATTTCGGGAGTTGACATACAGATTGCCAGGAAAACAATCCACAACCTGCAGCCATCCTGTCCACAGGTCACTCGACGCTGTTGATCTGTTTCAATGTGACTAGCCATTTGCGTCCGTCTTAACCCGCCACATAACGAAGTATATACAAGTTATTGAATGAATGGCAAATCAACATCGATGTTGTTTTGGATCAAAATTGCAATCCGGTTCTCATAATTCGGTTTGACAGCATCTGGTACGATTTCAGCTGGTTCTGTGCTGCTGGTCTCCCCTAATCTACTTTAGTTTTAATGCTTGGGAGCCGATTCATAAAGTATGAAATGAGATTTGAAAGCCGGTCGGCAATTTCTACTGACCTGATCAACCACACGGAGGCCAAGAGTTCGACTGTGCAGATGGAAAATTACCGTTGATGTATTTCTCAAAAAATGAAGGGAAGTGGTCATGAAGTCTGTAATAGATAATAGCATGCCTCAAATAGCTGGCTTGAAATTTTGTTTCCCTGCTGTAGGCGGATGGATTTTGGGGGGAAGGATTGTTATCTGTGTGGTATCCGCTGTGATGATTGGAATTATGGCTATTGATATGTTTAAGCTTCTGAAAAAGAATTGATAACAACCGCGCTCTTTTGGTCCTGATACACGTCCAGGATATGGGATAAAAAAGGCCCCGCATTCTTTGGAGGTAGTACACGGGGCAAAGTACAACAGTTGATGGAATGATTATCACACATACTGTTCTGAGTTTCAAGTTACAGTGGCGTGCCGATTAGTATCCGCCTTCGGGTACTTGCTTCTGAAGATCGTCCAGAATGTTGACCCATTGGACAAAAAAAGCCCCGCATGCAGGAGGATGGCATGCGAGGCAGAGGTATATCCATTGATAAGTTGATTGTGACACTTGATTTCGGAATTGCAACCGAAGAAAGAGCGCAGCAAGTGGTGGAGTGGTCAGAATGTCCCCTGGCACTATGCTATGAATCAAATTCGAATAAAATCCCAGATCATAATTCTAGTCAGAAAAACCATCGCACTCCTATGCCTCTCTAAGCATGTAGCCCTGTCCGCGAACAGTATGAATCAGCTTCGTGGGATAGTCATCGTCCAATTTCCTGCGTAGATAGTTGA
>JACAAY010000055.1 GCA_013377095.1 Desulfuromonadales bacterium
GATCATACAAGGGGCTTTCCTCAAGCCACCCGCTCTGCGGGTGGTCATGACTGAGCACAGGATGAACAGGCGGACGTCTCGCGCTCCAGTTTACCTGGATGGCAGAGCAATCCCGTACTTCTCAATCCGGTAGATCAACGTATGCCGCGGAATGCGCAGGAAACGCGCCGCCGCGGTCTGGTTCCAGGCGTTGCGTTCCAGCGCCTCAACCACCACTTCCCGCTCCAGCTGTTCCAGGGAATAACCCTCCGCAGGCAGGTTGATAACGGAGGCTCCCGCTGAGGAACTCTGCTTCCGGATACCGAGGTTCTCCGGCAGATCGGCGAGGGTGATGGCGTCACTGTTGCGCATGATCAGCAGCCGTTCCACCATGTTTTCCAGCTCCCGCACATTGCCGGGCCAGGAATATGCCGAAAGCGCGGCCAGGGCCGGGGCGTCAAAAACCACCTGCTGGCAGCCGTGTTTTGTGCAGAAGTACCTGAGCAGCAGCGGTATGTCGTCGCGCCGTTCCCGCAGGGGAGGCAACAGGATCGGAATGACCGCCAGCCGGTAATAGAGGTCTTCGCGGAAATTCCCGCTTGCCAGGGCCTGGTCCATGTCCAGGTTGGTGGCGGCCAGCACGCGCACATCAAGTTTGAGTGGCCCGGGTCCACCCACCGGTTCCACCTCCCGCTCCTGGAGCACCCGCAGCAGCTTGGGTTGCAGCTCCAGCGGCAGGTCGCCGATTTCGTCCAGAAAAAGCGTTCCCCCTTCGGCCTGCTGGAATTTACCGCTTTTGTCCCTGATGGCACCGGTAAAGGCACCCTTGACATGGCCGAACAACTCGCTCTCCAGCAGGTCGCGGGGAATGGCGGAACAGTTGATGGCCACAAAGGGGCCCTTGCGGCGTCCGCTCTGGCTGTGGATCGAGCGGGCCACCAGCTCCTTGCCGGTCCCCGATTCACCGCTGATCAGCACCGATGCCTCGCTGTCGGCCACTTTGCGAACGGTGGCGAAGACCTTTTCCATGCCTGGCGATGAACCGACAATGGTACGGAAATCGGAACGGTCAATCAGTTCGCTCTGCAGACGTCTATTCTCCGTTGCCAGCCGGGAGAACTGGAGCGCTTTGTCCACGGTCAGCTTCAGGGCGTCACGGTTGAACGGCTTGGTGACATAGTCGTAGGCGCCTGCTTTCATGGCTTCAACGGCGATATCGACGCTACCGAAGGCGGTGATGATGATCACCAGAGTTTCCGCCGAGCGCTCCTTGATGTTTTTCAGCACCTGCATGCCATCCATGCCGGGCATCTTCATGTCGGTGATTACCAGCGCCGGAGAAACTTCGGCGAACAGGCGCAGCCCTTCTTCGCCCGAAGCGGCGGCGGTCACTTCGTAACCAGCCTGCTGGAGGTTGTATTCCAGAACACGTCGCAGGGAAGTGTCGTCGTCGATGATCAGGATTTTAGGTGTCATGCTGCTTCCCCCATCTGCAGAACCGGCAGGCTGACAATGACTGTTGTCCCCAGTCCGACCTCACTCTCCACCTCCAGCGTTCCGCCATGCCCCTCGATGATCTTTTTGGTGATTGCCAGCCCCAGTCCGCTGCCATCAGGTTTGGTGGTGAAGAACGGTTCGAAGATTCTGGTCAGCGCTTCCGGATCGATCCCCTGGCCGCAGTCACGGAAAACGATCCGGCAGGCCTCTTCATCTGTTTCGGAGATTGACATGCTTACGTTTCCGCCGGGCGGTGTTGCCTGGAGAGCGTTGATGACAAGGTTGAGAAAAGCCTGGCGCAGCTTTTCCCCGTCGCCCCTGACGAGCGTCTCGCGATCCGAAGGCTCCAGGATCAGTGCGACCTTGCGCTCTTTGGCGTCATTTGACACAAGGGTGGCGATGGTCTCCAGTTCCTCGCGGATGGAACACTGCTTCATCTCCGACGGCTGCGGCTTGGCCATGCGCAGGAAATCCTCCACCACTCGGTTCAGCCGTTCGGTCTCCCTGATCTGGATATCAATAAATTCATACTTGGGATCGCCCGGCTGGTAATCGTCCTTGAGGATCTCGGCCGTACCCCGGATTGAACCCAGGGGGTTGCGGATCTCATGGGCCAGCACCGCCGCCATCTCACCCAGGGTGGAGAGCTTTTCAGAACGCCTCAACTGTTCTTCAATAGCCAGAATACGCTCCGACTGCCGTTGCAGTTTGCGGTAGGATTCCTCTAGCCCCTGGGCGGTCTTCTGCAGTTCAACACTCCGTTCCCGCTCACGCTGGGACAGCAGGCCGGTTACGGCGCCGACGATATTGTAGAGCACAATTTCCAGGTACTTCTCGATCTCCACCACCAGCTCATCGCCCCACTGGAAGAGAATGTGGGGCGCGTAGGCGATGCTGACCACCAGCGAACAGAGCAGTCCGCCCCGGAAGCCGAACCAGAGCGCGGCCAGAATGATGGGGAAGTAGTAGAGGCGCTGGAAGATGTCATGCAGGTAGGGGAGATGCAGCGGCGTCAGGTAGTGCAGCAGGCTGATGGCGATGATACAGGTGATGATGATTCCGATGCGCAGGGTGGGTAGTTTCATGGTTATGGTTATAATGCAGGCAAAGGAAAGAGCAAACAAAAAACTATTACGGGGATGGAAGGTTGTGTACGACGGTAAACTTCTTTGCAGTGGCGTACGTGGTAACTACATAAGGCTGGTTGGGTTTGCCCGTGCTGCGGCATGTGACCCTGATCAACTGGCATGCATATGTTCAGTTTTTTATATGTGCAGGGATGATACGGTTTTTGAAAGGGGAGTTCAATGGTAATGATGGCGGGATGTATCCATTCAGCCGTTTAATTTGCAGCTAGTGAGGTTAGTATGACGCCATGTTTAACAGAACCGGCCGTTTTCTTGGGAAAAAAGGCCGGTCAGCTGAATGTGCTCTTTCTGTATGGATCCGTATGCTGTCGAGTGGCACACAAACCCGCCTATGGGCTCGTGTGGCGGATATCCTTGCCCTTGACCATGAAGATCACCATCTCGGCGATGTTGGTGGCATGATCCGCTATCCGTTCCAGGCATTTGGAAATGTAGTTGAGCTTGATGGCCCTGGTGATGGTGGTGGGGTCTTCGATCATGAAGGTCAGCAGTTCGCGTTGAATCTGGACATTCAGATCATCCACGACCTGGTCGTCGGTACAGACCTTGATGGCCAGATCCACGTCGCCGTGCACAAAGGCGTCCAGCGCTTCCTTGACCATCACCTCGGTCCAGTGAGCCATGCGCGGGATGTCGATGTACGGTTTGAGCGGCGGTTCCTCGTTGAGCTCCCTGACCCGTTTGGCCACGCTGGTGCACTGGTCGCCGATGCGCTCCAGGTCGGTGACGATCTTGAGTGCCAGGGTGATGAAGCGCAGGTCTCTGGCGGCCGGCTGACGCAGGGCCAGCAGTTGCAGACACTTTTCATCGATGGCAACTTCCAGCCCGTTGACTTCACGATCCATGGCAATGATGCTGTCTGCCAGGACCGAATCGCGGTCGCCCAGCGATTTGACCGAGCCGGCGATCATCAGCTCAACCTTCCCACCCATGGCAAGTATGCTTTTTCGTAAGGCGGCCAGTTCCGAATCAAAGGACGCGCTGATATGTTCTCGTTCCATATATTCCTCTCAAAGCGGGTGAAGGTGTATGTACGGCTAACCGAAACGACCGGTGATGTAATCCTCGGTCTGCTTTTTTTCGGGATTGGTAAAAATTGATTTTGTCGAGCCCACTTCGATCAGTTCCCCAAGATAGAAGAAGGCGGTCGTGTCCGATACCCGGGCGGCCTGCTGCATGTTGTGGGTGACGATGATTATAGTGTATTTTTCTTTCAGTTCGTCAATCAATTCCTCGATCTTGAGGGTTGAAATCGGATCCAGAGCAGAACAGGGTTCGTCCATCAGGATGATATCCGGGTTAACGGCGATGGCGCGGGCAATGCAGATGCGTTGCGCCTGACCACCGGAGAGCCCCAGAGCCGAGTCGTTCAGACGGTCTTTGACCTCATTCCAGATGGCGGCGTTTTTCAGGCTGCGCTCCACCGCTTCATCCAGAACGGCCCTGTCGCTGACACCCGCGATGCGCAGGCCATAAACGATGTTCTCGTAAATCGACTTGGGAAAGGGGTTGGACTGCTGAAAAACCATCCCTATCCGGCGGCGCAGGGAGATGACATCCATGTCAGGGGTGTTGACCTCCTGCCCCTCAAAGGTGATGCTTCCCTCGATGCGCACATTGTCGACCAGGTCGTTCATGCGGTTGAAACAGCGCAGAAGGGTGGATTTGCCGCAGCCCGAGGGGCCAATGAAAGCGGTCACCTGGTTGCGGGCCATGGAGAGGTTGATGCTTTTCAGCGCCTGTTTATCGCCGTAATGCAGGTTCAGATCCTTTACCGCCAGGATTGCTTCCGCTGCGTCCCTGTTGTGTGTCATTGTCGTTTCCTTGCCACTCATATCAGAAATTCGAGGTTATGTACCGTTTTCTCATCTTTGTTCGTAAATGGATTGCAACGCTGCTGGCAATGATGACGATGGCAATCAGCAGCATGGTGGTGACATAGACCATCGGCTTGGCCGCTTCCACGTTGGGTGATTGGAAACCCACGTCAAAGATGTGAAAGCCCAGGTGCATGAACTTGCGGTCCATGTGGAAAAAGGGGAAATGGCCGTCGAAGGGGAGGGTTGGGGCCAACTTGACCACGCCGACGATCATCAACGGTGCCACCTCACCAGCGGCCCGTGCCATGGAGAGTACCAACCCGGTCATGATGCCGGGGGTTGCCATGGGAAGCAGTATTTTAATCAGGGTCTGAAACTTGGTTGCGCCCAGGGCCAGCGAACCCTCGCGGATGCCGCGCGGAATGGAGGCAAGGGACTCTTCGGTGGCGATGATCACTACCGGAACCGTCAGCAGCGCCAGGGTCAGGCTCGACCAGAGAATGCCGCCCGTGCCAAAGGTCGGTGTTGCGATACGCTCCGGAAAGAAGAGCTTATCAAGGCTTCCGCCGATGCCGTAGACAAAGAAGCCGAGACCGAACACGCCGTAGACGATTGAGGGAACACCGGCAAGGTTGTTGACCGCAATCCGCACCAAGCGGGTCAACAGGCCATCATGGGCGTATTCGCGCAGGTAGACCGCCGCAATGACGCCGAAGGGGAGCGAGAAAACGCTCATCAACAGCACCATCATCACCGTTCCGAAAATTGCCGGAAACAGTCCACCCTCGGTGTTTGATTCGCGAGGATCATCCAGGAGCAGTTCGCGGATGCGCCCCGCATAGGCGGCGGTTTTTTCAAACAGTGACATGGCATTGGGGCGCTGAATCCGGATGATTTCCGTCAGTGCCACCTCTTTTGCGCCACCGCTGGCATCGACCAGCTCAGCCTTGAAACGGCCCAGATCGCTCTGCTGCGAGCTCATCTGCTCGTTGAGCGTATTAAAGCGGGTCAGGAGATCGTCTCTGCTGGCGGACAGTTCCGTAATTGATGCAGAGTTCTGTTGCCGGCCGTTGTATTCCAGTTTGAGGAGCTTCAGACGGAGGCGTTCGGCACTGAAATTCAGGTCGGACATGCTGTCTTTCAATTTTTGAATCGTCTCAAGCCGGGGTGTCAGGGCCTTCCTGGCAAGACTGAGCCGCTGCCACGGCTCGCTCGCGGTTTCGGGAATAAGTCTATCAGCCTGGACACTCTTCAGAAAACCGACATAGTTGCCATTTTCCCTGCGCTCCACCAGAACTGCATCCTGTGGAATGCTGCGGGTAACGATTTCCGATTCGTCAAGCCAGCGGAAGTCCTGACCGAGTACATCGCGATTGGATACCTTGATCTGGATCCGCCGTGTGCCGTTGATGGGGTTTTTCTCGGTGGCCATCAACTCGCCCAGTGCGATTGTGCCGTCCTTGAGTTCGTACCGCACCAGTTCGCGGGGCCAGAAATAGCCGAGTCCATTTGTCATGACCACTCCAATCAGTGTCATGGTCATGATCATCACGATGGCGAGGCCGGCGCCGGTCAGCAGCACATAGGGCTCACCGGTTTTCAGGTAGGTTTTCATGGTTAATACCGTCCGTATTTCTTGCGGAAACGCTGGCGCATCGCCTCGGCTATGGTGTTGATGATAAAGGTGAATATGAACAGCAGCACAGCTGACAGAAACAGCACCCGGTAGAGAGAACCATCCAGGGGCGCTTCCGGTATTTCGACGGCGATATTGGCGGACAGCGACCGCAGACCGTTGAAAATGCTCCAACTCATGATTGGTGTGTTGCCGGTTGCCATCAGGACGATCATGGTTTCGCCGATTGCCCGGCCAAATCCGATCATGACCGCGGAGAAAACGCCGGGCAGCGCCGAGGGAAGCACAACCCTCCAGGCGGTCTGCCATCTGCTGGCGCCCAGTGCCAGGGAAGCGGCGGTCAGATTGCGCGGCACATTGGAGATGGCGTCCTCGGCAATGGTAAAGATGACCGGTATGACCGCAAATCCGAGGGCGATGGAGATGATGATGCAGTTACGCTGGTCATAACGCACACCCAACGTGCTGTACAGCCACTGTTTGAAGTCACCGGCAAAGTACGAGACTTCCACCAGGCCGGACAGGCGCCAGGAGAGATAAACGCCCAATAGTACGATCGGGATCAGTATGATGAATTCCTTGCCACGGCTCAAGTGATCCAAGCGGGAAGCGGGGGTGATCTTTTTCCAGAACAGCAGAAAGATGAAGACCAGCGCCGGAACGATCACCATGGCCGTGAACAGCGATAGCAGGGATTTGTCCACCAGCGGCGCCAGCCAGAGTCCGGCCAGAAAGCCGACCACCACGGAGGGGATGGCGGCCATGATCTCCACCGCCGGTTTGATGCACGATTTGAGGGTCGGCGCCATGAACTGGCTTGTGTACAGTGCCCCGCAGAGTGCCATGGGGATGGCAAACAACATGGCAAAGACGGTGGCCTTGATGGTCCCGAACAGCAGTGGAGCGAGGCTCATCTTGGGTTCAAAGTCATCGTTGGAACCGGATGACTGCCAGACATATTCCGGTTTGTCGTAGCCCTCGTACCAGACCTTGCCGAACAGCGTCCCAACGGAAATTTCCGGGTGGGGGATGCTGAGTCCCCAGACCGTGACTGTCCCGGATGAATCCAGAACGGTCAGGGACGTTCCCTGGGATGAGAGCGTTGCCTGTTGAACCGGAGCCGTGCTCTTTGCGACGGTAAGCAGGGTCCGCTCAGAGGTTGAGTGGTCGATGCGCAGGTCGCCGGCGGCATCCAGCGAGAGCAGTGATTTGTTGCGAAATGATGGAGCGATCATCACAACCGCGCCCCGGTGGTTCGGGAGCGTATGGATACGGGTCAGTCGCTTGTCCTGACCGCTGCCGGCGCTGGTGACCGGGAACCAGACGGAATAGCCGCCACGCGCATCACCGATAGCCAGGGAAAAATCGCCCAGTGTCAGGTTGAGCGCGGTTACGGCAACGCCGCCGGTAGCGGCAACCGTGTCGATCAGCCGTGGAGCGCCCGGTTCGGACAGATCCCAGCGTAGCACCCAGCCGTTTTTCGTTCCGGCGTACAGGTAGTGCCCCTTCTGATCCAGAATGACCGCGGAAATAGCGCCGGGAAGTTTGTCACCGATTTCGGAAGAAGCGGTTTTGGTTGATTGATTGCCCAGCAGATCCTTCTCCGTCAGACGGTGCTGTATGCTGAAACGGCCGCTGGGCAACTGGTCGACCCGCATGGCGCCCTTGTCTTCTATCCTGCGGACAAAAGTTCTCTCAGCAGGACCATGACCGGTAAAGAAAAGGTCGTCGTTGGCGGTAAGCGCCGCGGTTACCGCAGGTTTCGTGGTGGAAGGGTCGCCGGAAGCGGTGAAGGCGATGGTGACGGAACTGACCGCGCCGTTGTTCCAGATCAGGTTGTAGGTGGCTTTTCCAAGAACGTCCGCGGACAGAACCCTGGTTGCGCCTGTGGGGATAACCGGCGACTTGAGTGTCTCCAGCAGACGTCCGCTGGTCGCTTCGATAAAGTGAAATGAGCCGCTGTCATCCAGCAGAAAAACCCGTTGCCGGGAGTCGTCGCTTCCGCTGGTTAGTATCCTGATGTCTTTCAGCTGCGATGGCAGGGAACAGGAGGAACTGATTTCGGCATGGGGCGTGTAGAAAAGCGGTAGCGCCACCCGTGCGATCATTACCAGAATCCAGACCACCGATACAATGACCAGTATGCCTCCGACTTTGATGAACCATTCGGCCAGCCGGTCGTGACGCCGAGATTTTTCCGTGATGTTAGTTTTCATAGGGTTGTGGATCGTATGGATTGTGTCGTCACATGAAAAACCCCCTCCCGCTGGCGGCCCCCGAGGGGCCACGGGGAGGGGGTGAGAAAATACAACGGTCTGGTTATTTCAGGGTATGGAGTTGCTCGTCAACCAGTTTTGATGTCAGCGGATCGTAGCCATCCTTGACGACGATTTCCTGACCTTCCTTGGAGAGTACGTATTTGAGGAACTCTTCAGTTAGCTTGGGCAGCGGCTGGCCCGGTTTCTTGGCTACATAGATGTAGAGCATACGGCTCATGGGGTATTTACCGTTCAGAACATTTTGATAGGTAGCTTCCGCAGCGGGACCGCCATCCTTCTCGGAGAGAGGCACGGCGCGCACGCCCGAGGTTGCGTAGCCGATGCCGGAATAACCGATGGCGGAGATATCCTTGGCAACGCCTTCAACAACCGATGCAGAGCCGGGCTGCTCCTTGACAGTGTTCTTGAAGTCGCCTTTCTTGAGAGCGTGCTCCTTGAAATAACCATAGGTTCCCGAAGCCGAGTTGCGGCCATACAGGCTGACCGGCATGTTGGCAAGTTTACCAGTTACTCCCAGCTGACCCCAGGTGGTGACATCGGTGTGCCCGCTTTTGTGGGTCTTGGAAAAGATGGCATCGACCTGGTCAAGGGAGAGGGATTTTATGTGGTTGTCCTTGTTGACGAATACGGCCAGGGAGTCAAGCGCCACGCCGATTTTGGTCGGTTTGTAGCCGTATTTCTTTTCAAAGGCCTCAATCTCGGTGCCCTTCATCTCGCGGGACATGGGACCCAGTTGGGCGGTTCCGGCAGTCAGAGCGGGAGGGGCGGTGCTGGAGCCCTTGCCTTCGATCTGCAGGTTGACGTTGGGATATTTCTTCTTGAACCCTTCGGCCCAGTAGGTCATCAGGTTGTTGAGTGAGTCGGAGCCAACACTGTTGAGGTTGCCGGCAACACCGGCAGTGGGGGTGTACTTCTTGATCTTTGCATCCACATGCGTTTTTTCGGCCTGCGCCGATGCGACCGACAGCGCCAGTAACGCTGCTGTGACAATTGCTTTTTTAACCATAAAATCCTCCTTAGATATGTGCGTGTCGTGTGACGTGGCCGATACCTTAGCACACAAATGTTACGGTGGTGTTACAGGATCGGAAACAGTTTGTTAAACCTTGTCGCTGGCAATCCGCAGCGTAAATGAAAATGTCGATCCAGCGCCCGGCACGCTGGATACGGTCAATTCGCCGCCATGGAGCTGGACGATATGCTTGGCGATGGCCAGGCCCAGGCCCGTACCCCCACGATCGCGGCTGCGTCCTTCGTCCACACGATAGAACCGTTCGAATATACGCGGCAGATCCTTGGATGGTATCCCGATGCCGGTGTCCTGCACGGAAATCCTGATGGATGTATCCACCTGTTCGGCAAAGATGCGGACCTCGCCCCCATCGGGAGTATATTTGACAGCATTGTCGATCAGGTTGACCAGGACCTGTTCAAGGCGTCCCTGATCGACCAGCGCCCGGGGCAGATCACCGACAACCTCATTGGTGATACGGATATTCTTTCCTGCAGCATGGGCGCTCAACAGCGTGCAGGATTTATTGATTGTACCGATCACATCCATTGCGTTGAGCTCAAGCGTCGTTTCCCTGGCTTCCAGGCTGGAGAGGGTCAGGATGTCGTTGATCAAGGTGGTAAGGCGTTCGGCATGCTTATGGATGATCTCCACGAATCGCGTTGCCCGTTCCGGTTCCGCGGCAAGTACGCCGTCCAGCAAGAGTGTCTCGGCGTAACCCTTGATCACCGACACCGGGGTGCGCAATTCATGGGATACATTGGCGACAAAATCGCGGCGCATCTCCTCCACAAATTTCATGTCGGTGATGTCATGAAAGACCGCCACAAGATCACTACCGTTTCCGTCCACCGCCAGGGGCACCCAGTGGGTCAGGAGAATAATGTTGCCTGGCTGGATCCGGATTTCACGGGTCAGCTCCTTTCCCGAAACGGTCAAGTCATGAAAGGCAGCATGCAGTTCCGGGTTGCGCGAAATTTCAATCAGGTTTTTTCCTTCGACCGTTGCACCAATCCCGAACATATTTTGAAACGCCGGGTTGACCAGGGTGATGACACCATCACAGGATGCAAGCATGACACCTTCGCCCATGCCGCGCAGAATGGTGTCAAGCCGCGCTTTCTCGGTTGCCAGGCCATGCATCTGGGAATCAATCCGCTCGGCCATGTCGTTCAGCACCGTGGCCAGCGCACCGATTTCATCACGAGATGTTACCGGTATGCGACTGTTCTCCCCCTGTTTGCCGATACGGGCTGCGATGGCAGCCATTTCGCGAAGCGGGCGCGAGGTGATCCGGGAGAGAAGTAGGCTGAGGCCAAGCGCTGCCAGAAGCGCTATGCATACGGAACTGGCGGTCATGCGGTGCAGGGATTCGGTTGCGCTGGAAAAATTGTCCAGCGGCAGCGCCAGCCTGATAAAGCCGTTTTGAGTTTTACTTTCATAGCTGAGCGCCGTGTACAGCATGGAGGTCTTGAGAGTTTCCGAATAGCGCATGGCACTGCCGGTTCCCGTTCGCAATGCATCCTGGACCTCCGGGCGCTGGAGGTGGTTCTCCAGTTGATGAAGGCTGGCCTGGCTCAGGTCGGAATCCCCTGTTACCTTTCCGTTACGATCGATCAGTGTCACGCGGGCCTTGATCGCCGCGCCGATTTTCTCAGCCAGTTGCTGCGCGGGCATCGTATCGGATTCCTGTTCCGCCAACAGTTTTGCAAGTCGCGTCTGGCTGCTAAGACTCTCACGGCTCTCATTCAGGAAATAGGTCTGTGCGTTGCGGTCAAAACTCAGGTAATAGGAGCCGGACAGCAGCAGGATCAGCAGCAGATAGGAAAGCATCAGTTTCCAGCGGAATGTCATGGGATCAGTTCTCCTCGATTTTGTAACCAAAACCCCTCACCGTCTTGATCTGTTCGCCCGGCGCCCCCAGCTTGTTGCGCAATCTGGTTATATGCGTGTCAACGGTGCGCGTGTCACCAACCTCATGGTAGCTCCATACGTCCTGCAATAGTTGATCGCGGCTGATGACCCGTCCGCGCCGCTCGGCCAAGTACCTTAATAGCTTAAACTCCGTGGATGTCAAATCGATGTCAACTGAGGAACTGACTACCCGATGGCGCTCGGTGTCGATGGTGATTTCGCCCAGTGTCACCATGGGTGAGTCGGGTGTCTGTACTACCTCTGAACGCCTGAGTATGGCCTTGATGCGCAGGGTCAACTCACGCATGGAAAACGGTTTGACGATATAGTCATCGGCGCCCACCTCAAAGCCGACCACCCGGTCGATCTCGTCGCTCTTGGCGGTCACCATCAGCACCGGTGTCCGTGCGGTTGCAGGCTCCTTGCGCAGCGCCTTGCACACCTCGGTTCCCAGGATGCCGGGCAGCATCAGATCGAGCACCACCAGGTCGGGAGACTCGCTGCGGGCCGCGGCAAGGCCCGAAATACCGTCAAAGGCGCATCTGGTTTCAAATCCTTCTTTTTCAAGATTGAAAGCGAGCAATTCGGCAAGGTCCTTCTCGTCTTCAATGATCAGGATCCGTTTCATGCGTAACTCCTTGGTGAGTGTGGGATGACTATTCATGTGTTTGTAACATATCAATGTTACAACTGTGTGCCAGTTTGTAAAATGTTGTGTAGAAGTTTGTCGAGAAAGGGGTTTGGGGGAGCCAGGCACTCTTGTTCTGTGATTGTTCACACACTCTTTTTATGATCACAACCTTATTGTAATAATTATGGTCTAAAGTAGAGACACAGCGTAAGGAAAAAGGGGGTCATATGAAGATAAGAATTGATGAGGATTTTTACGTGTGGAGTTGCGATTGGTGTGATACCCAGAACCGGGTGCTCTGGATACGGGTGCATGAAGGTCTCTATTGCGGAGCCTGCCATAAAAAGATGTTTCTCGGTGGGGAAGTGTGTGCCAGTCAGGAACTGAAGATTTCTTCCGGTCTGTACTGAATGAGGGGACGGGCCATCAAAGAATAAAACGCCGCCAATCTTCATGGATCGGTGGCGTCATTGCACAGAGGCTAAGGCTTATTTTCCGCAACACTTTTTGTACTTGATGCCGCTTCCGCATGTGCAGGGCTCGTTGCGGCCGACCTTCTCCACGATCAGCGGTTTGGGGCGGACCCTGTTGCCATCGGTAAACAGCCAGACTCCGTCTTTCCTCTTGAATTGGGCGCATTCGTGATGATCATGGTTCACGCCCTTGTCCCGGTAGCGGGCGATAAACTCCACCTGGCCGGTTTCATCATCCGGCCCCCCCTCTGTTGTGTCGATGATGTCAAGGCCCAGCCATTCGCTGCTTTCAGCCCATTCCTTTGTGCCCTGATGATCGTACCCTTTGCGGTAGTCGGGGTGTATACTCTCAAAAATAAAATCCATCTGGGCAACGACATGGGCGCTGTAGCGCGCTCTCATGAGTTGCTCCGCCGTCTTGGCAGGCTGTGCGCCGAGTATGATCGGTTCGCAGCATTCACCGTAGGCCTTGCCGCTTCCGCAAAAACAGGTGTTCATGGTTGTATCTCCTTCTTGGGTAATCAATTTGCGCCGTGGGCTATTGCAGTTACATGCTCTTGCTCAGCCTGTCAAACACTTTCTGGCTCTTTCCCCCGGATCAAGCTTGATTCCTGCAGGGTGGCCTTGCAACTGGATGTGGGAAAGGCTACACTCCTGAAAATTTTGTGTGTTGCGCCATCGGTACGGTCTGTTACTGGAACCTTTTGCCGGGACAGTCATATGCGATTGACAACATTCTATTCCGAGGTGCCACGCTCGTGAACGTTTTTCTCTTTGTAAATCCGCTATCCGGACGTTACGATCCCGGTCGAATCGCTTCAATCGTCAATGGTTTTAAAGGGTATGGTCTGCAGCCGACTCTCTGCGAGGTGAGAACTCCTCGGGATGTCCCTGCGTATTGTCATACCATACATGCTGCAGTTGATACACCTCTTGTCATAATCGCTGCAGGCGATGGAACCGTTAATGCGGTCATAAACAACCTGTTGCCCGGTAGGGCAACGGTGGCGGTTTTGCCATTGGGAACTTCGAATGTTTTGGCTGCCGAGATTGGTATCTGCTCGGTGGAGGATGGGATCAAGCGGATCATCGCAGGCAGGACGCGTTCGCTGCCGGTGGGGTTATTGGAGCTGGAGAATGTCAGCCATCGTTTTCTGCTTATGGCAGGTATCGGCATTGACGGAGCGGTTGTCAGGGATGTACGCCCATTTGCAAAGCGACATCTGAAACAGGGAGCCTACGCACTTTCGGCGGGCCACGGTGCCTTGAACTGGGATCACACCTTGATCACACTCTGCACACCCGAAAAGTCACTTACCTGCCATAGCGTCGTTGTCTGCGCTGCATCGCGTTATGGCGGCAACTTTATCCTGGCTCCCGAATGCGACCTGTTCTCGCCGGTATTTACGATTGTCTGCGTACAAAATGTACGGCGTCGAGACTACCTGCGCCTGGCAATCAATTTGTTTTCAGGGCGTGTTGATACAAACCATGACCTGTTTCGCATTCAGGCCAGGGAGGCCGAAATCCTGGGGCGCAAGCCGATCCAGATCGATGGAGATTTTGTCGGCTATAGTCCGGCAAGGCTGCGGATGGTGGCCGATTTTGCCCATATCATTGTCTAATTCTTTTGCGGAAGGGTTAAAGTGAGGGAGTGTGGTCTTCAGGTCCGCTGCTGCCTGTATGGCAGCAGCGGACCTGAAGACAGCAGAAGGTAAGTGCTGTCTTCAGAATGGGAATGCGTCTCAGCAAGATGCGTGGGGCTTCTTCAGCATTAATCCATGGTTGGTAAACTGCCGGTGATTTGATTCAAAATTTTCTGTTTTGTCTGGCTGCTCAGTGCTTCGGGAGCAATGAGACCAACAATATAGAATTCCTTGTCGTCCTGGGTGGCAACGAAACCGGTCAGACGTTTTTTGTCAAACTCCAAATCCACACTGGAAAGTTTACCAGCGTCCGGCGCTATCCGCTCCAATTGCTCAATCGAACAGATCAATTCCGCTCCGGCTCCTTCATATCCCTGGCTTGGTGCTCTCCCCCGACAGGCGATGACAAACCCCTGCGAATCAACAGCAAAAACAGCTTCGGCGCGTGTCATGGTCATGCACCATGCGATGCAGCTATCCCAGCTATCAAAATGGGGAGGAGTTTCTTCATTTTTTTGATCTGTGACACCATGTACAGCGCTTTCAGATATCCTGTTCGACTCAACCTGTCTGACCAGTCTATGTTTGGCTAGACTCACATAAGGAGAGGTCTCTACAGCTGAAACGTTTTCTTTCAGAATAGGACACTGTTTTTTTGTCAGCGTTGCCAATAGCTGTTGCGCATGGAGCAAATTATATGAGTTCGCGTTGCTGTCGCCCATCGGCTTCTCCTGTTGTTCCACCCAATTCTTGAATGATGTTTTCAATTTCAGTGGCGAGCAATTCAAATCTCAAGGCTTCAGGCGGGTATTTTCCTCCCAGGAATGCAACCGGCAACCCTTTTTCGCTGGCAATGGAAAACACATCTGCCCTTGGAATATATGTTTCAAGTACTCCGGTCAATGACCCCCATATTGATTTCATAACCTGAAACGAGGTGTCCTGATGGAGTTGAACCATGGTGGCTAATATCCCGAGCAGTTGCAGATGAGTATTTTCATGCTCTTTAACATGCTTGATCACCCGTAGTGTTTGGTCAATACACCTCAGGGAGAGAGGTTCTGCCTGAAGGGGGACGAGGGTGAAATGACTCGCTGACAAAGCCGAACGGGTAACCATTCCCAGGCCGGAAGGAGTGTCCAGGATAATATAGCGAAACCTGTCTTCAACGCTTGACAGAATATCCTGTACAATTTTTGTTGAGGAAAGCACTTCTTCATAGAGACCTATGTCCAAAGGATCCAGGCGCCCTCTCGGCAGTATTGAAAGGAAGGGTAGCTTTGTTTTGATGATGGCGTCTTCTATGGGATACTTCTCAACAATATACTCTGCTACACCCGACCATTCCGTGTCACTTTTTGCAAGCGACAAACCTATTGCTCCGAGAGGGTCAATATCAACCAGCAACGTATTGTTTCCCTTTTCAGCTAATGCAACAGCAAGGTTCAAGGCAACGGTGGTTTTGCCGCTACCCCCTTTTGAACTTATAACTGAAATTATATTTGCCAATCCAGTTCTCCTGTGTGTTTAGCATTTTTTGCTGCCCGCGGAATGTCTGATTTTCGTGTTAAAACTCACAACACTATTTCTTAGTAACAACAAATTCTCCGTGAGGGTCGCCGACTTCAATTCCTTTTACCTGCTGGCAGACATAGGTATCCATTCCGTCAGGATACGGGTCGGCATAGGTCAAGTCAAAGAAGGCCTGGCATAAGCCTCGCATCATATATGCGCGCAACCCTTCTCCGCCGCTGTCGGCTTCATAATAATCATTTGCGCGGATAACCATCCTCTCACCCGGCTTAAGCTGCACAATTCCTGATTTGGCCCACCCCCAGGCGGTGAAGGCCGCAAATGCTCCCCGCAGAATATCCTTCTCCCCTTCTGTTACCATCGGAAGAACCACATCGTTAAAGACATCAGACGTTATGATGCCGCACCCGGTATGGTATCCGCATTCATAGGCCGCCCTGACAAGCCCATCCGCAACCATTGCTTTTTTTTCAGGTGGTGCGGCGGCCATAATCTTTTCGGAAAATGTATTTAACAGTGAGGTGGGAAGCAGGTTGACCAGAACGTCGTATTCCGGTATCAATCCGTCTTCATCCCCCTGGATATTGATTTTGGCAAGGGACTTTACAACGGTATCGCGCATTACGGTCATTGCATTGCTCCTTCTATTTCATGATAGTGTTACGATAAAAGTACCTGCAGTGCCATTTACTGCCATGCTTTCCGTTTCGGTTACGGTATAGCTTTTTATCGGTTTGTTGAATGCAACCGAGAACATGGCGGCAATGTAACCACAGGTGAAATGATTTATCGGTTTTGTGTTATGGCCCCATTTTTTAATCCAGCCCTCATCGATATGTGAACGTACCAGACACACTTCGCCGCCACTCTCGGTGCCGCCCACTTTCAATTTTCCCAGACCGTAAACGGAATAATATTCTCTCCCGATGTTGCATCTTTGCAGTGGAGTGGTGAGACCGTTTTTGAGTGCGTAATCATTAAAAACAGTCCACATGCTCTCCTCGACAACATCCTTGAGCAGTTGAGTGCCTCCGATGTCGCTTAAGTCTTCCGCCAGTTTTGTGATCAACGCAAGATAGTGATGGGAGTGCATTACTACGGCATGCCCGTTTAAATATTGACGGAAGGTTTCATTATCTAAACTAAAGTCCAATGTTAGTGACATTAATCAATACCTCCTAGAATAATAGGGCAAGCTCTTCAAAATATTTTTTAGATTTGTGCCTGATGATGCCGAGCTTCGATGCGTCAGGGGCTATAACCGCAGCAATTGCGTCACCTATAGGTTTACACATGATTACCGCCTTCCCGTATTCGATAAACATGTCCTGAAAAACATTTACCTTAAGCTCGCTTCCCATTTCCTCAATAGCATTACTGGCGTGGGCCAGAGCTGCACCAAGTTCATCAATGTTGACCCTGCTGCTGTTACCTGCGGATTCAATAACGAATCCGTCCCTCCCGACCACTACAACCGCGTCTATTCCCGGAATCATCAATAAATCATTCATCACCGTAGTTGAATCGCGTTCAGATATTGTCATTTCAGTACTCCTTTCTTCTGGTGTAACATCGATTGTAGTATTTGTAGATGAATTACTTCCTTTTTTTGCATCGGTACTTCGTTGGTCGTGCAAAACAGCAGCTGACATGATGGCGTGCTGTACCGAAAAGCCAACGTTCTTTTCAATTGAAGTGACATCCGGATTAAACTGAAACTCACCCTCATGCCAGTTAAAAATCTCTGAAAGAGCGTCCAGTCCTGCTAACGTATCCGTGGATACGTTTGTGATTGTTCCGGCCATAAAAAAGATTTTTCCCTCAATACCCTCAGGATGCTTGGTTAAATGTATCATCCCGCTTTTGTAGCTTGCGGCCAGAAACTGGACAAGGTCCGTAATGTTTGTCAGGGAAAGGCTTCCCTTCAAAAAAGGATTAATGTCAGTGACATTTAAGCGTTCTGTACTCTTAGCCATGGTCATCCTCCAAAGTCTGTTTATGCCATTGAACGATCATTGGATGTAGCTCGTAAAAAACCCTCTCAAGCTTGCGAATCAGTGAATGCGTCTGAATTATTTAAAAACAAGCATTGTTGCTGTCTGGTTTATGTGGCCGATGTACTGCTCTCCGTAGGTACTGAATCCAATGGTTGTGGCAGATGAAAAAAGG
This sequence comes from Desulfuromonadales bacterium, assembly GCA_013377095.1. Classification (GTDB taxonomy): domain Bacteria; phylum Desulfobacterota; class Desulfuromonadia; order Geobacterales; family Pseudopelobacteraceae; genus Pseudopelobacter. Next base: position 17,738 of record JACAAY010000055.1, read on the forward strand.
TCTCCATACTCTGCTGTCAAATTTTTCTGTTTCAGCTCCAGTTTCCTCAGGATGCAATTGAAATTAATAATGCCTATAATTCTTCCGGATTCTTCCTTGGCTTGGTTGATTGCATTACGGGTGTCTTCAATTATGTCAGTTGATTCGAGCAGTGATAGCTCCATTCCCTCCCTGACACCGCAATAAAAAGCCATGGCGCCGTTGTCTTTGATTTGCTGAGGACTCCGGACATAGGGCTCGCCGTCTATCAATAGTCCTACCGGATTGTGCATAAAGTGTTTTGAAACTTCATCAACCGTGGTGTTGATTGCTTCGGCATATGCCGCTGCCGCAGGTTTACCGTTAAATTCAAAGACCACCCGACTCGCTTCATCGGCCTTTGTAACCACAAGGCTTTTGCCCAGATCACAGAAACTCTGGGTTTTGACAAAGGTAAAATCCGCTCCGGGTTTGAGTAGCGCAAGTATTGCCGCATTGGTGTACGTTTTTCCGTTTGCATACAGATGGGTGGAGCTGAACTTCAAATCATCGCCGGCCGACCCGCCAATGAAAACGACATTTGTTGAGTCGCCTATCTTTTCAATTAAGCTCTCTTCGGCGCCGCTCAATCCATCAACCAGTATTATTCCCACATACTCCCGTGATGCCATCTCGGCAACAGGTACCCCAAAGTGGTCGGCAAAAGAATCACATGCTTTTTTAACCCCCTCAGGATCCTTAAGATCTTCAATAATCTCAATCTTAGCGTCCAACATTGATTCGCTGTTGAACCCCATGACAACAACAGAGTCATCCAGCATTCTACCGGTTGCAATTTCACCGGACGTTGTACAGCCGAAAACTAAAGCAGACGGAAAAGCTTCCTGCATTTTTTTGCTGATTTCTTCAGGGGCAAATTTTGATGATGCGAAGAAGAGTAAAAGCTTTGTGTCAAAAAGAACGAATTGGCTGCATATATCTTTAGTAATATCATCAAGAGTGTCTTTCGTTGAACACGCAGAAATGATATCCATTTTTTGGGTCTTTTTTGCAAAATTACTAATTGATGATGTATCGTTATCGTCGGAATCCGGCGAGGCTGCTTCACGACAGAGATAACCAAGTTCCATCGACATCCCTTCTAGTTGCTCCAAAATTTCAGGGTCATCGTCAGACTCAGAAGTGAACTTGCTTGGGTTAATGCCTTTAAGAATCATTTTGGTTTTAATGATTTTTTCCAGCATGGGATTACCTGCAGCTCTCTGTTTGAGAACAAAATCAATCATCTGCAAGATTTTGCCAGCCATATTAACTCCTCCTTGTGATTGCTGCGTACTACCTTGAGTTGTAACAAACGGGTAGTTTTTGTTGATTTGATAGCGCAAAAAGCAAATGGTTTTGTTTCGTGACGCTGTTCTACTGGGTTGAATGAACCCAAAAAAAGCCCTTCTTAAAAAAACAAGAAGGGCGTGAAATCAGATCATGTTCGCCCTCTTTTCGGCAACCCGGCTGTCCTGAATGTCGGATCCGTGGCTTTGCGTCCCCAGGTTGCCCTGGGTTTGCTCTTATCGTAGAGGAAATTGTCCGTATATCATTACTCACAAAATTTACTTCTGTCAAGATACTAAATGCTCTACATGAAGTTTTCTTTTGCTAATGAATGACGATTTGATACGGTTTATTTTTAAGGTCTGATGCGAAAGGGAATCCTAATGATGTATTTCATGGGGTTATAAGTGATGAATGCTCCTGGATGCCGTTGAGGGCCGCCATATTTGAGAAGAAATGCGGTTGTGCAATAAACTCATCGTGTTGTGGTGGGATATGTGAAAGGGCGCGACGCATCAGGTGTTCCACCTCTTGGGCAGAGACCGCCTTGCTGAAGAGATAACCCTGCATTTCGTTGCAGCCGAGTTCGTGCAGAGTTTTCATCTGGCAACGCGTTTCCACGCCTTCTGCAAGCAGATGAAGACCAAATCCATGGGCAATACCGATTATGGCCTGAATAATGGGGGAGATGCGGTGCTCTTCGGAAAGATCACGAACAAATGACTGATCTATTTTGATGGTGCTGATGGGAAACTGGCGAAGATAGTTTAACGATGAATAACATGTACCGAAGTCGTCAACGGAAATTCGTACGCCCCGATCGCGCAGCATTCTCATCTTGTGGATGACACTGGGAGTGTCCCTCAAAAGTATTTTTTCCGTAATCTCTATCTCCAGCGAGTCTGGCGGAAGATGATTGCACTGTATTTGACTCGTAATTTGCTCGACCATGTCGTCTCGTTCGAATTCTTTCGGTGAGACGTTGATCGCCATACGCAGGTTGCGCAACCCCATTTTCTGCCAATGAGCCAACTGCCGGCACGCTTCGGCAAGCACCCAATCGGTAATGCCGTCAATCAGACCAGCTTCTTCTGCCAAATCGATAAAATCGCCTGGATTCAAGAGGCCATGTGCCGGATGCCGCCAGCGGATCAGCGCTTCCAGTCCAATGATCCTGACACCGGAAATATCAATCTGTGGCTGGTAGAACAATTCAAATTCTGAGTTGGAAATGGCTTGGCGCAATTCGTTTTCAAGGCTGATTCTTTTGTAATTGCAGACATCCATGTCCGGGGTGAAGAACTTGAAGTTGTTTTTTCCGCAGGATTTGACCTTGTACATGGCGATATCGGCATTTTTCAGGAGGGTATCAATGTCATCTCCATCACGCGGGGCAATGGCAATTCCGATACTGGCCGAGATGTAAAATGTCTGCCCGGAAACAAGAAAGGGAAGATTAAATTCATTTAGGATCTTTTGGGCGATGATGGCCGCGTCTTCGGCGTGAACCATGTCCGGCAGCAGGACCGTGAACTCGTCGCCTCCCTGGCGCGCCAGAGTGTCAACCGCGCGCATGCAGTGACGCAGACGATGGGCCACGCATTTCAAAAGTTCATCTCCGGCAGCGTGCCCGTGGGTGTCGTTGACTATTTTGAAGCGGTCAAGATCGATGAACATGACCCCCACCATGCCGCCATGCCGCTTGGAATGGGCGATTGCCACCTCCAACCGATCTTTGAAGAGTCTCTGGTTGGGCAGGCGCGTCAGTTGATCGTGAAAGGCTTGAAACGCGATGGTTTCTTCGGCAATTTTGCGCTCGGTAATATCCCTGGCCACGCCATAGGTCCCCAAAAAACAATGCGGGTAAAGCTCTTTACTGGGACATTTGTCGTTGTAGATTCCAGTGGAACTCATCATGACCACGATAGAGTTATTCTTGAAGTTGCGGTAGCAGTTATTGTTGCGTTTCAAGCGAACTTCAAGGTTTGTTGTGGCCCTGCTGTCTCGACGGCGCTCATTGAAGGCATAGTGGGCCTTTTCAATGTCATCTTCGTGAACAATGCTTTCGTAGCAGGCTCCGATCAACTCTTCACGTGTGTATCCCAACAGTGATTCGATCCGGCCATTGATAAAGGTAAAACAGCCCGAGTGGTCGAGGGTGAAAATAAGATCTGGAGAACTTTCAACAAGGAATCGGTGCATCAGTTCAGAATGCTCAAGGCGTGAGGTCATCAGGGAGTGACTGGCTTCCAGGTGGCGTCGATAGAGGATGTTTTCGACTTTGCGGCGGATTTCTTCCGGTTCGTACGGTTTGCGAACATATTCCGCCGCTCCGCTTCGCAGGGCAAATATGGCGGAATCAATATTGTCATCGCCGCTGACAACGATGACGCTGGTTGAGATGTTATTGTTGGCGACCCACTCCATGACATCAAGTCCGGAAATATCGGGCAGATTGATATCAAGCAGGATCAGATCCACCGTGCGGGATTTCATGGTTGTGACCGCTTCAGCACCGGTTCTGCATTCCAGTATGTCCCAGCCGTTGCCCTCAAGAAGAGTCCGCAGGCTCGATCGCATACGCTGTTCATCGTCAACAATCAGAATGGTTTGCAAAAGCTCGTCCCAGCACTCTAGTTGCTCCATTTTTTTTGGGGTCAAGCTGTTCACGATTAGCCCTTTTGGCGCGGTAGAAGGATTGAAAAGCATGTTCCCCGTCCGGCAGTGCTCTGGCAGGTAATGCGCCCATCAAGTCGATCCACCAGCCCTGCCACAATGGACAGGCCAACGCCGGAATGGCCGGGACGCCTATTGGGGTCAAGTGGTGTGAAGAGATGCTGCATGACATCATGGGGCAGGCCGGGACCGGTGTCGCTCAGCCTGATTTCTATGTAGATGCGACCATTTTGATTGATATCGGCATGGGTGGAGATGAAAAAACAATCGCCGGTTCCCATTACATCGGATGCGTTGTTCCAGAGATTTATCAAGATCTGTTTGACGCTGTCGCGATCACAGTCGATGGCGGTGAGACTGGGGTCCAGGTATGTTTCCGTTGCGATGCCTCGGTTTGTGAAAAGTGAGTCACCATAAAGCGCAAACATACTCTCAATCAGGCTGTTAATGTCGAGGGAACCGCTCGCGGAGGGGGCCTCAACGGGGCTGCTCATTTGACGCAGTATGACTGCGACACGATCAATTTCTTCCTTGAGTATGTCCAGTTCATGCAGCACGTCGGTGTCGGGGAGTTTTTTCTTGACGATGCTGAGGTAGTTTTTAATGATGCTGAGGGGGTTTCTGGCTTCGTGAATAACTCGTCGAGCCTGTAGTTCGTACCGTTTGGATACCGCGCTTTCCAACCGCTGCTCACGGGAACGTAGCTCACGCCAGGTTTCAATGCTGATAGCAGCCAATTGCCCGAAACTTGTTATCCAGGTGAGTTGTTTCAGGATGCGACCGTATTTTTCGGCGCTTATTCCAAAGGCCAGGACACCAATAGTTTGCTTGGGGCTTCGTAAGGGGACGTACAGGAGTCCTTCGCTTGCCAGTATCCGGGTAATCTGGACATCTGCAAGGGAGACCGGGGCCGGGAATCTCTGGGCAAATGTGGAATGTGGCATTTTACCCAGAGCGGTGGTTGCCGCCAGACTCTGTGGGGGATCAAGTGGTATTTCGAGCTGTTGCAGCATTATTGGCTGGCCATCGATATTCGCTCCCGCAAGAACTGCCGTGTCCGGTTGCACCAGGAGCAGAGCTATGTGTCCTATGCCAAACAGAATTCGCGCGGCCTCACGCACTTCTACAAGAAGCTCCTCTTCACTGCCGAGTGAGAGGAGGTCCTGCTGCAAAGACTGCATCAGTGCCATATCCCGTACGATATCTTCCATGGGGGACGAGGACGGATTCCCGTTGTTCGGTTCCTGACGTGCGGATTCCAATGGCATTGTTGTTGTGGGAAAAGTTTTCTGATCGACTGTTTCACGGATGCCGAGCGCCTCGCCAATTTGGACAACGCGATCGGAACAGTGTTTCCAAAGTGCATAAAGTCCTGGCGCTTCGATTCCCGCAATGGCCTTGACCGCGGCAAGCTCTGCCGTGTGAACCGGCTCCGCGGCTGTTTGTAGGGGGAGTTGCTCGCAGAGCACGTGGGCCGACCAGATAATTTGACTCAGGGTGTCGGCGGTTACTATCTCATCCGCCGGTTTGTGATGGAAGAGGATCGCATCTGCCATGAAAGATGACAGCCTCCATTGATCTACCAGCCATGCTCCGATTACGGAATGGTCCGTATCAAGAGCCTGATTTTCCAGATCACGTAAAGCTGATTCATCATGACTTGCCGCCAGCAGGGCGCCATATCGATTTCCCACCCCCCCCAGCAGAAGTAATTGACCGATATCGTGCAGGAGACCAGCCAAATAGGCTTCTTCAACATCGGAGTAATTGATCTCGGTAGCAATGGCTCTGGCAGTTTCGGCAAGCCGCAAGGAGTGCCCCCAGAAGCCACTGAAGTCATAGAGGTCTTTGTCGACGGTGGGGGAAAAAAAATTCTGTACGATAAGGCAGGCGGCCAGGGTACGTGAGAGGCGGGTGCCAAGATTTACAAGGCACTGTGTCAGACTTTTTGATTCAACTCCGCGCCATACTGCCGGAGAGTTGGCAACGGTGAGGATGCGTGCACTCAGTGACGGGTCTTGGCCGACAAGCGCGGCAAGATCGGATATTGTTGTGCTGTCATCGTCTGCAAGATGCAAAAAACGCAATAATATCTGTGGAATAGGTGGCAGATGGAGTGATTCTATCGAATCAAGAATTGCTGCTGGTACCCGCAACAAGCCGTCCTCCCCGTGATGCTCATGAAATGACATAAAGTGGCGTAATCGCCGATAAAGTCAATAAAGTTGGAATATGAACATATCTGTTTGCAAAAATAAAGCAGTTTAATTTTCATTAAACGGATGAAACTAAAAACTTGTTAAGGGAGTGAGGGGGGTGTCTCTCATTTTTACCTCGGGAGCTGTGCTTAACTACGTGTATAAGTACTGTTCAGCGACCAGTAACTTGCTGTATACTACCTGATATGAAATTCCTTGCGATAGGCGATAGCAATTTGAAAAATCCGCAGTCCACCATGAAGTATCTGTTTGCGTGTCTGCTTGCATTGACTCTTGGGGCGTTCCTGTCATCGGGTGTGTGGGGAGGAAACTCCGATACCAGAGAGTCCCGGTTTGCTGTTTATTCCCATGGTTTTCGCATAGGTGAGGCCACAGCTGTTTGTTCTCTGGCAGGAAACGGAGATAGCGCAATCTATACCTTTTCCAACACCACCAAAGTCACTGCCAATTTCCTGGTCCATTCTTATCTGCTTGACAATCACGAAGACGCCGTTGTGGGAAAGGGCGGCACCTTGCGCTACTCGCGCACCGTCAAGGAAAACGGGAACGCGGTTACCGTGGAGGGAGCGTTGGAAAATAACGCTTTTCGTCTCAAGGTAACCGAGCAGAACACGTCCCGAGTTCTTTCCATTCCGCGTGAACGTTATGATTACACCGCCGTGGAGTGCCCGGAGATTCACATGAAACGGGAGGGCGAAATGATGACGGTGCGTCTGCTGGATTTTGAAGCCCTTGAAGTGGTGACTCGCCATTACACCTGGGTGCGCAGTGAGGCTCTCCATGTCGGAGGCAAGACGTACACATTCCGGGTGGTTGATTTTGAAGACAAAAACAAGAAATGCCGGCGCTGGATCAGGGTCGATGATGTTGGTGTCATGATTGCCCGCCAGGAGGGAAGCGGGAAAAAAGGCGCCTATTCCGTTAAGTTGGTCGAGTATAAATCCCCGCTTATCTAACGTTTGTGTGTCCGTCAGGCCACGCAGCTATTACGATAATCCCCAGTATTTTTCCTGTACCTCCGGTTGTTCAGATTGATCAGGCCTCCCCGCATGGGGGGGGCTGTCTGTCAACAAATTCCCCATTCCCACAACAAGCAGTCCACTCATTGTCAATTACTGTGTAAGGCGGTCATCGCTGCAGCACTTGCATGGTCCAAATCTGAATGCGGATGTCGTTCCTGGTTTTAATGAGAGCATGATAGCCTATCTAGGCGTGGTTGTGTGTGACAATTGAGCAACAATTGGCAGCGTTGCCGGTGGTTGCCCGAGTGGGCGCTGGCGTGTCCAGTCTGTAATAGGTCATGCCAGATGTGGACGCCACCCTCTGTAATAATGAAGCGAAATATCAGCATGATAGCAATAGTGGTAATACCAAATTACCACATTACCCTTGTGGTGCTAATAATTACGCTTGGAGCTATTGTTTTTTGTATTTAAGCAGATTATTGTTTTTATAACGCTCTTTTGGGAACACTGTTACTCGACGTAAAAGGAGACTAAAGATATGTACGATCTTTTCAAGGCAAAGGCAGAGGGGGTTGGCGCGGAAGTCCATCGCTTCAGAAGCAAAAACGACGCGTTGGATTTTGTTGTCACGTTTTTGAACCGGGAAGGCGTGGCCGATGCTCCCAAGGCGTATGCCCTGTGGGCCGAGGGGCCGTTTCTGAATGGTGTGGATAGGGTATTGCTGCAGGGCAAGGCGCCGGGGCTCAAGTTTGAAGTTTCCCGCGAATTGGCGGCGGATTCCCTGGTGGGGATCAGCGAGGTTGGCTATGCCTTGACCGACACCGGATCGCTGGTCACAGACCAGACCGCCATTGAACAGCGCCTCGTGTCAACGCTTTCGACCATTCACATCGCCCTTATCGGTACGGACAGAATACTGGACGGCAAGCCCGCCGTCTTCAAGAAGATCAACCCCGCCAACAGCAGATATATAGCGTTCATAACCGGGCCGAGCCGGACTGCGGACATCGAGCGTGTGCTGACCATCGGTGTACATGGACCGAAGAGGCTGGTTATCGTCTTTGTGGATGAGTTGGAAGGAGCACATTCATGAAAAAAGAATTCAAGGATTCAGTCAGCAGGGCTGTCCACAACGAAACGCTCACCACGGCACTGGGAAAGTTTTCCGAAGCATATAAGGTCAACCGCACCAAGGCATATGAAGGGATCGATTTCGAGGCGCTGCGTCAGAACATTGCCGACCGCAAGGCCTATGCCGCCTCCCATATTGACTTGCTGGCGGCCTCGTTCAAGAATAAGGCCGAAGCCCTGGGCGCCAAGGTCTATCTGGCGAACAGCCCCGACAAGGTCAAACAGTACATCCTAAAGGTTGCCCAGGACAACAACGTCAAAACCGTTGTCAAGTCCAAGTCCATGGCCAGTGAAGAGATCCATCTGAACGACTTCCTTCAGAAAAACGGCATGTCGGTCAAGGAGACCGACCTGGGGGAGTGGATCATCCAGTTGGCCGGCCAGAAACCATCCCACATGGTCATGCCGGCCATCCACATGACCAAGGAAGAGGTTGCTGAACTGTTCAGCAAGGAGGTTCACGAGCGCCTTTCCACCGACATCCCCCGGCTGGTGGAGGTCGCCCGCCATGAGCTGCGCTCCAAATTTCTCGAAGCGGACATGGGCATAACCGGTGGCAATCTGGCCGTGGCCGAGACCGGCAGTATCGTACTGGTAACCAATGAAGGCAATGCCAGGATGGTTACAACACTCCCAAAAATTCACATAGCACTGGTGGGGATCGAGAAGTTTGTTGAAAAGTTTGATGACATCGTCCCGATACTGACCGCTTTGCCGCGCAGTGCCACGGCCCAGCTGCTGACTAGCTACTGTTCCATCATTACCGGTCCGGTTGAAAACACCGACGGGTCCATGAAGGAGCTGCACATCATCCTGATGGACAACCGCCGCACGGAGATGGCGGCAGATGTCAAGTTCAAGCAGGCCATGCAGTGCATCCGCTGCGGTTCGTGTCTGAATGTCTGCCCGATCTTCCGCCTTGTGGGAGGTCATGTCTTCGGCAGCGTCTATACCGGCGGCATTGGCACTATCCTGACCGCCTGGTTTGAGGCGCTGCAGAACTCTGAGGATATCCAGGGGCTCTGTATCCAGTGCGGAAACTGCAAGGAGGTTTGCCCTGGCAAGCTGGATATCCCGGACATGATTATGGAAATCAGGCGCCGTCTGGTGGTGGACAAGGGGCAGTCGCTAACCCAGAAGGCCATTTTCAGCGTGGTTAATAACCGCAAACTTTTCCATACCATGTTGCGTGCGGCCTCGATTTCGGGCAAGCCATTCAGCTCGGGCGGTTTTATCCGCCATCTCCCGTTCTTCCTGTCTGAGCTCACCGAGGGGCGCAGCCTTCCTGCCATAGCCGCCGAACCGTTCCGGGACAGGTTCAAGAAGATTAAACAGCCGAAACTGAAGGAGAAGGCCGCTTTCTATGCCGGCTGTCTGATTGATTTTGCCTATCCTGAGATGGGGGTTTCGCTGGTGAAGATCCTCAACAAGGCTGGCATCGAGGTGATCTTTCCCGAGGAGCAGACCTGCTGCGGAGCGCCCGCACGCTACAACGGCGCCTATGAGGTTGCGGCAAACAATGCCGTGGACAACATCAGGGCGCTGCTGAAAGAGGATGTAACCTATGTAGTGTCGGCTTGTCCGACCTGTACGGTGGCCCTGGAGCATGAATTCATCAGCACCTTTGAAAGCCTTGGTCAGACCGAATGGATGCCTCAGGCCAAAAAACTCGCTGAAAAAGCAGTTGATTTTTCGACACTGGTCAAAAAGCTGGTGGACGAGCGGCGTCTGACCCTGAAACAGGGAAAGAAACTTGGCTCCCTGACGTATCACGATTCCTGTCATCTCAAACGGACGTTGAGGGTATTCGAGCAGCCGCGCGAGCTTCTGCAAAAGGCGGGGTATGAGCTGACTGAGATGTTCGAGTGCGACATGTGTTGCGGCATGGGCGGTTCCTACTCGATCAAGCTGCCCGAGATCTCTGCCCCGATTTTGAAACGTAAACTGACCAACATCAAAAACACCGGTGCCTCCACTGTTGCCATGGATTGCCCCGGTTGTGTCATGCAGATCGGTGGCGGTATTCACCAGGATGGTGCTCCCATTAAGGTCAAGCATACTCTGGAGTTGCTGGTTGATCAGGTGGAGGGTATATAGATCCAACCAATGGCTGTATTTCGCGACAGGCCCGCCTCCGTTTTGGATGTGGGCCTGTCTGAGTCCTACAGAAGTATTGTCGCTCACGCCCTCGTAGCGGGAGTCACTTGCAGCGCGGCTGTTACGGCAGGGGGTAGTCCAACTGGATCGCGGTGGGGATGATCATCGAATGAAGCGGAGCAAGCCTTGGCGGCAGAAAAATCCGATACTGAATGAATGCAGGTTTGTGATTAATTTGATGTTGACAGGATACAGGTGTTGTGGTAATTAACTCATCTACTTTTTCAGAGCAGTATCATCATTTGCAAGGCAACATTGCCGTGCAGGTGAACCACATTCCCCTTTAGCTCAGTTGGTAGAGCAGGTGACTGTTAATCACCTTGTCCATGGTTCGAGTCCGTGAAGGGGAGCCAAACGTAACGCTCGGCAAAATCATCTGCCGGGCTTAATTTAGATGGATCTATGGGGGGCAATTCCCATAGGTCCATTTTTATTTTCCCAATCTTGTTTCCGTCCGCATCGGTTTCCGGTTCCTCATAATAGACAATTTTTTTGATCAGAAGATGCAACAGGTCATATTTTTCGTCGATGGTGAGATGATCGTAAACGTCCCTGAAGACCTTGAAGTTCTCCTTGATGAGTTCTGCGCTTAAAAATTTGTTTTCCAAATCATGGATTTCAAAACTCACAGATTCCAGCTCTTCCCGCAGCTGCCGAGCCTGAACATCCAGCTCTTCAATCTGTTTTACGAGATATCCCGAACTGCTGCCTGTCGCGCCACCTTCACTGAGAACATCGACAAGGTTCTTTGCTTTTTTATCCACCTGACTCAGCGTATCCTGAACAGTTTTCCGCTTGGCTGTAAGCTCTTTTGCCCTGACACGCTGGTCCTTGGTGGCATTCTCCACAACACCTTCTATAATCCGCGGATCTTGCGCCAGGAACTTCAGTTCATTCACCACCAGCGTTTCGATTTTCTGCCCATGAACACTGCCGATCCGGCACTTTGTCTTGCTACGGTCGTTGTCCGTATTGCAACGGTAATAAAAATATTTTTTACCTCTGGTCATGGCATAACTCGGCGCCATGGCAGTTTTGCAGACGCCACAGCGTACCAGCCCTTTGAGAAGGAACGTATTGTCGGCCTGCCGGTAGCCTGTCTTGCTTATATTGTTTGCCTTGAGGATTCCCTGGACTGCATTGAACAGATCATCGCTGATAATCGCACTGTGCTGCCCATCGTAAAGAGCACCCTTGTATCTTATCTTGCCGATATACACCGGGTTATTAAGGATGCGGCTTATATTCGTTTTCTGGAACGATTCACCGCCCCGCGTAATTCCTTTCTTGGTAGTCCATGTTTTAAGCCGAAATCCTCTTGAATTCATTTCTATTGCAGTTTCGCTCAAGGAACCAAGTCTTATGTAACTGGAAAACAGCTCCTTGACGACCGGTATCTCGTTCTCGCATGGAATCAGTCCCTTGTTTTCAGCGTCGATGTCGTAGCCAAGTCGGGGGTAGCCTCCATTGAACATTCCCTGTTTTGCCCTGTAGGCCATGACATCAATGGTTCTTTCAGATGTCTGTTCCCTTTCAAGTTGTGCAAATACCAGGACGATCCGGATAACACTGCGTCCAATGGCACTGGAGGTGTCGAAGTTTTCCTGGGTTGATATCAGGTCGACATTCTTTTCCTGGAACTTCGTGTAGACATGTTCAAAATCAATTATTGAGCGGGATAGCCTATCGACCTTTTTCACGATAACTGTGTTGATTTTCCCCGTATTGATATCGTTCAACATCTTCTGAAACGCCGGGCGTTTCAGGTTTTTCCCGGAAAATCCTTCCTCGCGGTAAACTCTGATATTCAGCCACTTGCGGTACGCACAATAGTTTTCCAGCGTCTTTGCCTGCTCGTCCAGCGACTCACCCTCGTCAGACTGATGAACTGTGGATACACGAACGTATAGAGCGCATTTTCTTTCGTTGTCCAGAATTTCAGCCATATCATCTTCCCCCTTGTTGTTTGGAAGCGTATCAGATGATCGTTTGGTTTACCATGATATTTATTTCAAATGAACTTTACGAGAACTCCTGACGTGTGACATTGACTCCTCCGTCAATTTCAATAGCCGGCCCTGTAGTCTTCTCTGCATGGATACGCCGCATAATCCCGATGCTCAAAATTGAGCAAATGCGGGTCAGCCGTTGCTCCTCTGTCAATTTCGGTCTGCCGGAAATGTCTTTCTGATCTTTAGCCATGATGTTCTCTTATGCTTGGTTTGGAATTGTGCCCTCCTTGGTTAGATCAGGACCCTGTCCGGTGGTCCCAAAACGCGAAAACCCCCGACAGGGCGCAAAGCCCAGCGGGGGTTCGATCTATGACTTCAAAATGAACTGTTTAGGGGGTGTAATGACCTACAACGTTTTCTCTTCCATGCCCAAGGGCCTCTGAGAGCTGTTTGTCGCTAACCCCGGCAGCCTTCTCTCGCTGGGCGTAATCGTGCCGCGCGGCATGCATGTTTGTGTTGGCCGCCTTGGTGCCATTGCATGCCGCAATGGTATTTCGCTGGTGGTCGTACATCTGTTGCTGAGAAAGTTCCGGGGGGATCAGCTTGCCGTTCACATTCCCGATCTCCTTCGACACTGCCTGAAGTTGCGCAAGCGCCTGCTTCTGCTCCGCTGTCACCGCAGGCAATGAACGGAACTTCCCCCCTTTGCCAACGACTTCCAGCTTATTTCCATTACAATGAGCAGAAATGGATTCCCCGGCCCGAAGCCCAAACGCTGCTCGTAAATCGTATGCCGCGACCAGTGCCCTGTCCTCAGGCCTGCCGGTTTTTTCATATCGTTCAACCAGTCGGGCGCGGATTCCTTCTGCTGCGGCACGGTCAAGTGTCTTTGGTTGCATCCGGTCTGATGTGGTGCGCGAGAAACCCAGTTTCGGGTTTGTCCGCGGAACGATATTCTGTTTCCCAATCCGTTCGGCCAACAGCCGAAATGTTGTTGCATCTTTGCCGAGCTGAGATGGAGAAATGCCCGCTTCCTGCCGTGCCTGGAAGAAATTCTGGACCATGTGCGGCTTGATATTCTCAATTCGCTGTAGACCGTATTCTTTCTTGAGATAGCTCGTGATTGTTTTAAGCGATGATTGCAGCGCCTTTGTGCTTTTTTCGCTGTGAGTCCTGCTGTAAAGTTTTCCAATTGCCTGCCTTGCCTGATGGATCAGACTTCCCTTTTTTCCTGCCATGTTTTTTCTCCTTTCGTTGCTGTTTTAATGGCGACCGTGACCGCCGAATCGGTGCGTTAAGCGAAAGACCCAATCTGCTTACGCAGACCCACACCTTTTTACACACCGCGGCATGCAACAGGAATGGCACCGGCAAGGCCGGAGCGGGAACGGATGACCCGATAGGACATCCGCACGGAACAACTTCTACAGGGGAGACCAGCAAATAAATTGGAAGGAAGGTTTTAGCAAGTTGCTCTCCGGCGAATCTTGCTAAGGATTGTGCAGTGCCTGGAAACCCAGACAGAATGGCGCTTCGCGCGATGGGTTCAGCCCGTCTCTTGCTAACTTCGCAGTAGCGGAGCAAAAAAAAGCTCCGTCACTGCTGCGTGCAAGAGACGGGCTAAACAGCAAAGATCGTTGTAATGTCGCTTAAAGGGATATGGCCTGTCGGCCAACGCCTGGCGGCGACAAAACAAGATGAGATGATCACAGTGTGGATCTGTATCCGATTCAGAACCGCGACTGTAGCGTTATGAACCTGGCCACGAAGTCCCGACCCCGTGCGGGTGAAGGAACACGCCTGGAAGGGAACGCTCTGTCCACTCCAGACGGCGGCTAAGTTCATTGGTTTCAACTGCGAACAAGACTGCTGACGCAATTCATCCATTGGATGAGTACGGTTTTGCAGATGACGGATTATTGTCGTTGTTCGCAGGCTTGGCTGGTCTTCGGGTAAATCAAGGGCGCTGTGCCTCAATTACCCGGCAGGTTCAATGAAGAGGAGGGAAACCTGGCCTGTGGCTATGCTCCTTGAGTCATGGCCACAGGTCGTTAGGATGTTCCTCAGTTTTGTCAGCTTCTAAGGGGAATATTACGTTCATCTGTGGGAGGTCGTTCCGCACTACAGCTTTAACAGTAAAAATTACCAGGCCGGCCCGCTTGTCGGTTATTTCGGTGCATTCTGGCGTTGTTATTGTTTTTTACGGAATGACACAAAGAGGTTCAATCAGTGGGGTAAGTTCAACAGTAAAATGGATCTGTTGGCAGGCTGAACAAAGAAGACAACAAAAAACCCGTTGGGCTGTGCCTGACAGGTTGGTTTTGTGTTTTTTGTATGCGAGACAGAATTTAGGCAAACTCCTGCCTTGGCTGTTTCAAGTGGTAAGGGATAAGACTTCCGAGAACCGAAAAAAGTTCTGGAAACTACTCTCCGTGGGGAGATTACCGAATGCGGTGGTCTTTTAAATGGCCGGGTTCGGTGAAAGTGTATTAGTCATATCGGGTGTTGCCTGGGAACCTTGAGGCATTTTTTTGCTGAAACAATAATAATTTCAATGAAGTGTATAATGTCAACAAAAGTAAACTGGCTTAAAAATGCCAATTTCCCCGATGTATCTAGATCATCTTGCCCGGAATACGACTACTTTAGGCGGCGGGGAACGGTGAGAAACTCCCCTCTATTGGGAATATTATTAAATTGATTTTACACTCAAGGGTAGTGTGGTAATAAATGTATTTTCAAGCCTTGTCTTTCGGACACACTCATAGAAACGGCCTATTGCCGGTCAACCGGGCACCCCGTTGGGTGATAAGAAAATGAAAAAACCAATTTGGAAATACCTCAGGATTTTCTTGGATATCCGGGGCGTAGTCTTTTTCTGTTCGTCGTTCCTGTTAGAAAGGATCCTTGTCGT
>JACAAY010000056.1 GCA_013377095.1 Desulfuromonadales bacterium
AGCCGGTCCCGGTGGTGTATGAGAACCTTCACAACCCCAAAAAGGACATGATCTGGGTTGCGGCAGCCGGGCCAATTACCAATTTGATACTGGCGACAATTTCGGCTTTGTTGCTACGGGCGGTTGTGAACTTCGGAAATCCAGCTTCGTCTTCTCCATTGACGGTTGTTATTGAACCGTTGGTGCTGATGCTGGCATTTTCCGTCTACATCAACCTGTTACTGTCAATCTTCAACATGATTCCGGTGCCGCCGCTGGATGGCGGCCGGGTTCTTGTCGGGTTGCTGCCCTATCGCCAAGCGGCTGCCTGGTCCCGGATCGAGCCCTATGGCATGCTGATCATCATCGTACTGGTTTTCTTTACCAACCTGTTTTCCTATGTGATTTCTCCGGTGCTGAACGTCGCAGTCCACCTGCTGGCAGGTCCTCAAAGCGGACTTGTGCTCGGTGTTACACGTTTGATGATGCGCTAATCGGAGTTGTTCATACCTTATTTGCCTCCGGATGCTTACGGGGAGCACGATGTTCAAGGAGTTTTGATCGATGAAACAACGCGTTGTCAGTGGGATGAGGCCTACGGGGCGTCTGCACATAGGCCATTTTCACGGTGTTCTGGAAAACTGGATCCGCATACAGGATCAGTTGGACTGTTTCTTCTTTGTGGCGGACTGGCATTCCCTGACCACGGAATATGCCGATACGGCGGCCATCAGGGACAATATCCGCGAGATGGTCCTGGATTGGGTGGCCTTTGGACTCGATCCGGAAAAGTCGGTCATTTTTCGGCAGAGCCTGGTTCCGCACCATGCCGAACTTAATCTGATTCTCTCCATGATCACGCCGGTCTCTTGGCTGGAGCGTTGTCCCACCTATAAGGAGATGCAAGAGAACCTGGATACCAAGGATCTGTCCACCTTTGGATTCCTGGGCTACCCGGTGCTGATGGCGGCCGATATCATCCTCTACAAAGCCACCCGGGTGCCGGTTGGGCAGGATCAGTTGCCACATCTCGAGATCACCCGTGAGATTGCCCGGCGTTTCAACCATCTTTATGGTCAGGTCTTTCCCGAACCGGCCGCGCTGCTGACCGAGACCCCCAAGCTGCTTGGCCTTGATGGTCGCAAGATGAGTAAATCCTATAATAACTCAATTTATTTGTCCGATACGGCCGAGGAAACCGGCAAGAAAATCAAGTCGATGATGACCGATCCGGCCCGCATCCGTCGCAACGATCCGGGAGATCCGGATGTGTGCGTTGCCTTTAATCTGCATCGCATCTATGTGCCGCAGGAAAAACGGGATGAGATCATTCCGGCCTGCCGCAACGCCACCATCGGCTGCGTGGAGTGCAAGAAGATCCTGGCCGAATGTCTCAACGAGCGTTTGGCTCCCTTCCGCGCAAAACGGGTTGAATTGGCGAAAAATCCTGAATTCGTCGATAATTTGCTCCAGGATGGCAGTGCCAGGGCTTCAAAGATATCCGATGCGGTCATGACCGAGGTGCGTTCTGCACTCAAGCTGTAAGCTGTTTGATAACAGATCGTGGATCCTATGAACGATCAGCAGGAGCAGAATCTTCTCCTTATTGACGGGTTTCATGAAACCTACCACGTGCGCCTGGACAAGTTCGATGGTCCGCTGGATCTGTTGCTGCATCTGATAAAAAAGAACGAACTGGATATCTATGATATCCCCATCGCGGATATCACCCGCCAGTACCTGGAGTACATCCGGCTCATGAAGGATCTGAACCTGGATGTGGCCGGCGACTTTCTGCTGATGGCTTCCACGCTGCTGCAGATAAAATCGGCGTTGCTGCTCCCCCGCGATGAAGAAAACCTGGGGGATGAGGAGGAGCCCGATCCCCGTGCGGAACTGATCCGGCGGTTGTTGGAGTATCAGCAGTACAAGGAAGCGGGTCAGTTGTTGGGAGCGCGGGCGCTGCTGGGGCGTGAATTGTTTGTGCGATCCTACCCGGAGGCTGAGCTGCTGGCAGAGCACCAGGACGAGGGACCGCTGGATGTGGAGCTCTTTGACCTGGTTGAGGCATTTCGCTCCCTGTTGGCCCGGATTCCGGTTGAAACTTTTCACGAAGTTGCCGCGGCCGACAGCCTGAGCATTGCCGACAGTATCAATGAGATTCTGGCTCTGCTCCAGGAGCGGGAGATGGTTGAATTCGACGATCTGGTCATGGACGATTTTACCCGTGAACGGGTGATCGTTTCTTTTCTGGCGCTGCTTGAATTATGTCGTTTGAGGATGATACGGATATTCCAGAATACGCATCAGGGCGGCATTCGCTTTGTTCCTGCCGTGGTTGAGGAGACCGTTGACAATAGCGTCGCGGTTATATCTGCTGAATAAAGGAGGCCTGTCATGCTGAAGGAGTTCAAGGAGTTCGCGCTTAAGGGCAATGTGATCGATCTGGCAATCGGCATTATCATCGGCGCCGCATTCAACAAGATAGTTCAGTCGCTGGTCACAGACATTATCATGCCTCCCATCGGTATGATAATGGGCAAGGTTGATTTCGCCTCCCTGTTTGTCAACCTGTCCAGCACGCATTACGAAACACTGGCGGAAGCCAAGAAGGCCGGCGCCGCCACCCTGAATTATGGTATATTCATCAGTACCATTGTTGATTTTTTGATCATGGCGTTTGTTGTTTTTCTGATGGTGCGACAGATCAATCGTATGAAAAAGGAAGCACCTGCTGCTGCGCCAGATACCAAGGCGTGCCCGTTCTGTTTTTCCACGGTTCCGTTGCAGGCAACCCGCTGTCCGCAGTGTACGTCAACTCTGTAGTTGAAGCAGGAAAACAGTCTCGTTGCGGTAGAATTGGATGTTTTCGATGAGTCTGACAGCAATTATTGAAAGTGTCGTTTTTGCGGCGGATGCACCGCTCTCGCTGGATAAGCTGTGCGAGCTGCTGCACGAGTATGATCGTGGCGATGTCAAGGCCGCACTGCAGGAACTGGTTTCATTTCATGGGGAGAGGAATGGCGGGTTTCACCTGGTTAACGTTGCCGGTGGTTGGCAATTCAGGACCCACTCCTCTCTTCAGCAGTATGTGGTACGCCATATCAAAACAAAGTCCGGCAAGTTTTCACCCTCAGCCCTGGAAACGCTGGCGATCGTGGCATACCGTCAACCGGTGACCCGCACCGAAATTGAGTACCTGCGCGGTGTCGATTGCGGCGGCATGTTGAGGACACTGCTGGAGAAGAAACTGGTCAGGATACTGGGGAAAAAGGATATACCCGGTCGTCCGCTGATCTACGGGACATCAAAAGAGTTCCTGGAAATTTTCGGTCTGAAGGATTTAAAAAGTCTTCCCACTCTGAAAGAGATACAGGCGTTGGATGACGTTCCGCATTTTGAGCAGCAGGAAGAGCTCCTGTTGGACAGTGGTACGCGTACCAGTGCTGCGACCCAGATACCCTTTGATCTGGTAAAATAATCCGCGGATGGTGCATATGCTGTCTGCAGAGCGCACGCAACATGGATTTCGTACAGGGAGGTGGCTTATGCAACGCCAACCGGCAGTGGCAGGACAGTTTTACCCTGGCAGTCCGGAACTGTTACGCAATGAACTTGCACGGCTGGTTCCCGTATCTGACGAAAAGAGGCGCGTGAGGGGTATTATCGTTCCGCACGCCGGATACGTGTATTCAGGCGGCATAGCGGGCAAGGCCTACGCTATGAGCGCTATTCCCGCAGCAGCTCTGATTCTGGGACCCAATCATCACGGAGTTGGTGAGCCTGCTGCACTGTATCCCGGAGGCGAGTGGTTGACGCCGCTTGGTCCGACAGCCATCAATATCCGGCTGAACAATCTGATTAAGAAACGGGTGCCGTTTGTTCGCGACGATACGGTTGCGCATCGCTTCGAGCACTCGCTGGAGGTGCAGCTTCCTTTTTTGCAGTTTTTGCGACCGGATATTACGTGCTCGGCTCTCTGTCTCGGTCAAGGTGATTTTGAGATCCTGCGTGAGATCGGGGAGGGGATTGCCGCGTCAATTGCTGAATACGATGAAGATGTTCTGATTGTTGCCAGTTCAGACATGACCCATTACGAATCTGCCGCCTCTGCCAAGAGAAAGGACAGTCTGGCCCTGGAGAGGGTGTTGGCGTTTGATCCACGGGGGCTGTTGCAGGTCTGCCAGGCGGAACGGATCAGCATGTGCGGTGCAGTTGCTGCTGCTGTCATGCTGGTTGCAGCTGAAAAACTGGGTGCGACCAGGGCCGAGCTGGTGGCCTATGGAACCAGCGGCGATGTGACCGGCGATAATCAGCAGGTTGTGGGATATGCCTCCCTGCTGGTGGATTGATCTGCTCCCACCATTACACGATGATCCTCTTGTTATTATTGACATAACCTCCGCAAGTTCTGTATACCGTATACAATAGTCACGCTATTCGAAGCAGCGTATCAGGTATATATCCTCGCTCCCAAAGGGATGTGCCTGGTATTTCTGTGCCAGGCTTCTAGTGAAGGAGAAAACAATGATCAATGATTACCTGCGCCACGAACAGGAGCGCGCTCATCTGGGTATTCCCGCGCTTCCCCTGGCCACGGCGCAGGTTGAGGCGCTCTGCGGTTTGCTGACGGCACCGCCCCCCGGTCAGGAACAACTCCTGTTGACGCTGTTGAAAGAACGCATCTCTCCAGGTGTTGACCCGTCAGCCAGGGTCAAGGCATCATTCCTGGCAGAGATCGTCTCAGGCTCCACGACATCACCTCTGATTACGCCGGTTGATGCCATCCGCATTCTGGGGGGTATGCTGGGTGGTTACAATGTTGCGCCACTCGTTGCCGCCTTGCGCGACCCCCTGCTTTCAGATGATGCCGCGCAGGCACTGTGCGGAATAACTCTGGTGTATGACGCCTTTGATGAGGTTGCCGCACTCATGCGGGTCGGCAATGCTTCCGCAGCCAGAGTTATGCGTTCCTGGGCCGAGGCGGAGTGGTTCACCTCTCGCAGTGGCATGCCCGCTTCCATCAAGCTTAAGGTTTACAAGGTTGACGGTGAAATAAATACCGATGACTTTTCGCCTGCCGGTGATGCCTGGAGTCGTCCGGACATTCCCTTGCACGCGTTGTCCATGGGCAAAACCCGCTTCCCCAACGGTTTGGATGTCATTGCATCCTATCGTGAGCAGGGGTACCGGGTTGCCTTTGTCGGTGATGTGATCGGTACCGG
Organism: Desulfuromonadales bacterium; assembly: GCA_013377095.1. Taxonomy (GTDB): domain Bacteria; phylum Desulfobacterota; class Desulfuromonadia; order Geobacterales; family Pseudopelobacteraceae; genus Pseudopelobacter. Next base: position 5,205 of record JACAAY010000056.1, read on the forward strand.
TTCGTCCCGTAAATCAGCCATAAACAGTCTGATGTGGGCAATAGGTGAAGAGATTCCTGGTGTTCCGAACAAAAAGAACGCCGGTGTGATCATCGGCGGTGTCATTGCGCCGATCTTTTTCAATACAGCCCAGGATTCAGGCGCGCTGCCGATCAAGGCTGATGTTACTGCGCTCAAAACCGGTGATGTCATTCTGGTGGACACCGTACAGGGATGTATCACCGATGAAGGTGGTGTACGGGTTCTTTCCCGGTTTGAGCTTGCCCCCGTAACTCTTTCCGATGAATTTCGCGCTGGAGGCCGCATCCCCCTGATTATCGGGTGTGCTTTGACTGCTAAGGCCCGGTCATGCATCGGTTTGGCTCCATTTACGCTGTTTACTGGGCCTGACAATCCCGTGCCAAAGCCGCAACAGGGCTACACCCTGGCGCAGAAGATCGTAGGTGCTGCGTGCGGACAAAAGGGGGTGCTGCCCGGCACAGCCTGCCAGCCGGTCATGACCACTGTTGGAAGTCAGGACACAACCGGGCCGATGACAGCCGATGAGCTCAAGGAACTGGCCTGTCTTACATTCCAGGCGCCTCTGGTTATGCAGTCCTTCTGTCACACCGCTGCCTATCCTAATCCGACCGATGTGATCATGCACAGGACGTTGCCCGGATTCATGGTTGAGCGAGGTGGTGTTGCTCTGCATCCCGGTGACGGTGTGATCCATTCCTGGTTGAATCGATTGCTGCTGCCCGACACGGTTGGTACCGGTGGCGATTCCCATACCCGCTTTCCCATGGGTATCTCTTTTCCGGCGGGATCCGGTCTGGTTGCCTTTGCCGCTGCCATGGGTTTCATGCCGCTGGACATGCCGGAGTCGGTTCTGGTGCGTTTCACAGGCCGGCTCAATACGGGCATCACCCTGCGTGACGCGGTGAATGCCATTCCCTATCAGGCCATCAAGCAGGGACTGCTGACCGTACCCAAACAGAACAAGATTAATATTTTCAGTGGTCGCGTACTGGAAATGGAGGGACTGCCCGATCTGAGCGTCGAGCAGGCCTTTGAGCTTACCGATGCCGCTGCCGAGCGCTCTGCCGCTGCGGCCTGCATCCAGCTCTCCGAAGAAACGGTTGCCAGGTATCTTCGCTCCAATGTTGCATTGATGAAAAAGCTGATCAAGGACGGCTATCAGGATAGAAAAAGTCTGTCGAAACGGGTCAGGGATGCTGAACGCTGGCTCAGAAAACCTCGCCTGCTGAAGGCTGATAGCCATGCCGAATATGCGGCGATTCTTCACATAGATCTCAGCCAGATAACAGAGCCGATTGTGGCTTGCCCCAATGATCCTGATGACGTCAGGTTGCTTTCAGATGTTGCCGGTACCCCTGTTCAGGATGTTTTTCTCGGTTCCTGCATGACAAATATCGGGCATTTCCGTGCCGCTGGTGAAATCTGGCGCGGACAAAAATTTAATCCGGACGTACGGACCTGGATCTGTCCTCCGACCCGCATGGATCAGCAGCAGCTGAAAGAAGAAGGCTTTTTCTCGGTTTTCAGCTCGTTTGGAGCTCGCATCGAGATGGCCGGATGTTCACTCTGCATGGGTAATCAAGTCCGCGTTCCTGACGGAGTTACCGTCTTCTCCACCTCCACCCGCAACTTTGACAATCGCATGGGCAACGGGGCCAGGGTGTACCTCGGCTCGGCCGAACTCGGCGCCGTTACCGCACTGCTGGGGAGATTGCCTGAACCGGACGAATACATGTCTCTCTTCCGTGAAAAAATCGAGCCGAACAGAGACCGCATTTACAGCTATCTGCAGTTCGATGAACGAGCGGGTTACAGGTAAGGGCTCGCTAAAGAACGCCCTGTTTTTTGGATGGTTTTAATCTGGATGCAGGGCGCACCAGTGATGGAATGGGTAGTGGATGGCACGTCAGTAACAGCATTATCTGGTTGACGATTGTATTATATGTTCTATTATCATCGGGTGGTTACCATGTCGTGTGCGACCGCTGAAAAGGTCACGCCTTGATTGGAACACTTGCTTTACAGAGGAGTCACTTCATGCCACTTCGAGTAGCTATCAATGGTTTCGGCAGAATCGGCAGAATGTTCCTGAAAGCAGCATACAAGGACAAGCACATTGAGGTTGTGGCGATCAATGATCTGACCGATGCCGATACCCTTGCGCATCTTTTTAAGTACGACTCGGTCCACGGTATTTTCCCCGGCAGGGTTGGTCATAGGGACGGCAGTCTGATCATTAACGGCAAGCCGATCAAGATATACGCCCAGAGAAATCCTGCCGAACTACCCTGGAAAAAAGACAGGATCGATGTGGTTATTGAATCGACCGGTCTGTTCACCAAGCGGGAAAAGGCAGAGGTGCATGTACAAGCCGGCGCCAAAAGAGTGATTATTTCAGCTCCTGCCACGAACGAAGACATTACCATCGTCATGGGTGTTAATGATCAGCTCTATGATCCCACACAACACGTCATCATCTCCAATGCATCCTGCACTACAAACTGTCTGGCGCCCGTGGCCAAGGTTCTGCATGAATCCTTTGGTATCGAAAAGGGGCTGGTAACCACAGTGCACTCCTATACCAACGATCAGAGCATTCTCGACCTGCCCCACAAGGACCTGCATCGTGCCCGGGCTGCGGCTCTCTCGATCATACCGACCACCACCGGCGCCGCCAAGGCGGTATCCCAGGTTCTACCCGAGCTGAAGGGAAAACTGGACGGCATGGCTATCCGTGTTCCAACCCCCAATGTGTCAGTTGTGGACCTGGTGGCAACACTTGATATGGAGGTTGATGTTGAGAGTGTAAATACGGCTCTCAAGAACGCTTCCAAGGGTTCCCTCAAGGGCATTCTCGGCTTTTGCGAAGTTCCGCTGGTTTCCATCGACTACAATGGAAATCCCCTTTCTTCAATTGTCGATGCTTCCTGCACCAAGGTTATCGGCGGCAACATGGTCAAGGTTATTTCCTGGTATGATAATGAAACCGGTTTTTCCCACAGGATTCACGACCTGCTCAACCTGATTGCTTCGAAAAAATAGCTGTGTACTGCCTGAAACCCGAAGGGGGGACATCTGTTTCCCCTCTTTTTTTGCCAATACATTGTAATGCGTGAAGGAGGAGCATCATGCCGATTCGTTACATCGACCAGCTCAGTGACCTGAAAGACAAAAAAGTTTTTATCCGCGTTGACTTTAATGTCCCTCTGGATGCCAAGGGGGATATAACCGAGGATACCCGTATTAAGGGGGCTCTACCGACCATCAGGTACGCTGTGGAGCATGGCGCAAAGGTAATCCTGGCTTCGCACTTGGGGCGCCCCAAGGGTGAAAAGAACCCCAAGTACAGCATGGCTCCGGCATCCAAGCGTCTCTCGGAATTGCTGGGTAAGAAAGTCAGGCAGGCGACCGACTGTTTTGGTGATGATGTCACCAGAGATATCAACGCCATGAAATCGGGCGACGTGCTGATGCTGGAAAATGTCCGTTTTTACCCCGGTGAGGAAAAAAACGATCCCCAGTTTGCCGCCCAGCTTGCCAATGGCTGCCAGGTCTATGTCAACGATGCCTTTGCCGTCTCCCACAGGGCGCATGCTTCAGTAGAGGCGATAACAAAAGTGGTTCCGACCATTGTGGCCGGATTCCTGATGAGAAACGAGATGACCTTTTTTGACAAGGCCATGCAGAACCCGGTACGCCCCCTGGTTGCCATACTTGGTGGAGCTAAGGTGTCCGGAAAATTGCAGGTGCTTGAAAAATTGATGAATAAAGTTGACAAGGTCGTGATTGGTGGAGGCATGGCATTTACCTTTCTCAAGGCCATGGGCTATTCGGTGGGCGCCTCAAAGGTTGAGGATGAACTGCTCCCTACCGCCAAGAAAATCATGGATAAGGCAAAACGGAAAGGGGTAATGTTTTATCTGCCGGTTGATTGTGTCGTTGCCAATGCTTTTGAAGCTACGGCAACCAATTTCGTAACAACGGTACAGGAAATTCCCCAGGGATGGATGGGGCTTGATATCGGTCCGGCATCCGCGACACTCTTTGCCGAAACCCTGCGTGACGCCAAGACCGTGATCTGGAACGGCCCCATGGGGGTTTTTGAAATGGATGCCTTTGCCCGAGGCACGTTTGCGGTGGCCGAGGCGGTGGCCAGCGCCTTTGCAACCACGATCATCGGCGGCGGCGACACAGATGCCGCCGTACGAAAAGCCGGCGTTGACAATAAGGTCAGCTATATTTCCACTGGTGGTGGGGCGTTCCTGGAACTCTTGGAAGGAAAGATCCTCCCTGGTGTGAAGGCCCTTGATATAAAAGTTAAGAAATAGGGGGTTTCATGCGCATACCTGTAATAGCTGGAAACTGGAAGCTATATAAAACCATCGGCGAGTCGGTTGCCATGGTGAATGAGCTCAAACCGCTTGTGGCCGGAATCGAGGGGGTTGAGATTGTTGTGGCTCCCGTATTTACGGCGTTGGGCAGCGTTTCAGCGGCATTGAGCGGCTCCGCAATCTGTGTGTCCGGCCAGGATTGTTTCTGGGAGGAAGAAGGGGCCTTTACGGGAGAAGTGTCGCCGAAACTGCTGAAAGACGCCGGGTGCAGCCATGTCATCATCGGACATTCCGAGCGGCGTCTCTATTTTGGGGAAAGCGATGACAGTGTTAACCGCAAGGTAAGGGCCGCCATTTCCGCCGGTTTGACCGCCATTGTCTGTGTCGGTGAGACGCTGGAAGAACGTGATGCCCGAGCCACCTTTACGGTCGTCGGAAAACAGATCAGGGGCTCCCTGGATGGGTTTTCAGCGGATGACTTCAAGCAGATCGTTATTGCCTATGAGCCGGTCTGGGCGATCGGCACGGGTAAAACCGCAACGGCTGAACAGGCTCAGGACGTTCACGAGTATATCCGTAATCTTGTTTTAATGTTATCCGGTAATTCTGTTTCGGATTCCCTGCGCATTCTCTATGGCGGAAGTGTCAAGCCGGACAATATCAAAGGACTGATGGCGCAGCCTGATATCGATGGGGCGCTGATCGGTGGCGCCAGCCTGAAGGCAGCCACCTTCGCTGAGATGATCAGGATTTGTGTTTAAACGAACTTCAGTCGCATCAAGCGGATTAATTCCTTTACAAGTTGACGATCCTTATGGTAAAAAATCTCTTCTTATGTTCGCAGGGGATGCTGAATGGTAATTTTTCTTAAATTAGTGCATGTGGTTGTTTGTCTCTTTCTGATTGCCGTTGTCTTGCTGCAGTCCGGCAAAGGCGCGGAAATGGGGGCGTCCTTTGGTAGCAGCGGCAGCCAGTCCGTGTTTGGCGCCGGCGGGGGCACAACCTTTCTCAGCAAGATGACAACCGGCGCCGCCGTTATCTTTATGCTGACATCGCTGGTGCTGGCCTATGTCGCGGGAGCGCCATCCGCTACGTCAATCATGTCAGGCAAGAGTGCTCCGGTGGCGGCTGGTAAACTTCCTGCCCAAGCAACACAGCCTGTACCCCCCGTTCCGGTCCAGGGTAAACCGGCAGCAGCGCCAACGACACCGGTACAGCCGAAAAAGTGATTTTTTTGCTTGTCATGGCACATGATCGATGCTATAAAAAACAACTCAAAAGCTGAATGATAAAAAAGGTTTGCGGTGGTGGCGGAATTGGTAGACGCACCAGCTTGAGGGGCTGGCGGGGGCAACCTCGTGATGGTTCAAATCCATTCCACCGCACCATTTATAACAGGTACTTAGCGCAATACGCTGGGTGCCTGTTTTTGTTTGTGTAGATTTTGAGAACCTTTTTGTTCGATGATATTTATTGTCTCTCAGGGACAAATTCTCCGCAGCTTGCTGCGATTGGAGAATATTGTTATCACAAGATACCCCGTGTCTTGTCGCGGGGAGGTTCATTTCCCAGATCACTCTCGACAATTCGGAACCTAAAGTACAAATTGAGTCAATAAACAGCTCGAATCTTGAATTGCATCAGATCCCGGCATACCATTCATATCCCCGATCTTCCCAATATCCCCCTTTGCCACCCGCTATTTTGGAAAAATCCTCCACCAGTTCTATGCGCATGACGTATTTTGCCATCTTGTAACCCAGCTGACGCTCCAACCGCAGCCGGAGCGGCGCTCCGTTAGCAATGGGCAGTGGCATGTCGTTCAGTGCGTACGCAAGAATTGTCTGAGGATGGAACGCGTCCTCCATGTCGATACTTTCGTAATAGGGTGAGCTACCATCACCCTTCATGGGGTCTGCGCAGTGGAAGACGACGAAGCGGGCGTGAGGTTTTGGGTGCACCATCTCAAGCAGTGTGCTCAAACGGACGCCTTTCCAGGTCCCGACTGCGCTCCAGCCCTCAACGCAATCATGCCGTGTCGTCTGGGTACGACTGGGAAGCGCACGGATGTCAGCGAGAGAAAATCCCGAGGGGTGTTCAACCAAGCCCCCCACTTCGAGACGATAGTCTGCGAACCCCCTGTCTGCCATGGTTTTATATGTTTTACTCTTAGGCAGTGACGTGCCATTGCTTCTGAAATGGGGAGAACGTTCTGTCTCCAAAAATTCCTGGGCCATCGCCTTGCGCGGGAGGAACAGCCGTTGAGTCTTATAGGTGGCCTTTTCACCAAAGCTCAGTATTCTCGTAAACCAGGCAGATTCCGAGAGTTTCCGGCAACCTCCCAAGGTCAGCGCGCAAGCGCCAACACAGAGTTGAACGAGCAGGTTTCTCCGTGAAAGTCGGATATTTTTACTCATGCTCCGTCTCCGATGTGGTGCGGTAGTATCCGGTAAACATTGAGCGAAGATTGTTCCAGAATCCGGTAATGATAACCTGGAACAAGTGGATGCCGACAAAAGAGACCAGAGCCCAGGAGACAAGAAAATGGAGCGTTCGCATGGATTGACGGCCACCAAATAGATCAATCCAGCCGGGAATCAAGGCGTCCAACCCGGGCGACATGCCGAATCCATTAATAATAACCAAGGGGAGCAGCAGAAAGATCACAGACAGGTAGGCCAGTTTTTGAAGTATATTGTAGTTTCTGGCGTCCTCCCCGCTTGCATGACGGAGGAGAAGATGATCTTTTAGCGTCTTACCCATAGAGTGCCAGTCCTGCCGTGAAGGCAGAAGATCCCGCTTCAGATGTCTGCTGAATATGGTGTAGCTCACAAAACAGATACCGGTTACCACCAATATCCAGGCGAAAAACAGGTGCCAGCGACGGGCCATTGACAGCCATTGATCACCAGGAAGAGTGAGCCAGGATGGGAATCCGCGACTGCCTGGTTCTCCCCCCGAAGTGATGGAAACACCCAGAAAGCCGGTAGTGTTGAACTCATTCCCCAGTATGCCGGTAACCCCGACCAGTTTTCCTCTGTCGTTTATCTTGCTTTTCAGTTCCAGCAAAGGGGGCGCGCCCGTGTAAGATGACTTGCCCCAGTAAAGTTCCGGATCGGCGTTAAATATATTAAGGCCGCTCATCAGGAGTATGGGGAGTGAAATGGCGACAATCCAGTGCGTAACACGTACTGGTAATGAGTGCCGGTAATATAAACGTTCATTGGACAAGGACTGTTTTGAAGCGTTCATAAGATTATCCTGGGATGGCGGATATTTTGTTTTCGTGCTTGAAGGTATAGTGCCCTGAAAACCGAATCCTGATCCGACTCTTCAGTTCCCTATGGTCTATGAGTGAAAACTTTTTCAAGGTTATCGACCTCATCAAGCACTGAAATAGCCAGATAGCCGAATTCTTCCGGAGTCTTTGCCGCATCCAGATGTTTCATGATTTCACTAAATTTTTTCACATTTTTCGAACCGCCTTCAGCAATGAGTAAGGGCATGAGACTCTGCCATGTCAGATGCATTTTGATGACAATAACAGGAAGTTTATCGGTAGTTTTCAATTCCGACCAGATTTCCAATTCGCGACAATAATATTCAAGCAGCGCAACATTTGTCGGCACACGCGGCTTGCATGACTTGGTACTCAGAGCTGCAATGGCTGTTATTTTATTGGCTGTTATCATTGCGTCTTGTCTGTTTCTCGCGCTTATATTCCTTTCGAGGTCAGAGGTTGATTTTGTAAGAGCAGCTAAATTCTCTGTCTCAATACTACTCACAATATTCGCCAAGTTCAGTTCAATCTTCTCAAGTGCAGTTAACTTTTTTGAAGCTCTCTTCCATTTGCCGGCTTTTGCAAACTCGAATATATCTTCTGCATAGCCGGCAATCTGTTCTAACTCATCACGGATGCTACAGGTTTTATGTGTTCCTGGAGGTGAAGGGACGTTATTTCCATGGGAAATTGTTTTTTCATCTGCTGTGTGGGCATATGCTACCGGAATGACATCACCCAGCAAAAAAATGGTCTGAAAGAATAACGCTACCAATAGATTGAACAGAAAAGTTAATCGTAAATGCGGTTTATGTATGAATATTGGGTGTATGGGGACAGCGATTACGTTATGTAGATTCCTCAAATAAAACATATTTGTTACCCTACCGCTTATTTGATACAAATTCAATTTCTTGATTCTGTTGATTGAGCGCCGGATGGACCGTTTTCAGGAAAAGTGAGCCCCTTGATGAGAGCTCACTTTTTTTCTCTTAAATACCTGAGGCCGAATCAGATTATTTATTTCCTTCAACCTTGTCGAGTTGATCCATGGCTGCCTGTAGTTTTTGCTCAAGCATTTTCATTTCTTTCGCCGAATAATTGCCTTCACCCATCGTTATTTTAGCTCTTAGCTTAGCAATTCTTGTTTGCAGGTTTTCTGTCACATTGAAGCATGTGTGAGCTGAGATGTTGCATCTTGCCTGTTCCGAGGCATCCAGCGCGAAAACTGGAACCGCCGCGGACATCAGGAACGTCGAAATTACAATACATGCGCTCGTTTTCATGATTTTTCTCCTTATCGTGTTTGATACTTCAGGGTTAATATTTCCCTGAATCCTTTTCGTTGCGTAAATTGATGGTTACTGTTCACTGTGCCCGGAGCCGGTCACTTTACGAACTTCATCGCAGCCGAGTTCATGCAGTATCGTAACCCGGTCGGTTCGGGACCATCGTCGAATACGTGACCAAGGTGTGCGTCACAGCGGCTGCAGAGCACCTCGGTACGTTTCATCAAGAAGCCATTATCGACCTTGGTGGCGATATTCCCGGGAGCGATCGGCTGCCAGAAGCTGGGCCATCCGGTTCCGGATTCGAACTTATGCTCGGAACTGAACAGGTCGTTGCCACAGCAGACGCACTGGTAGATGCCCTTTTCATGATTGTCCCACAGTGCGCCGGTAAAGGCCCGCTCGGTACCCTGCTCGCGTGTTACGTGATACTGTTCCGTCGTGAGTTGTTTTTTCCATTCACTTTCGCTTTTTATGACTCTGTCGCTCATGATGTATCCTTTTCTGGATACGGAATAGAGCCGTATCCGTGATGGTTTTTCCTGGCCAGGCATTGTGGTTGCTGCCATGGCTGCCAAGGTTGCCCCCTTTCTACTACAGGCTGTGATGATACTGATCAGGCCGCTGATCAGAAATATTCTTCGAGTAAGCATGGCTGTCCTCCTGCCGGGTATCAGTGCCCTGCTGCAATTCCCCACAGCTCTTTGAGTCTGTGATCGCGTCCGCAGCTTGTGCGGTAATATGAGTACCTGAGCGGGTTCTTCTTATAGTAGTGCTGGTGATATTCCTCGGCCGGGTAGAATTCCCCGGCCCTGGTTATCTCGGTTACCACCGGTTGCCTGAAGGGCCTGTTCCTGTCCAGGGTTTCCTTCGATTGCATTGCCAGACGGTGCTGCTCTTCGGTGTGATAGAAGATGGCGCTGCGGTACTGGTGCCCTGTATCGCAGAACTGGCGATTTTTCACGGTCGGGTCAATGTTGTGCCAGTAGACGGTCAAAAGCTTTTCGTAGCTGATTTTTGCCGGATCGAAGACTATCTGTACCGACTCGGCATGGCCTGTTCCCCCCGCCGAAACATCCTCGTAGGTCGGGTACTTCTTCAGTCCGCCAGTATATCCCGAGGTTACCGACACCACGCCGGGTAGCTGGTCAAAAGGGTGCTCCATGCACCAGAAACAGCCACCGGCAAAGGTGGCGTTCTCGAGTTTGACCGACTGAGGTGCTTCAGGAGGCAGTTCTTTTTTGTTCCCCGACGAAGCAGCACGTATACCGACGAATGCTACAAATAGGGTTATAGCTACCCCATATATCAAAAACGCGTTCCTCATGATCATTTCTCCTTTTGGCTATGCTGACCTGACCCTGGTTCGGTAGCGATGTAGGTGCCGGCCCGCTTGAGCCATGCTTCCATTGCGTTAACGGAAACCTGTGTTGAGTCGTAGGAGACTCGGTTGACTTCTCGACCTCCTTGCCACCCCTTTTGCACCTCTATAATTCCAGGTTTCCCCTGCAGGGCTGAAGCACCGACATCGAAGCAACCAACAGCGAATGTGGCTTGATTCTTTTCTCCGCTATCAGCCGCAGAGGCAAAGGTGGTGGCAAGCCCAAACATAATCGGTATTATTGCCATCTTTATGGTTTTCATTTTCATTACTCCTCTACACTAACGTCCCACGAGTTCAAGATGAGCAGATCTTACACAACAACCGCTTCTTCGACTTTAGATTGCATGCTCATCAGGAGTCGGTTGCATTTGCGGTCTCTCCAGCTTCCACTATGATCACCGCGGTTACTGCGCAGTTCGTCCTTACCCACCATTGCCCAGCCGGATGCACGGCGGAACCCGATGATCAACCTCCTCTCAAGCAATTCGTCCAATTGATCACCCTGAATCGTGCCCCATGACTCATCTGAAAATATGACCGGAACTCTCATGTCATGCTCCCCCCGTTAGATGTCTCCCCGGGATGGCATCCCGGAGATTCCTTTCTCAGTGATTCAACGATAGCAGGGGAACGTAATGAAGAAATAATGGTTGTGTAAAGATTTGATGAAGAAAGAGGTCAGATGGGAAGGGTAAACCATACTCGGGTCCAGCTCTTGTTACTATCGGCGCCGACCTTGCCGCCATGGGCTTCGATCAACTCCTTGACGATGGCCAGTCCGATGCCTGCGCCACCCATATCCCTTGATCGGGAACGGTCAGTCCTGAAGAAACGTTCAAAAATGAACGGGATGTCATCTGCCGAGATTCCTTCGCAACTGTTGGCAAAAGTGGTCTTGATACAGTCTGGCGTTCTTTCTGTAGAAATGATTACGGAGCCATTGGCAGGGGTGTATTTCCAGGCATTGTCGGTCAGGTTGCGAATGGCTTGCAGCAGTTTGTCTCCATCAGCGTTCACAGCCACGCTTCCCGGATCCAGTTGCCACTCAACGGTGATTCCCTTTTCCAGGAAGTTCGGGCGGTACAGATCCACAATCTGGTTGAGCAGCGTATGCAGCGAGAGTTCCCTGCGGTCCAGATAGGATCTGGCAGCATCGGCTCTGGCCAATTGCTGCAGATCCTCGACCAGGTGAACCAGACGGATGGATTCCTGTTCAAGCATTTTAAAGGTTTCGTGAGCCGGAGGGATAACGTCATCGCTCAGAGCTTCCATATAGCCGCGCAGATTTGTCAGAGGCGTTCGCAGCTCATGGGCAATATCTGCCACCATGTTTTTGCGTAGCTGCTCGATCTTTGCCAGGTTATCTGCCATGTGGTTGAAAGAATCGGCCAATTGCCCGACTTCGTCCGCGGAAACCACATCCACGCGTTCGGAGTAATCGCCGTTGGCAACCTGTTTGGTGATGACAGTCATCTGGAAGAGCGGGCGCAACATTCTGCGGGTCAGCAGGTAGTTCAACAGCATGGCGATTGCAACTGCTGCGAGGGAGGACCAGATCAGGTAGCGATGGATGGCGGACAGGAACATGCGATGGGAATCGGCCGGATCGATATGGTATTGCTTCATGAGCACACTGAAATAGCCGGCCGCCAGATGGTCGATGGCCAGCCAGACCACCAGGATGATGACCGCTATGACTGGCAAACTGTTGCCGATCAGTAATTTCCAGAGCAGGTGCCGTTTCAACCGTGCCCCCTATGACTCGTTGTCATCGCTGAACCGGTAACCGAAACCCCTGACCGTGAGGATGAAACGGGGAGCGGATGGATCAGGTTCGATCTTCTGTCGGAGCTTCCCGATGTGGACGTCAATAACTCGGTCAATGACAGCCACACTCTCCTGGTGGCAGTGATCCAGGAGCACTTCCCGGGAAAAAGCTCTTCCCGGAGCATTCATCAAGGCATACAGGAGTTTGTATTCCGATGATGTCAGCGGAATTGGACGGCCGTCACGTGTGACGGTGCGTTTCACGGGATCCAGTTCAAGACCTCGGTACGAAATGGGTGCCGTTTGCTCTTGGAGGGCAACCGGGCGAGCCCGGCGCAGGATTGCTTTCACCCGTTCCACCAGCTCGCGGGGACTGAATGGTTTGACCACATAATCATCCGCGCCCATTGACAAGCCAGCTACTCTGTCGATTTCCTCCTCGCGAGCTGTAAGCATGAGGATGGGAACCTCTGATTCTTTTCGCAAGGTCCGGCAGATCTCCCATCCGTCGACTCCGGGCAACATGATATCGAGTATAACGAAAATAGGGTTGGTTTCCCGGGCAACAGCAAGGGCCTGACTTCCGTCGTGGGCGAGAACGGTTGAAAAGCCCTCACGCTGAAGATACGTCTCGACCAACAAGGCGGTGTTGCGGTCATCCTCGACTATTAGTACCGGGCCTTGATTGTAAACGGGGTTGGGCATAGCAATTCCTTAGCTTACTCAATATCGATTGTAGTAAATTGCGCCATAAAAATCAGTTTACATGATTTATGATCAGGAGTCCTTGCATGCACAACTCTGACAATCGTAGCTATAACAGACACTACTGGAAATGTTCAGCAAAAAATATGAACGACAATATGTTTAACATGCTGATATTGCAAGCAAAAAATTATAGATTTGATGCTGGGTGAAACAACAAAAAACAGCCAGATATACCTTTTTACCAGCTTGAGGGGTTGCGAGGGCAACCTCGTGATGGTTCAAATCCATTCCACCGCACCATACAGAAAAGGCGCTCCAATGAACTTGGGCGCCTTTTTCATGTGGTACTTACAAAAAACGCCGGTTAGGGTAACCGGCGTTTTTTGTAAAGTGATCATTGCTTGTTGATAACTTCAATTATTTTTTTATAGAGTGCGTCACCATCACGGGCAGTTATCTTTTCCTTGTCAACCCTAGCCATCGGTTTGTCGCCACACGAACTGCATTCCTTGATACAGTCCTTGATTTTGATGTCCAGGTCAGGAAACTCTTCCTTCAATCGCCGGACTACCTTTCCCTTGCCCTTGTTGTTTTCGCAGAATCGTATTTTCATGTCAGATCATCACCGGCGTACCTGGGGGGATGGTGAAAACACGCTGTCCCATTTCACCATCAATCATCAGGATGCCGTGGCCGTTATCACCAACCAGCTTGAGTTTGGCAATCAGGTCGCGGTCATTGTTTTCTTCTTCAATCTGCTCGGTAACGAACCACTGCAGGAAAATCTGGCTGGCATGATCCTTTTCCTGTACAGCCTGTTCGCTCAGATCATTGATGCATTTTGTAATAAGTTGCTCATGGGCAAGGGTTTTCTCAAACATTTCCAGCAGTGTTGTGTAGGTATTCGGCACAGCCTTGCTTGCTGCCAGAGTGATGTTTATACCCTGTTCAATAAGATAGGTGTAGAATTTGAAAAAATGTACCATTTCCTCGCGGTATTGAACGGTAAACCAGTTTGCAGCGCCTTTAAGGCCCATTTCGTTCGAGCATGATGCCATGGAGAGGTAAAGATGAGCGGAATAGAGCTCCAGGTTCATGTGCTTGTTTAATGCATCCGCCATTTTCTTGCTGATCATTTCTGAAATCCCTCCTGTGTAATTGATGTATGGAACCAGTATAGTCAATAACCAGACTTTTTCAATAGGCAATTAATTGTTGGGGCTACCGTGATACTAACTGGAGTTACGGTTCAATTCAGATGCAGGTGTTGAACGCGTTCAGGTTGATGTGTCCGTAGGACGAAGAGTCAGGCGTATCAGCATGCAAACACCCAAAAGAAACATGGGCAGACTGAGCAGCTGCCCCATGGTGAACAGCCCTTGGAATGTTCCGATTTTGGCGTCGGGTTCACGGAAAAACTCGACGATACAGCGGAAAAGACCGTATCCGGCACAGAATGTCCAGGATGGTATGCCAGTGGTGGTTGAACGTCGCGCAGCAAAACGTACTATCAGAAATAAAAGCAGTCCCTCCAGGGTTGCCTCGTACAGCTGTGACGGATGACGGGGCAGGTCACCTCCGCCGGGGAAGATAATTCCCCAGGGTACATCCGTAGTCCTGCCATAGAGCTCACCGTTGATAAAATTGCCGATTCTGCCGAGACCGAGACCGAGGGGAGCGCACTGGGCGGCCATATCCATCAGTTCGAAAAAACGTAGTTTTTGGGATCGGGCGAAAAGCAGGATGCCGGTCAGGACGCCCAGTAGTCCGCCATGGAAGGACATGCCGCCTTCCCAGACCGCAAACACATGCAGCGGATTGCTGAGGTAGAAGAGCGGATCATAAAACAGGATGTAACCGATCCTGCCGCCCAGAACAACTCCAAATGCTCCGTAGAAGACAAGGTCGGCCACCTCATCCCTGGTGAGGGGAAGGTTTTTTCGACGAACTTCCGTCTGGAGCAGGTAATAGGTGCCAATGAAGGCCAGGACATACATAAGCCCGTACCAGCGAAACTGGAGCGGGCCAATGCTGAAAAATACCGGATCGAGTGCGGGAAACTTCATAGTGCTGATGAGCTCCTTATTCAGCGTGGTTTTTGGGTCTGTTTCACGTATGGCAGTATAGTGACGATTAGTGTAATCCTTGGCGGATGTGAAAACGAATCATAGTCCTGAAGGTTATAAAACGCAAGGGTTGGCACTGAACATGGGTTGATTTCGCGGGGGAAAAGGGGTAGTGTTGCCGGTCACACATGTCACGTACCAAAGGATATTCATGTCAGACGCCCCACCGTTTAATATCGTGCTTGTCGAACCGGAAATTCCACCCAATACCGGTAATATTGCCCGCTTGTGCGCTGCCACGGGTACGGTGCTGCATCTGGTTGAACCGCTGGGTTTCTCCATCGACGACCGACAGTTGAAGCGGGCCGGACTCGACTACTGGGCAAGTGTCACCCTGAGGGTGTGGCAGGGGTTGGATCAGATCTGGCAGGCCTTCCCCCAGGGGCGTTTTTTCTATCTCAGTACCAAGGCTTGTCAAAGCTATCTTGCAGCTGATTTCCACGCCGGAGATTTTATCGTTTTCGGCAAGGAGACCAGGGGGTTGCCTGTCGACGTGCTGGCAGCACACCCTGAATCGGCTTTTACCATCCCCATGCCGGCGGGAGCAGTGCGTAGCCTGAATCTGTCCACTTCGGCCGGAGTCGTGCTTTACGAAGCGTTGCGTCGCACCGGACAGATTGTTTGATAGCTAAAATGAATACAACAGAGCCGGTACGGGAACGGTGACCCCACTATGAAACCTTTTTTGACCGCCCATATACCGGGCACCGGGGGTGTTATCAAGGAGTCCCCCGATGATTTCATCGTAACGGAGATTCCCGCCTATGAACCTTCGGGGTCCGGTGAACACGTTTATGTGACCATCGAAAAACGGGGCATGACGACCCTGGAAGCCCTTCGACGGGTTGCTCGAGTGTTGCGCATCACGGAGCGGGATATCGGCTATGCCGGAATGAAGGACAGTATTGGCGTTACCCGCCAAACCATCTCAGTGCAGCGTATCCGGCCCGAGGATGTCATTGGCCGCGACCTGGACGGTGTCAAAGTCATCTCGGCACTTCGGCACGGCAACAAGCTCAAACTTGGACACCTCAAGGGCAATCGTTTTCGTATTGTCGTGCGGGCTGTTGGTGGTGATGCCGCTTCACGCGCGGCTTCAGTCCTTGCCGTTCTTGCCGAGCGCGGTGTGCCCAACTGGTTCGGTTACCAGCGCTACGGGGTACAGGGCAACTCTCACCTGATCGGAGCTGCTCTGGTCAGGCGGAATTGGCGCGCCGCTGTTGATCTCCTGATCGGTGATGCCAATGCGGTGCGTGATCCACAATGGCGCTCCGCCATTGAAGCCTATTGGAGGGGTGACCTGGTCGGTGCGCTACGCTTGATGCCCGCCCTTTGCCGCAGTGAACGTGACGTCCTTCAGAGGCTGGTTTCGCATCCCGAAGCCTGGGAAAAGGCGTTTGGCGCGCTTCATCCGCGCTTGAAAAAGCTCTATCTCTCCGCGTATCAGTCCTGCCTTTTTGACAGGGTTGTGGAGCAGCGGTTGAACGAGCTTGACCAGATTCTGGCCGGTGACCTGGCCTGGAAACATGTTAATGGCGCCTGTTTTCTGGTGGAAGACGCAGATGTGGAACGAGAGCGGGTCCGGCGGTTCGAAATATCTGCCACTGGCCCGATGTTCGGCGCCAAGATGAAGCAGGCTGGAGGCACGGTGCGTTCAGCCGAGGAACAGATTCTGGAGGATGAGAGTATTACGCTGGAGTCATTCGATCTGGGAAACGGGCTGGCTATGGAGGGAGAACGCCGTCCGCTGCGCGTCCCACTGGGTGAACATTCGTTCTCACGTGATGGTGACCGTCTGCTCGTTGAATTCAGCCTGCCGAAGGGGAGTTATGCCACCTCGGTGATTCGCGAAATAACCAAGATGTTCTGAATAGAGGAAACCCCACATGTCCCAGCACGCTGTTCTTGTCGATTCCCATGCCCACATCTATTACCGTGACTTTGACGGAGATTTTGAGGAAATGTTGCAACGCGCCGCTGATGCCGGCGTGGCAGCCATACTGGTGGTTGGCACCGATCTGGAATCCAGTCGGCAATCGGTTGATCTGGCAGAAAAGTATCCCCAGCTCTATGCCGCCGTAGGCATCCATCCCCACGATGCACGTCAGGTGACTGAGGAATGCTATCAGTCAATTCGCGAACTGGCGCTATCCAGTTCCAAGGTTGTGGCCATAGGCGAGATCGGCCTCGATTTTTACCGTGATCGTTCACCCCGCGACATACAGGAGACCGTGTTCCGTTGTTTGCTGCGTCTGGCAAACGAACTGGATATGCCGGTGATTGTTCACGACCGCGATGCCCACCAGCAGGTGCTTGACTGTCTGCGTCAGGAGGGGATGCGACGTGGTGTGCTGCACTGTTTTTCCGGTGATGCTGCCATGGCTGCCGAGGCGATCGGGATGGGTTTTTATATTTCCATTCCCGGTACCATCACCTATCCCGGTAATGAAGCCCTGCGAGAAGTGGTGCGTGCCACCAGCATGGACCGCATGCTGGTGGAGACCGATTGTCCCTATCTCACACCCGTACCCCACCGCGGCAAACGTAACGAGCCGGCCCATGTTCGGCTGGCGGCGGAACGCATGGCCGAGGTCAAGGGGCTTACGTTGACCGATGTGTCTCGTATTACCACCAAGAATGTGCGCGACCTGTTCGGTATCCGTCTCTGGGATCAATCGGTCAAGATCGCCTACCGCATCAGGAATTCGCTCTACCTCAACATCACCAACCGCTGCTCCAACCACTGCTCATTCTGTGCAAAATTCGAAGATTTCACCGTTAAGGGGTATAACCTGCTGTTGGACGGTGAACCGTCGTTCGAGGAGGTCATGTCAGCCGTGGGGCAACCGGATCCGGAAATTGACGAGGTGGTTTTCTGCGGATATGGCGAGCCGCTTATTCGTCTGGATCTGGTCAAGCGGGTTGCCACAGAATTGAAGCAGCGTGGCTATCGCATCCGTATCAACAGCGACGGTCAGGCCAACCTGGTCCACGGGCGCGACATTCTGCCGGAATTGGCCGGACTGGTGGACTGCATCTCCATCAGCCTCAATGCACCCGATGCGGAGACCTATTGCACGCTCTGCTCAACTCCCTTTGGTGATGCGGGGTTCATGGCGGTATGCGATTTTATTCGTGAGGCGCAGCGTCATATCCCCCTGGTCGTGGCCAGTGCCGTGACCGTGCCCGGGGTTGATATCCAGGCCTGTCGCAGCCTGGCGGAATCCCTGGGAGTGCAGTTTCGCGTCAGGGAATATGCCGAGGTAGGGTAGGGGGCAACGAAAAAGCCACATCGTCCGATGTGGCTTTTTCGTTGCAAACAGTGCGAGCATGGCCGCCTAGTGGCAGACGATGCCGTATAAACGGTCTGCCGGACTGTCCGGAATGAGGGGATGATACAGGTCCTGCACGGTTTCCTCGGTTTTAATCGGCGCTTCCTTGCCCGGTTTGCCCATGACCAGCATCTCCCCCTCTTCCTGATCAAGCTCTGTTTTGGATACCGCCTTGTGTGCTGGCGAATAGTTGAAGCCGACGTTCATCTTGTACTTTTTGATGTCGCATTTGATCATGTACATGTTTTTTGCGTAGATAATGTCATCCTCACCAACATGCCGCATGTCATGAAATACCGTTTTTACCCAGATTTTAACCAGATGCTGATCGGTTTTCGTCATCCTGTCGAGGGTGTAATAGTAGGTATTGTTCTTGTCTTTTGACAGAAGAACCCATTTGTCCGGCCGTTCATCGCGGGAGCAGGAGCAGACAAGAATAAACAGCAACACCACTAGAACGTAAACGGGTTTCATGGCAACCTCTCAACAGCAAGAAATTCAGCGTTGTCCGCATACGAAAAAAGCACTTGGAGCGAATCCAAGTGCTTTGAATTTTTGGGGTGGCTAGAGGGATTTGAACCCTCGAATGTACGAGTCACAGTCGTAAGTGTTAACCGCTTCACCATAGCCACCATAATGAGTCCTGACTTTTATCCTAAAACAGCTAGTAAAGTCAAGCTGATTTTTCTTGCTGAACTTTCAGATCTCAGAAATATCCGAAGCATCGATTTCCACATCCGGCCAGTTTTCGTAGATCCAGTCTTCCAGTCGCACCAGGGCCGCGCGGGCGATGCCCTTGTCCGGGCTTACGGTCACAAATCCCAGCACTGCCACGCGGGGATTGTCCTGTCGGTCAACTTCGGCGCAGGCAACATTGAATCGGTTGCGGGTTCGACCAAGTAAACTTTTGATAATGCCTCGTTTTCCCTTCAGGGAATCGGTGGGAAGGGAAAGGTGAATTTCCATGCAATAGATAAACATGTATATAATGACCTTTTTGAGGGTTTATGCCGATGCAACCCGGTTTCTTCCGGAGTTTTTGGCGGTATAGAGCGCCTGGTCAGCCAGCTTGAAAAGCTTGTCTATTGTCATATCCATCGAGTGCGGTCCCCAGGCTGCAACGCCTATGCTGACGGTCATTTTCAGTATGTGACCATCAAGGGGACTATCCATCTCCTCGATGGCCTGTCTCAGGCGCTCGGCAATGACGAGCGCCCCCATAAGTTCCGTCTGTGGCATGACCATGACAAATTCCTCGCCCCCATAACGGGCAAGCAGGTCCGTATTCCTTTTGATCTCTGTTGCTTTGCCGCTGATCGCCTTTAACACAAGATCACCATTTTGATGACCATAGGTATCGTTAACGTTTTTGAAAAAATCGACATCAAAAATCATAATTGAAAATATATCGTCGTATCTCTCGACCCGATGTGTCTCCTGTTAGAGAAAATCCATCAGGTATCTGCGATTGTAGAGACCGGTCAGATAATCACGATTTACTGCTTCTTTTAACTCCAGGGCCAGCTTTTCAGCTTGCATTTTTTCTTTTTTGTATTCATTAAGCAGTCGCTCGTAGGAGAGATTTAATGCGCTCAGGCCTTCGTTTGCTTCCTGTAAAAGTGTTGCCAGGGGTTTGATGTCTTTTGTTGACATCTGGAAGAGTGAGCATATTTCGATCACCCTGTCTCCACCCTGATCGATGAGTGATTCCAGGTCGCCGGGCGGGATGCCCAGGTCATTCTTGATCAGATTGTAAAAATGGTCAATTTTATCAAAAGCTTCGTTGTCGCTGTAAATTGATGAGAGGGCATTTGCCAGGAAGAGAATCCGTGCCGATAGACGGTACGCTTCAGGGGCATTTTCGTAGTGATGGTGATGTCTGATGGGAATATAGATGCTTTCAGGTAGGCCCCATTGCTCCAGTACTTCCGCACAGAGTTCCTGGTGATTAAAGCCGAACGTTTTCTTTTCCAGTACGTCTATGGATGTTTTTGTGAGGTTCTTTTCTTTGATCAAGCGGGAATATTTTTCATGATGGTGGGAATGCAGGATCAGAATTCCCAGGTCTTGAAGCAGTGCTGCAACAAACAGGTCGTCATTGTTGATGTTGAAGTGTTTTGTAAACAGTTCCGTGCCAATTGCTGAGATAATAGATTTTTTCCAGAAATAATCGATGTTGAAGACATCAGGTCTGTTTAATTGAAAGCGGTCGACGAGGTTGAAAGAGAAGACAATGTTTTTAACAGCGGGGACGCCAATGAGCTCCAGCGCCCGCTCAATATTTCCGATTTTGTTAGGAAATGAATAGAATGATGAGTTGGCCACCTTGAGCACCTTTGCCGTGAGTGCCGGATCGTATTGGATTATTAGGGCAATTTCCGTATACGAAAATTCATCTTTTTTGATCACTTCCAGTAAACGCAGGGCTATGTTTGGCGGAGAGGGGAGTTTTATGTTTTCCAGAAATGACAAATCCTTCAGTGTGGTCATTGCTGCGCCTTCTTCACGATATCTTCTCTAGATACCATTTAAACATAAAACCATTCGTTTTTTTCAGCAATCTTCGCATTGGCAGCAGATCAGGGTCATCCCGGCGGGTAGTCCGCAATCGCTCGGCATGGGTCAGCATGTCGAACCAGAGACGTCCTCTACTGACGCTGTTATCAGTAAAGCGGATTTCAAAAGATGATACATCCGGTACTTGAACGGGAGAGGGTTGCAGCGGGAGCGAGAATACTCCCTGCAACCACCCCCAGACAGGGAGCCAGGCCGGTGTCTCCTGCTCCTCCGTTTCATCCGTTGTCTCACTGGAGAGAGACGTGTAGAGGTCGCTTATGGTCCGGTTTTTTATGGATTGGATGTCAACGGAGTTGGGGTCATGAAGAAAAGCCTTCAGATAACTCTCAATCGCTTCAACCTCATTTCCCGCCAGGGTCAAGGCGTCGCCGCGCCAGGCCATAAATCTCCCCCGGGGAACGTTCCCCGCTGCCAAAGCTTTCTGGAAACAATCCGCGGCTCTGTCGTAACGACCACATTCCATGAGTATCTGACCAAGGTGAAAGTTGGGAGCTCGGTACATTTGTTCGGCATGTGGCAGGGCACACATTGCATCATACAGAATGTCCAGAAGCGTGGAACGAAGCGCGGAATGGTGAAGGGAGCCGAGGCGCAGCCAGAGTTTATGCAGCTGTTCCGGAGAAATGGAAGCGTCTGGTGCGGGTAACAGCTCAATCAATTCAGAAACGAGCTTCAGCATGGCGCTTGCATGGCGGTCACCGGGATAGTCAGTTAGCAGTTGTTCATATACCGATACAGCCCGATGAAAATCGCGAGAAAGGATGTGGTCGTGGGCGCAATTGAGCAGTATTCCCGGACGGTTATCCTCAAAAAGATCAAGCTGCATGGTTAGAACTCTGCATGCCGTGGCGTGCGCGGAAAGGGGATCACGTCGCGGATGTTCTCCATGCCGGTGAGATACATCACCAGGCGTTCGAAACCGAGACCGAAACCGGCGTGGGGGCAGCTTCCCCAGCGACGGCTATCCAGATACCACCAGAGCGGTTCCCGCGCAATGCCCAACTCAGCCATGCGTGCTATCAGCAGGTCCAACCGCTCTTCGCGCTGGCTGCCGCCGATGATCTCGCCCACCTTGGGAACCAGCAGATCCATGGCGGCCACGGTTCGGCCATCACTGTTGCCGCGCATGTAAAAGGCCTTGATGTCCCTGGGGTAATTGAGGATAAAGGCCGGTCCGCCCACAATCTGCTCGGTAATATAGCGCTCGTGTTCGGTCTGCAGGTCAAGCCCCCATTCAACCGGATAGGAGAAGGAAGCCGCGGATTTCTGCAGACGTTCGATCGCCTCGCCATACTCCATGCGAACGAAGTCGGCCTCGGCCACTTTCCTGATCCGCTCCAGCAGGCCATGTTCGATCTGTTTGTCGAAAAAAGCCATGTCTTCGCTGCATTCCTCCAGGGCAAAGCGGCACAGATAACGGATGAACTTTTCCGCCAGGTCCGCGTCATCGGTCAGGTCGGCAAAGGCCATTTCCGGTTCGATCATCCAGAATTCAGCCGCATGGCGGGGAGTGTTGGAGTTTTCTGCCCGGAAGGTGGGGCCGAAGGTATAGATATCCGAAAAGGCCAGGGCAAACAGTTCCCCCTCCAGTTGGCCGCTGACGGTTAAACCGGTTTTGCGACCGAAAAAGTCCTGGCTGAAATCCGGTTGGTCGTTGAACAGGGGCGGGGAAGCGGCATCCAGGGTGCTGACCCTGAACAGTTCACCGGCCCCTTCGCAGTCGCTGGCGGTTATGATCGGTGTATGCACATACAGGAAGTTATTGTCGCTGAAAAAAAGGTGGATGGCCTGGGCCAGGCGGGAGCGCATCCTGAAGACCGCACCAAAGGTATTGCTGCGAGGCCTCAGGTGGGCTATGTCGCGCAGATATTCAAAGCTGTGACGTTTCTTCTGCAGCGGGTAGTCCTCATCGCTTGAGCCGACTACCGTGATGGTTTCCGCGCGTAGCTCCCGTTCCTGGCCTGCAGACGGTGAAGTCACCAGGGAGCCGCAGATCCTGAGGGAACAGCCGGTACTGATACGGCTGATCTCCCGGAAGGCCGGACTGTCCTGCTCGGTCACCACCTGGATTCCGCCCAGATTGGAGCCGTCATTGATCACAATAAAGGCGATTCCCTTGGAAATCCGCACGGAGCGGACCCAGCCGGAAAGGGTATATGTCTGTCCGGTTACACCCTGGGATAACAGAAGTTTGATAACAGTTCTCATGGATGGGAGCTACCTCCGGCGCTATTTATTGTGATGCAATACTACCCGTGACGGGGGATGGGATGCAAGCGGCTTGATTGTTTGAGCTGATTGAGGCCTAATGGTACAAGAGAGTCGTGAAAAATTGAATCTGAAATCAGTATTAAGGAGGTTTGGCATGTTGCGCACTATCTTTGTCGTATGTGTTTTGCTTCTGATCACAATCCAGCCGGGAACTGCCGCTGACCAGGCGGCGCCCCGGAGCTCGTTAGATACTGTCAAGGCGGCTGAAGCGAAGAAGTACCCCTCCATTGTACTTTACTCTGTATCCTGGTGCCCCCACTGCCGTGCTGCAAAGAATTATCTGACGTCTCGCAACATCCCCTTCGTCAATCGCGATGTGGAAATTGATTCCAGTGCCATGAATGATTTGAACAAAAAGTATGAGAGCGAAGGTGTGCCGGTGATTGTCCTGGGTGAGGGTGAAAAAGAGGTTGTATTACGAGGATTTTCTCCTGAAGCATTCCAGGAAAAGTTGAAGCTATTCCCGTCAGGGAAATAACCTGGTTGTTGCCTGACAACGCCACCCGCTTCCTGGGTGCGGGTGGCGTTGCTCTCATGGTTTGTTCCGTTTCGTACGGTTTGTTGTGTGTGGTTTCTCTTCTCGTCCCGCAATGGCGCGCGGCTCCCGCTTAATTCCCGCAATTCTCTTTTCCTTCGCCCTCTCTCCCGTTGACTTGTGAGCTCCGGGAATCAGAAGATCCCGCACTTCCCGCTCGGTCAGGTTGCGGTACTGTCCCGACTTGAGCGGCCCCAATTCCAGTATTCCGTAGCGAACCCTTTTTAGTCGCACAACCGAAAGGCTGACCGCCTCACACATGCGTCGGATCTGGCGGTTGCGACCCTCATGAATCGTGATGGAGAGCCAGTCATTCTGTTCGCCGTCCTTGATCAAAAGCACCGTGGCCGGGGCTGTGGGGCGGTCATCAAGCATGACTCCTTTCTGCAGCTGGTCGATCTGGCTCTGGTGTACCTTGCCCCGAACCCTGATATGATATTCCTTTTCGATCTCATGGCGGGGGTGCATCAGTTTGTTGGCCCAGTCTCCGTCGTTGGTCAAAAGCAGCAGACCTTCGGTGTTATAGTCCAGTCGTCCGACCGGATAGACCCGCTCCTTGATCTCCGGCAGCAGGTCAGTGACCAGTTGACGACCTTCCGGGTCGTCCAGAGTGGTCATAAAGCCGGCCGGCTTGTTAAGCAGGATATAGAGATGGCTGCTGACCGGT
Source organism: Desulfuromonadales bacterium (assembly GCA_013377095.1). GTDB lineage: Bacteria > Desulfobacterota > Desulfuromonadia > Geobacterales > Pseudopelobacteraceae > Pseudopelobacter. Next base: position 29,493 of record JACAAY010000056.1, read on the forward strand.
TTGACCGGTTTGCCGTCCACGGTGATGCTATCGACCGAGGCGTCGGCCTTGCTGCCCAGTTCAGTGATAACGACACCGTTCACCATGACCCGGCCGGCCAGAATTATTTCTTCGGCTGCCCGGCGTGAGGCGAGCCCGGCCTGGGAAATCAGTTTTTGTAAGCGCTCTTGCATGATACCCCTTTGCATGAAACAAAATGGGGGCCGCAGCCCCCATTGATGTGATTCAATCTCTTGAAATCAGGCTACTCCACAAACTGGGACATGGCCCGGAACTTTTTGTAACGATCCTCCAGCAACTGATCATCTGAAAGCGAGGACAACTCCGAAAGGTTGCGGACAATGGCTTCTTTCAGGTTTTTTGCCATCTCTTCGTGGTTGCGGTGCGCGCCGCCAACCGGTTCCTTGATAATCTCGTCAATGACACCCAACGATATGATGTCCTGGGCGGTCAGCTTGAGCGCATCGGCGGCTTGGGCTCCCTTGCTGCCGTCGGACCAGAGGATTGCCGCGCACCCCTCGGGAGAAATGACGGAATAGATCGAATGTTCCAGCATCAATATCCGGTTACCAACGGCAATAGCAAGGGCGCCACCGGAACCGCCTTCACCGGTAACACAGACCACCACCGGCGTGGCCAGGCTGGCCATGTCGCGCAGATTGCGGGCAATCGCCTCGGCTTGACCGCGCTCTTCGGCGCCGATACCGGGGTAGGCGCCAGGGGTATCCACAAAAGTGATCACCGGCAACTTGAACTGCTCGGCCATTTTCATCAGCCGCAGAGCCTTGCGGTACCCTTCCGGATTGGGCATGCCGAAGTTGCGGTAGACTTTCTCTTTGGTGTCACTGCCCTTCTGATGTCCGATGACCATGACCGGCTGATCGTCGAGGCGGGCCAGACCGCCGACGATGGCATGGTCGTCGCCGAAAACCCGGTCACCGTGCAGTTCTGTGAAATCGGTAAATATCAGTTTGATGTAGTCCAGCGTAAAGGGGCGATGAAGGTGACGCGCCACCTGGGCGGTCTGCCAGCGGGAGAGGTTTGAAAAAATCTCATTGCGCATCTCTTCGACGCGTTTTTCAAGGGTTGCCACATCGGCGCCGATATCAAGGCCATCGCGGGCCAACAGATTGAGTTCTTCGATCTTCTTTTCAAGTTCAACGATCGGTTTTTCAAATTCGAGATTCTGGACAGCCATGTGGGGAATACCTCATGTGGATAGATGAAAAATTACTCAAAAGAAGTGGCATTATACCCGAACAGCCGCTCCACTTCCAGCCTTAAATCATCGCTGGCCATGACTTTCATGCTTTCAGGCAGCGGCAATGTGGATCGGCTGCGTGCCGGTATCAGGAATTCAATGCTGGCGGGAACCGCTCCCTGATGGCGCTCGATGATCCCCTTGAGTGCCTCCAGGTGCTGGGGAGGGGTCTCGTCCATGCGCAGCTGAAAGACAACCCGCTTGGTGGTCTGGGTGCGTACTTCCTGCAGCGAACGGATATCCCCGGCTGGCCCGCGCTGTTTCTGCTGCCACTCGCTGGCGCCCTCGCTCTGGCCGCGCACCAGGATCTTGGCCCCCTTCTCACCGCGTTCCAGTTTGCCGTCGATCAGCAGGGGATCATCACTCTTCAACAGGTTGACGGTGGTTGCATAAATGTCCGAGAATACCGTGACCTCAACCGATCCGCTCAGGTCCTCGACCGTGGCAAACCCCATGCGATCCCCCTTCTTGGTGGTGATCTCCTTGAGGCTGGAAACGATACCGCAGATTCTGACCTCTCCGCCATCTGTCAGTTCTGCCAGCCGGGTAATCTCTACGCAGGCCAGCCGTTTGATGTCGGCAATATAGCTGTCCAGCGGATGGCCGGTGATCAGGAAGCCGAGCGCTTCCTTTTCATAGGCCAGCTTCTCCTTGTCGTGCCATTCCGGTACTTCGGGCAGTTTACCGCCGCTGCCGTTGATCTTGATCACCTCTTCGGCGCCGAACAGTGAAACCTGGGCGCTGTTGCGCTCCTGCTGGATGCGCTGGCCAAGATTCATGGCCGTTTCCAATCCCTCTATCATGGACGAGCGGGTGGCACTGGTGGAGTCGAATGCGCCGCACTTGATCAGTGACTCGATCACCCGCTTGTTGACCCGGCGCAGGTCAACCCGCTCACAGAAATCGTACAGACCGGTGAACGGCCCCTCCTGACGCGCCTCCAGAATGGCCTCGATGGCGCCGGTGCCCACATTCTTGACAGCGCCCAGACCGAAGCGCATGGAATTACCGACCACGGTGAAGGTCAGGCCGGATTTGTTCACATCCGGCGGCAGCACCTCGATACCCTGTTCGCGGCAGTCATTGATGTTCTTGACTACCTTGTCGGTGCTGTCCATGTCGCAAGTCAGCAGGGCCGCCAGGAACTCCACCGGATAATGGGCCTTGAGCCAGGCGGTCTGGTAGGCGATCAGGGCATAGGCAGCCGAATGTGATTTGTTGAAGCCATATTCGGCGAACTTGGCCATCTGGTCGAAGATGGCCTCGGCCTTCTTCGGATCCAGCCCCTGGGCTTTGGCGCCCTCCAGGAACGGCTCCTTCTCCTTGGCCATGACCAGAGGGTCCTTCTTGCCCATGGCGCGGCGCAGCAGGTCGGCGCGTCCCAGGGAGTAACCGGCCAGGGTGCGGGAGATCTGCATGACCTGTTC
>JACAAY010000057.1 GCA_013377095.1 Desulfuromonadales bacterium
ACTCAGATCCCCGTCACGTCTCGAACTCTCTGCTGAAGAAGTGACCGGTGTCCTTGGAAATTCGCCCGCCTAGGCATTGCACGGATACAGAGGAAGCGTTCCATGCACTAATCCTTTCTGTAGATCATGACGCCGAACGGGGCGAGCGTTGGGAATGATTCCGGACGGGTGGTAAAGACGGTTATCATCATTCCCGGCGACAGCCCCCCCGTGGAATCCAGCAGAACAGTCATACTGCCGCTGACAAGAGATGGGCTGATTACGCGAGTTTGGTCACTGCAGTTGAACAGACAGAGCAGATGGACATTGCCGATACTGCGATTGACAACCAGCACCCCTTCTTCTTCACAGGCTACAACCTGCATGTTCTCTCGGCTGAGTCTGGCAAGAGGAGTGCATTCCCTGCGCAACCGTATCAAATCGCGATAGAATTTGAAGATGACACGGTGCTCGCCCTGATGGCGCTGTTCCTGATTTACTTTTGCCGAAAGAAAGGTTGCTTCGGACTGTGGATCAGGGGGGGATTCCTGAAGGGAACCTGGCGCGAACTCCTTCTGACGCTCCCGCCTGACCGCCTCCACCAGTTCCGTATCCCCATGACTCACAAAATAGGGAAACGGAGCCGATTCTCCATACTCCTCACCCATGAAGAGCAGCGGCACGTAGGGAGAGAGCAGTACCATGGCGGCGGCAAGCATGAGTTGCTGTGGTGAAAGATGTGCGCCCGGCCGCTCTCCTGCCAAGCGGTTGCCCACCTGGTCATGGTTCTGGGAAAACACAATCAATTGGCTGGGTGAAAGCTGTACCGAGGAACTGCCGTGCCGCCGTTTTCTGAAGGATGAATACCCGCCGGTGAGGACAAAACCCTCCTGAAATCCCTTGACCAGATCTGAAAAACGGCCGAAGTCGCCGTAGTATCCGGACCGGTCTTCGGTCAGGAAGGCCATCAAGGCATGGTGGAAATCGTCGTTCCACTGGGCATCAAGTCCATGCCCGCCCGTCTCCGGGGTCGTAATCACCCGGACGTCGTTCAGATCGCTTTCGGCAATAACCTGGATCCGGCGCCCCAGTGCCTTTCCCTGGCAGTGGACAGCTTCGGACAGTTCCTGAAGAATGTGCTGTACACTGAAATCATAGATGCCGTGGATGGCGTCCAGTCGCAGGGCATCGATGTGGTATTCGCTTATCCAGTGGAGTGCATTGGAGATGAAGTAGTGGCGGACAGGATCACTGTCAGGTCCGTCGAAATTGACAGCGTCTCCCCAGGGGGTCCGGTAGCGGTCGGTAAAGTAGGAACCGAAACTGTGCAGGTAGTTTCCTTCAGGCCCCAGGTGGTTGTAAACCACATCCAGAATCACGGCCAGCCCCCTGGAGTGACAGGCATCTACCAGGCGTTTCAGACCATCCGGGCCGCCGTAGCTGTGCTGGGGGGCAAAGGGGAAGACACCGTCATAGCCCCAGTTGCGCTCTCCCGGAAACTGGGCCACCGGCATCAGTTCCACGGCGGTTATACCCAGCTCGAGCAGGTAATCGAGGCGGGAGATCACAGCGTCAAAGGTGCCCTGCGGGGTGAAGGTACCCACGTGCAGTTCATAGATGATGTAATCGTCCAGCGGGATACCTGCCCATCCACCATCGCTCCAGGCAAACGTGGGATCAATCACCTGGGATGGCCCATGCACCCCCTCAGGCTGGCTGCGGGAGGCCGGATCGGGGCGCTGCAGTGTGCCGTCCAGCCAGTACCAGTAACAATCACCCGCTGCTGCCGGCGCCAAACCCTGGAAGTAGTGGCCATCCTGCCGGAGCGGTATTCTCATCTCGGAGCTACCCACCAGCTCCACCTCAACCGTGGTGGCGTTCGGCGCCCAGACCCTGAAGCTGACTCCCCCTTCCGTGAAGGTTGCGCCGATATCAAGTGTAAAGAAACCCATATGCACGTCCTTTCAATGAGAGCTTGAAATACTAATTATTGAATCATATTAACTGCTCTATGGGTTCAACCCATTCACACCCATCGTGCACAACAGGGCAGATGCAACCTTCCCAGCAATGCCCATGCACGCTTTGCACACGCTTTGGCCTTGATCAGCATACTACTATCGGCCAGATCTGCGAGGTTTTTTTAACCTCGCAGGTAATCGTTCAACAAAATCCATGTTCTGCCTATAACGATTATACTTTCAAGTCTGTCAGAAGCGAAGTCAAAGGAGGGTGAATTGAGGAAGGGGATGGGCCAGCTTTTCAGCACCATTTTTCAGGCCAGATCAGGAGGTGTGGCGTTTAACATGACGGGTAAACACCGCATGCGGAATAAGAATGCATGCAATCTCCTTTTACATTGGTTTTATCACATATTACATTGCATATTAATTAGCTTACACCTACATTCAATCACAGATCTGTGCTGGAGAAGGCTGGGGTCGGACCAAGCTAACCAGCTGTAATGATGTGTGTTGAGCAAGGAATCCGAAGCGTAGAGTGCTGTTTTTGCCCCCGAAATGGTCGCTTAAGCTCGGATAGCAGCTATAGCGTGGATGTTTTATTCACAGATTCAAAGCGTTTGCTTGGTTCGGCCCCAGGCATTAAATCCGGCAGGCAAACATGTATAGACAAAAATAATTAAAAACAAACAAATAAGGTGATGTAGTTCACAGAAGAGATACTTTCTTACGTGATAGTGTCACGTATTCTTCCAGGCTTAAAATTTGCGAAGGTCGATGATCGGAGCTATTTGTGGTCTATTCAAAGTGTTTTTTGGTAATGGTGGGCTTCCTTGCTGGACTGGTTGTCGCCGTCCCGGCAAAGTCCGATATCTATCGTTACGATGATGATGAGGGCGTTGCTCATTTTACTGATGCCCCCACGGACAAGCGCTTCGTTATTTTCCTGCGCGACATCAGGAAAGACAAACAGTTGCGTACGAAGTTTCGATTCACAAAATCTTCCAATCCCGAAGAGTTTGATCAGATCATCAAAACCTGCTCCGACAGATATGGCGTCAGTGAATCACTGATAAAAGCGGTTATCCATGCCGAATCCGGCTATAACCCCAATGCCGTCTCCAACAAAGGCGCCAGCGGGTTAATGCAGCTCATGCCCGGCACCGCCAGGGATCTCAAGGTCAGTAACAGCCTTGATCCCAAAGACAATGTGGAGGGCGGCGTCAAGTACCTGCGCTTTCTTTTGGACACGTTCCATGGTGACACCTCTCTGGCACTTGCAGCCTATAACGCCGGACTAAGCAAGGTTGCAAAATACGGCGGCATCCCGCCTTACGCCGAAACCCGCACGTATGTGGCACGAGTCCTGTCGTATATGCAATCCTACCAGGCAAAACTGTAGAATGAACCGCCCATTACATCCGTCTGCCTTCTCACCGTTGCCGACAATTCAAAAGCAAACCGCTATCAATCCGTCAACCACATAACCTGCCCCATTTCCATTGAAACCTCAAAGACTCATCTTCCGAATGGACCGAAAAACCCTTGCTTGACCTTTACCAAAACAGCTTTAAGATTCTAATAACGGACAACGCGAATTAGAGCTTGACCCGCGCCACTCACAACGGTACTTTTCAGCCCATGTTCATTTGTTTTTTGAGATGATCCTCCATCAGATGATCATCCTGCATCATATCCTCATGCGGAGGTACCTCAATGTATTCCATTGACAGCGTAAACAGAAACACAATTGCAATGGTTCTTGCCGGAGGAAAGGGGGAACGGCTCAGTCCGCTGACCATACGCCGGGCAAAACCGAGCGTGGCCTTTGGCGGGAAATACAAGATCATCGACTTTGTCCTCAGCAACCTGTTTAACTCGGGCATCAAGAAAGTCTATATTCTGACGCAATACAAGGCATATTCACTGAACAAACATATCCGGGACTCCTGGGGCAGGTGGACCGGTCTGGGCGAGTTTTTCGTCGCCATTTCACCCGAGACAAGCAGCGAAAGCGAAGAATGGTTCAAGGGGACTGCGGACGCAATCCTGCAGTACCTGCGCTTTGTTGAATCCTCGGAAGCGGATTACGTGGCGATCTTTGGCGGTGATCACATCTACAAGATGGATATCAGCCAGATGGTTGGCTATCATCGCATGAACCGCGCCGACATCACCATAGCAGCCCTGGAGGTACCCAAGGAGGATGCAAGCCGATTCGGCGTCTTCTCGGTTGACGAAGACTCCCGTGTAACCGACTTCAAGGAAAAACCTGCCGTACCTGAAACCATACCAGGCCGGGATACCTGTTTCGTCTCCATGGGAAATTACATTTTTTCTACCAAGAAGCTGATAGAGGTGCTGCTGGAAGGCAAGAAACTCCATTCCGACCTGGATTTTGGCAAACACGTTATCCCGATGATGCTGGAAGCGGAAGACCGGGTCTTCGCCTACAACTTCAGCGACAATGTGATTCCGGGAATGAAGTCCGAGGAACGGGGGTACTGGAAGGATGTGGGGACCCTCGATTCCTACTATGAAACCAATATGGATCTTATCAATGTTTCGCCGCAGTTGAATCTCTACAACTACAAATGGCCGATCCTGACCAATCAAGGGAACCTTCCCCCGGCTAAAACCGTCCTTGATGAAGATGACCGCCGGGGCCAGAACATCGATTCCTATGTCTGCGCCGGATGCATCACCAGCGGCAGCACCGTGAGGCGCTCGATCCTTGGTCCGCGCTGCAGGATCAACAGCTACAGCCTGGTTGAGGATTCGATCCTCTTCGAGAACGTCACCGTAGGCCGGAACGTTAAAATCAAAAGGGCGATCATCGACAAGGACGTGGTTATCAGAGATGGCTGGACCATCGGATACAACCTGGACGATGACCGGGCCAGGGGCTACACAATCACCGACTCCGGGATCGTGGTGGTACCCAGGAAGGAAAGGTAGTCGGCAGCCATCAGACCCGTCCAGACAAACAAATCTTCATTCCAAAAGAGGCGAAAACTTTCGGGCTTTCGCCTCTGTTATGATCATGACAAGCAGAAACGTTCCGCAACATGACCGCCATAGAGTACGGTTATATTGAGGATGAAAGTTTCTTTTACGGATATTTTTCACACCCCCTCTCTCCACGTTCCTCAGCACGAACAAATCATTACACAAACAGCTGCAACTCTTTCATACAGATGCAATTCTTTAAATATAACAGCTGTCGATCAAGGTGCGGGAGGCGCTGTGTGAAAGGTGAGTAGATAGTTTCTGTCGTTGTCTCAATCCACGAGAAAATTCGAATCAAGACACACCATGACAACGTGCGGATCAAAGTGGGTTCCCGCCAGCGAGAGGAGGTGTTTGCGCACCTTTTCCATTGACCAGGAGGTGCGGTAACGGCGGTCGGACCTCAGCGCATCCCAAACGTCAGCCACGGCAAAGATACGCGCAACAAGGGGGATCTGCTCACCTTTCAGGCCAAGCGGATAGCCGCTGCCATCCCACTTTTCATGATGGGCATAGGGTATATCCAGTGCCGAGCGCAGGTATCGAATGGGAGAAAGCATTTCGTAGGCAAACACGGCGTGTTTTTTCATAACAACCCATTCTGGTTCGGTGAGCGCGTCATGTTTAAGCAAAATCCGATCCGGAATTCCCATTTTGCCGATGTCATGCAACAGTGCGCCCCAGCGAACCTGCACCAGCTCCGGATCGCTCAATCCGAACAGGCGCGCCAGCTTGACGGTCAAAACCGCTACCCGTTGCGCATGCCCTTCCGTCTCGTCGTCGCGCAATTCCAACGCCCGCGACCAGCCTTCAATGGTGGCGTCATAGGCCTGAAAAAGTTCGGTGTTTGAGTGTTGCAGGTTATCGAACAGGGTGACATTATCGATGGCAATCGCCGCTTGGGAAGCCAGAGCCTTGAGGAACTCCAACCATTCCCCATCGCGTACGATCCCGGTGCGGTGAAACGCCTCCAGCACCCCCACTACCTGTCCTTTCGCTATCAGCGGCACACCATGGTAGCTGATAAAATCCTCACCCGCCAAAAGCATCCCCCGCATAAAGCTGTCCTGCTCCTGTGACAGATCCGGGATATGAATGATTTTACGTTCCAGTGCTACACGCCCCGAATATCCCTCGCCCAGGGGTTGGCACGCCTGTTCAATGGACCTGGTGTGAAAACCGCGCCCGGCGACGTACTCCAGCGTCCGGGATTTTGGGTTGAATAACAGCACGTCGGCTGCGTCAACTCCCAGCTGAACAATGACATGGGTGAGGAGCGTTCTCAGGCTGAGATTCAGGTCAAAACTAAAATTTATGGCGCGGTCAATCTCAACCAGGGCGGTCAGATGTTCAAGATGCCGGCGAATTTTTTCCTCCGAACTCTTGATCTCACTGATATCAGTAAACATCACTACAACTTGCCGCAACAAGTCACTCCCATCAAACTCGGGATAAGCATTCACCACTACCCACGTATGTTCTCCTTTACCATTGCGATCTACACCCATGACTAAATTTTTAAGCACATGTCCCGTTGCAATCACCTGATTAACGGGAAAAGCATCAACGGGCATTTGGGTGCCGTCCTCGCGTATAAAGTGCCAGTCCAGATCACTGACGCTATTACCCAGCAGCTGATCCGAAGACATACCCAGTAATTCCGAGACTTCGGGATTACACATTACAATCCGTGTATCAGGAGCATGGACAATGACACCGGCCGGCAGATTTTTAATCAGCAACCAATGATCCTTTTCCTGTGCCAGCAGGTCTGACTCGGCTCGTTTGCGGTCGCTGATGTCACGAATATTGCACTGAATGACCTTTTCCTTGCCAACCAGATACACGTTGCTGACGAATTCAACTTGAACCAGACGCCCATCCTTTGACTTGAGCGGCAAGTTTTCGTAGCGAATAAACTCGTTCTTCTGCAACGCCTGGAAGGAATGCCTGCTGGCCTCGATATCCCTGAATGCACCGACTTCCCAGAGTTTCTTTTCCACAAACTCTTCCCGTGAGTAGCCCAGCATATTGATCAGATACGGGTTGACATCACTGATCAAACCCGTTTTTGCATTCAGAATCAAAATACCGTCTTGAGCTGATTCGAAAAGACGACGGTAACGAAGCTCAGAGTCCTTGAGTGATTGCTCCACAGCTGTGTGATCGGAAGCCGGTTTCCCACTACTCGGAGCATGTATCGCTGTAACTGAACCCTTCATGATGAACTCCTTGAACTTTTTAACTCCGCTTCCTTCTGCGCCGTTTCATTCCGATGCATTGTCTCGATCGAAAAAAGCCGGTTATAGAGATCTGGCAGGCTATCGTGGGTGCTGTCGTGACGGAACGCGACCTCGACTTCCTTACGGCTGGTAATGTCTTGGGAGATGCCGATAATACCGATGGCCACTCCAGTTAAATTAAATCGAGTAGAGAATTTATGGAGTTTGTAGAGTTTAACTCCATAACCCCTCAAACTCTCACCGTCTCCCACTGCCACGACCACGGTCATGACGCAGAGCTGCAATACAGATGAGGAGCGTGCCAAAAATACCGACGAAGACCATCGATTCACCAAGAATATGGTGCCAGCCGCCCAACGGAGCAAGCACCAGCATCGATCCGCCGATTACGAGCGCCGCATTGACTATTGCACCGATCAATCGTTCGAGGATTCTGCTGAGGCGCCCCCCCAGAGCCTCCACACTTGGTGCCTGGACCCGCCCCAGGTTACCTTCGGCGATACGCCGCAGGATGCGTCGCGTGTCGCCGGGCGCATCACCTAGCAATCGCTCCAGTTCGCGCACCAACTTGCCTGTTTTGTCCTTTATCCGCTCAAGGGAGAAATGCTGGGTAGTCAGACGCGAGATCTCCTCCCGAAACGATTTCAGATAGTCATGGTCAGGATCGAGCTGACGGATCATGGATTCGAGGATGACAAACGTGCGTGTCAGCAGGAAAAATTCACCGGGATTGTGGACCCCGTTCCGGCTTCCGGCCCGCAGCAGCGAATCGAATGAATCACCGATTGAGACTTCGGCCAGGTCACTCCTGTGGATGTCATAGAGTACCGCCTTTATATCCATCAACAGCGATGCCCGGTTGACATTTTCATTTGCCATGGTCATTTCAAGATAGGCTTCAGTGGCGGCCCGCGCATCGCCCTTGACAACCGCTTCGAGCATGAGTGTCAGTGATTCGCGCATCGGTTCGTCCAACTCGCCCGTCATCCCGAAATCGAGCAGGGAGAGTCGCCCGTCGGGCAGCACCAGAACATTGCCCGGATGCGGGTCGGCATGAAACAGCCCTTCTTCGAATATCGTTTGCAGCGTCAGCCGCACCAGTGTGTTAATCAAGCGCGGCATCTCTTCCGGGTGTTGTTTTGCATAGATATCGATCCGTTCTCCTGCCGAAAAATCCATCGTGAGCACATTTCCACTGGAACTCTCCGCCACAACATTCGGTATCCAGAGACCGGGGACGTCTTTCAAAGCGGCGCGGAAGAGGATGATGGAGCGTGCTTCATGAGAAAAATCGGTTTCCCTGTTCAGGCTGTTGGAAAATTCACGCACCAGAACCGGCAGGTCGAACGCGCGAAGACGTGGAAAGAGGCTTTCACCCAGCGCTGCCAGGTAGGTCAGTGCCGCGATATCCGTGGAGATCATCTCTTCAAGGCCTGGCCGCTGCACCTTTACGGCCACGCGGCGTCCGTCACGCATGGTAGCCTCATGCACCTGGGCAATGGTTGCGGCAGCCAGCGGTGTTTCGGAGAAGGAGGTAAACAGTTTCGTCAAAGGGGCGCCCAATTCGGTTTCAACCATCGCACGAACCGCATCAATACCCTGCGCCGGCAACTGGTCATGCAGCTGTTCCAACTCATGTATGTAGGTGTCCGGCAGCAGGTCACGCCGCATTGCGAGAACCTGTCCGAATTTGAGAAAGGTCAGCCCCAATTCTTCAAAGGTTTCCCGAACCTCATTCGGCGGCGGCCAATGTCCTTTGCCACGCAGGGCGCTCAAGAACTTGTGCCTGGCAAGCACTCTCAGGATTTGAAGGAGTCGCGGCGCCGCCCGAAACAGACTGGTTTTTTCAGGACCGATAATAACAGCCATGTGGATTCCTCAACTGTGTTATGCGTTCTTTTTCGATTATTCATTATAACATGTATAGCTAACGCAATATTTCTTAAGTGACTTTGTCTGGATTGATTTGAGACAATCTTGAGAAAGGAGCGGGGTTGTGCATACTAACCCTGCTTGTGAAGAGAAACGCCCTTTGATGGTTACAGGTGCAAGGAGACAGGCACCGGACAGGGGATGGTTCGCGCTATTCGTTGCGATATTTTGCAAGCGGAAATGTCAAAGCCATGGCCAGCAGCACCAGCAGAACTATCAGCCCCACTACCCCTCCCCATCCGCCCCGCAGCCAGAAGACTCCGCCCGCCGTTCCAGAAATACTCGACCCCAGGTAATAGAAGAAGAGGTACAGTGCCGAAGCCTGGGCTTTGGCGGTCAGAGCTCGCCTTCCGACCCAGCTTGAGGCGACCGAATGGACACCGAAGAAACCGATGGTGAAAAATGCAACCCCGCCAATGATGTGCGGCACTGCCGTGGCGAGCGTCAGCAGCACACCGAAAATCATGGCCAGCAGGGAGCTGCGGATTATGACGCAGCGACCGCAGCGGTTAACCAGATGCCCTGCTGCTGAGGCGCTCATCGAACCGAGCAGATAGACCAGGAATATCAGGCTTACATGACTCTGGCTGAGGCCATAGGGTGGCGCCAACAGCCGGAAAGTGAGGTAGTTGAAGAGGGTGACAAAACCGCCCATGACCATGAATGAAATACCGTAGAGACAGAGCAGCAGCGGATCCTGCAGGTGCCTGGCGAGCGAGCTGAACAGATAGCGAAACTCGAAGGGGCGTTGCTGAAGATGGGATTGAGGCAGGCTCTTGGCAAAGAAGCAGCTCAGCAGGAGGCAGGCGACTCCGATTGTCCCGAGAGCAGCCTGCCAGCTCCAGAGATCGGTCATTGCCGCCGTGAAGAGCCGGCCGGCCATGCCGCCGACCGCATTGCCGCTGATGTAGAGTCCCATGGCCGAGCCAAGGGCCGATGCATCCAGTTCCTCACCCAGATAGGCCATGGCCACGGCCGGAAGCCCGGCCAGCACCAGCCCCTGCAGTAATCGCACGACCAGCAGTCCGGCAAAGCTGTTGCTGGTTGCGGTCAGGAGTGTCAAGAAGGAGGTCAGGAACAACGCAGCGGTCATGACTCTTTTGCGGCCCCAGGTTTCCGACAGGGTCCCGGCAAACAACATTGCAATTGAAAGTGTGCCGGTGGCCATTGAGAGCGGAAGACTGCTCAGGGCGGGAGACACCCCGAACTCACGGGCAAACTCAGGCAGCAGCGGCTGCATGTCATAGAGGGTTACAAAGGTAACAAAACCGGCGGCAAAAAAAGCCAGGTTGATTCGGCGATAGACGCTGGTTCCGCTGCGGATTCGTCCCGGTCTGACAGCGCAACCGGTGTGAGATTGGTTGTTACAAGGTAGGGTTTCCATTGAATTTAGAATCAAGCCTTTGAGTATCCATTGTGAGAATTACTACTGTTCAGCTACGTTCACCCTTCTGCCGATCTTTGTTATGATTCACCGTCGCCCCACCGCTTTCCCGTGGCGTGCGCAGCTTATGCTGCAATAGTTCCAGGCGCTCTTCAAGTTTTTTGAGGCGGATACCGATGTTCCTACCCTCAAAAATCCGCGGATGTGATGGTTCCTGACCTTCTTTTTTCTCGCGAGCGGCTATGGAGAGTGACGCCCTGCCAAAGGCGGTGGTAAAGGAGTAGGTTCGCCGCAGTTCATCGTCAAAAAGCGCTTTGCCAAACCAGGTGAAATCTGAATCGTTGCTGCATCCGAATGAGCTGCTGGTCGCATCGGAGGCGGTCATAACCAGGGTGTTGTCATCCCTGAGCGCATCGACAAAGGCACCGGAATAGCAGGCGGAGACAACGATAATCCGCCAGCGGACACCCGAATCATCCAGCATCCGCCGGAGTGAAGGAGGATCGATGTCGTGCAGGGTCAGGGGCCAGAGTTCGGCTGAAAGGTGGTTATCCTCCGAACCATGGGAGGTCAGGTAGAGCAGAAGAATATCCTCGTCCCTGTCCATGACCTGCCCCACCCTTTTGAGAGAGCGCTCCAGGGAGGTGGCGGTGGCGATGGGATACTTCAGTAACGTATCAGGATTGTTCACCAGCAGCAGCGAGCGGCCGGCCGTATCAAAACGATCCCGCAGAAGCCGGTCAATCACCTCAAGCTCTTTTCTGAACACATCCTGACCGCCATATCCGGCAAAACCGATGAAGTACAGATCCTCAACACCCTTCCGGCCCGGCCTGAACCGCGCCAGGGCATTATCCAGCAGTTCGGGCTGGCGATAGAGCGTTTCCTCGCGGCCCGAATCCATCGAATTCGCGGAGGTCGACTCATTGTTGTTCTCACTCCACAAATCGCCTCTCGGGATGTTCCAGAGCGGGAGCAGCACGGTCACTGAAAAAATTGCCATCACTGCATAACGGCGGAGCCGCGGCACCCCGGTCAGACGAAAAAGAGCTATCAGGGTTGCCAGAGCCCACCAGCCGAAGAAAGGATAGAAATGATCGAAGTCGGGTGCATATGATTCCGTTCGCAGCCAGCCACTTTCCTGCAATGTACTGAAAAGCTCTGCCAGGAGATCAATGGGGATACCCGTAGCGAGACAGGCGGTAGACAGGGTCAGGGCGAGATCATCCTGACAAGCGAGACGGGCAACCCAGAACCCGGCAAACAGGAACAGGGGGAGGTGTATAATCGCATGGGGAAGGTACTGGAAGCTGAACTGCCCGTCCATTCCGACACGTGCACAGGAAAGAGCCACATGCAGGAAAAGATCGAAGAGCGCCAGTGCAGCAAAGGAGGCTGGCGTCGCAGCCAGATCGCCGGCTGTTACGCAACGGAAAAAGGTCAGACGGATTCCGCAACGAACTCCGTTGAGGACGCCTGAAACCCACCCGGCTCCGGAAAAACGCGAAGCCATTCCTCCAGAGCGGACATCACTGGGATTCTCTCCCGGTGTCACCCCACGGATGAGTTCCCCCGCCTCCCCAGCCACGGCACAATGTCCATTCTGTTTTTCCTCGTCCATCACAACAGCGTCCTTTTTCTGATTCAGAAACGGAATGGTCCTTCACAGACCGTCTCAGTCAGTTTTTTGCGGTCGTTGGGGATTTCGCGTTTTTGAAGCTCCTCCGGCAATGATTCCCTTGCCCCCGGCCGGCCCACGGCAACCATGGCTTCCACATGGAACTCATCCGGTATGTTCAGCACGGTTCTGGCACGGGTATAATCAAACCCCTGCATGCCGTGGACCACGAATCCTTTGAGCGAACCCTGCAGGGCCAGACTGCCCCAGGCTGCGCCACAGTCGAAGGAATGGGTGATGGAGGGTTTGCCGTTGTGGTCAAAGGTGGTTTTGGAAACCATCAACAGCAGTGCAGAGGCGTTTTGGGCCCAAACTTTGTTCGCCTCCACCAACAGATCAAAAAAAAGCGGCCACTGTTCACTCCCACGCAGCGCATACAGGATACGCCAGGGCTGGTTATTGTTCGCCGAGGGCGCCCAGCGCGCCGCTTCAAACAGCACCATCAGATCGGATTCCGAAATGGGCTCACCGGTCATGGCGCGTGGTGACCATCGATCGAGAAAGAGGTTGTCAATGGGATGGTCCGCGTTGCGTATCTCGTGTCCTTTGATCATGAGTGTCTGATCCTTTCCTGCTTTAGTTTTTAGAAGCACGTCCATTTTCGCCAACTCGGTCATAGTATCACACCCTGAAATGGGTATATGAAGAAAGTGACGGAAGAAGAGAAAAACAGCACTCACATTCCTACATTGAAGCACGGACAACGCCACACATGATTACTACTGGAATAAAGCCGATGTTTTCTCTAAAGTATTATACTTGCATACCGAATAACCCAAGAGGGCCAGGAGAACATTTAATGAGAGACAAAACCGATGACTTCACGAATGTCAACTCAGCACGTGACGAACAAGCGGGGGCTATTGACTGGAGTGCGCTTGACAGCCTGAGGGTGCTCCAGAAACCGGGAAAACCGGATTTGCGCAAACAACTGATGAGCGTCTATCTCAGCTCCTCGCCTACATTGATGGATAACATCAAGACAGCAGTCACGACAATGGATGGGCAGGCGTTGATGCAGGCGGCCCATGCCCTGAAATCGAGCAGTGTAAGTATTGGAGCAAAGGTTTTCGGAACAACCTGCTCCGAGCTTGAGCAGCTTGGAAGAATCAACAGCCTGGGGGATGTCCCGGCTCTTGCTCAACGGGCTGAATATGAATTCGCCGCAGTCTGCTCCGCTTTTCGTGAAGCTCTGCAACAGAACGATTAAGTCGACATCCTCACCCGGATCTTCAACAAGCACCCCGTTACAGCATTGAAAACGCCGAGGTCTAACAACCTCCAAGCGCTGATGGCCCTGCAAGAAGATCAGGAAGGACGTCAGACACTCCTGATCTTCCAATTGAGCAAACAACACCCTACCGACCCGAGCATCTGCAGGGGATGGAGGAGCTGTATGCCGAGCATGAAAATCTCAGATTACCTGTGGTGAAAAAATGAAAGAGGATATCATGAAACCATTCTTGATCTACCTTACGGTTCTCATGGTGATACTTCAGCCGTCATCTGTGCTCGCCGAACAAGCGGTTGGCGCGCCCAAAGTATTACGGGTGGGGTTTTCAGCGAAGGTGTTTCCCGATGTTGATCAGCGCGACGCCCAGATTGCCATGGAGATCTGGACCAGGGAGCTGTCTCGCGGTATGGGCATCAAGACCCCACCACAAACATCGATCTTCAAAAACAGCGGCGACCTGCTTGATGCGGTTAAGCGCGGCAATTTAACCTTCGTTACACTTTCGGCTCTGGAGTTCCTTCAAATTCGCGACAAGGCACCCATGGCACCGGCTTTTGTCAATGCAAACAACGCTGGTGCAGGGCGGCAATACGTCCTGGTTGTCCGTCAGGACAGCGGCATCAGATCAGTGGCGGATCTGGGCGGAAAAACCGTCACGCTCCTTTCCAAAAACAAACACGAAGCAAGCCACATCTGGCTTGATGTGCTACTGATGCGGACCGGGCACCGGGATAGATCACTCTTTTTCCGTCAGACCAGGGAATCCGCATCGGCATCACAGGCGATCATGGGAGTTTTCTTCAAACAATCGGATGCGGCGCTGATCAGTCACGCATCACTGGAAACAAACAAAGCGCTCAACCCCCAGGTCGGCAAACAACTGACAAGCATCGCCATATCGAAAGGTCTGCATGGCGACATATCCTGTATTCCAACCATGGTGGATGAAACATTGAAACGCACCATGGAAAACGCAGCCCTGCATTTGCATGAAACCACGGTTGGCAAACAGATTTTCACCCTGTTCCAAACCGAACGGATCATCCCATTCAACCCTTCTTATCTTGACGGAATCGTAGAATTGCTTCGTGAACGGGACAGACTGTTGGCAAAACTGCCAAGAAAGCGATAACACAATTGAACGGAAGCACATACCGAACGAGCACAGCCGGAAAACACCTTCGTTACCTCTGGTTACATACTTCCCTGTCCCTGGTCATACTGCTGGGCGCCATTCTATGGGTATCACCCGGTTACGCTGCGGCAGAGAAGAATGATGGAGCGAACAAGGTTCTGCGAACCGGTTTTTTGCAGCGGGTTTTCTACGACATCGACCCCCGTGACGCCAAGGCCGCCCTGGAAGTACAGAGCCGGGAGATTTCCCGTTCACTGGGGCTGAACACCCCTCCCCAGGTGCTCATGTTTGCCGACATGACAGCCATGACCGATGCCCTCCGACTCGGCGAACTGGAACTGGCAACCATGCCGACCGTCGAATACCTGCGCATCCGCGATTCAGTTCCCCTGATTCCCTCCTTTGTAGCCGCCAGCAATAATGGCCAAGGTACCCGCTATGTGGTCATTGCCCGCAAGGATAGCGGTATCCGGTCGTTCTCAGATCTGAAGGGCAAAGTGATTCTGCTGCCTCCGATGATCAGACATGAACTGAGCCACATCTGGCTGGACGTGCTTTTGATGAAAACGGGAAAAGGAAACCGTGACGTTTTTTTCAAACAGGTCAAGGAGTCACCCAAGGTATCCCACGCCATCATGGCGATTTTCTTACGACAAGCCAACGCAGCCATAATAACCCGCGCCGGCCTGGACACAAGCCGGAAGCTCAACCCCCAGCTGGAAACACAGTTGACCGTCCTGACCGAATCCCGTAATCTGAGCGATGGTATCACCTGCCTGATTCCTACTACGCCGGAAAAATTTAGGGACAAACTATCCAAGGCCATCTTCCGCCTCAATGACAGCAGTGGCGGCCGACACATGTTCTCCATCTTCCAGTCCAGCGGCATAGCACCCTTTAAACCGACATTTCTTGAGGGGCTGGAGGAATTGCTTCTCGAGTACAACCACCTGAAATTAAAAGTGGCAAAGAGGAAATAACCTGTCTATGGCTAGAGCAAAGAACAACGGGGGTTCGGCAACATTTAAAAAACTGCTGAGCGGAGACATCTGGCCAAAACGGATTGTCCTGCGCCTGACCCTTGTATTTTCGACCCTGATCGTCATTACCCTCGGGCTTTTTGTGCTCGTCAACATGCCGTACCAGCGCACGGCGATTCTGGAAGCCATGACATCGGAGGCGCGCAGCACGGTCACCTCCATCGACCAGGTTACGGCCAGCGCCATCATCACCGAGGATTTCGGAACGGTTGTGGAGCACTGCCTGCGGGTCGTCAGGGAGAGCCCCTCCATCAGTTATGTGGTCGTAACCCGCAACGACGGTTTTTCCCTGATCATCACCAAAACCGGCTGGGTGCAGAACACCCTCTCTGGTGTCTGGGCACCATCGGGGCAACGGGTCGCCAGCAGCCGCTTCCTGAAGAGCGATTTTTCACCCACCGAGGTATACCACTACTCACACCCCTTCCAGTACTCCGGCATCGACTGGGGCTGGATCCACATCGGGCTCTCCCTGAACAAGTTCAACTCCGACATCAGGGCACTGTATCTCCGCACCGGCATCCTTGCCCTGCTCTGCCTCTGCGTGGGCATCGGTGTGGCGCTCTATTTTGCCCGTAAAATCACCAAACCGATTTCAGCACTTGCCACCACGACCGAACTGGTTGCCCGGGGTAACCTGACCGCACGGGCCGATATCAGGACCGGCGACGAACTGGAGCACCTGGGGCAATCGTTCAACTCCATGACCGAGAGGCTTCAGAAGACGCAGGGAGAGATGGTTGCCGCCCGTGAGTACACCGACAACATCATCAGATCCATGAACGACACCATGATCGTTGTTGCGCCCGACGGGGTCATCAGCCGGGTCAACACGGCAACCCTCAACCTGCTTGGCTGGTTGGAGGAAGATCTGATCGGGAAGCATATCAGCAAGGTTCTCGTTTCCCCGGCAATGACGAACGATACGGCGGCTGTTCCTGACATCGCTGGCATCATTCCCCTGGGGTTTATCAGTAATGTGGAGACATTCTACCGGGCCAAGGATGGCCGGATGATTCCGGTGATTTTCTCCGCGTCCGTTATGCACGGCATCAGGAGCACCGTCCAGGGCATCGTCTGTGTTGCCCTGGACATCACTGACCGGAAGCTGTCTGAAGAAGCTCTGCGCATCGCAAAGGACAACGCCGAGGCTGCCAACAGGGCAAAATCCCAGTTTCTGGCCAACATGAGTCACGAAATCCGTACCCCCATGAATGGCGTTCTGGGAATGCTGGATCTGCTGATGGA
Organism: Desulfuromonadales bacterium; assembly: GCA_013377095.1. Lineage (GTDB taxonomy): Bacteria > Desulfobacterota > Desulfuromonadia > Geobacterales > Pseudopelobacteraceae > Pseudopelobacter. Next base: position 16,844 of record JACAAY010000057.1, read on the forward strand.
CTCCCGGCTGGACAGCGCCCAGATGAAGCTGGCACGCATGGCGCATGGATCGGCCGATAAACTTCTGGAAGTTATCAATGACATCCTTGATTTCTCCAAGATCGAAGCCGGAAGAATTCAGTTGCAGCAATCGGATTTCATACTCCGCGACATGATCCGCGAAGTAATGGATATGTTCTGTATCAGAGCCCGGGATAAAAGCATCATCCTGACCAGTGAAATTGACCTGTGCATACCGGAAGCGGTCCGGGGGGATACTGTCCGGCTACGCCAGATACTGATCAATCTGCTGGGCAATGCGGTGAAATTCACCGATGCAGGCCAGGTGTTTCTCGGGCTGACCCTGGTGGAAAAAGCATCCCACCACATTATGCTGCGTTTTGAAGTGCGGGATAGCGGACCAGGCATTCCTGTGGATGCGCAACCGTTTATTTTTGATGCTTTTTCCCAGGCCGACTATTCCATGGCGCGGCGTCACGAAGGCACCGGTCTCGGATTGGCGATCTCCAAAGAACTGGTGGAAGCCATGGAAGGCTCAATTGGCGTTCGGAGTGAACCGGGCAGCGGTTCACTGTTCTGGTTTACGGCACGGCTGCAGCACGCGGAATCAGTTCCCGCTCCGATTCCCTTGGAGTATGCGCAACGGGAGAACACGCACTACCAGGAGAGCGAGCGCACTCCACAGGTGCTGCTGGCAGAAGACAACCCGGTCAACCAGGAACTGGGCAGGCTGGTGCTGGAATCTCTGAACTGTGCTGTTGATGTGGTGGAGAATGGCCGCGAAGCAGTGGAAGCGGTGTTCAGCAAGGGATACGACCTGGTGTTCATGGATTGCCAGATGCCCGAAGTGGACGGATACCAGGCAAGCAGAATCATTCGTCAGCGGGAATCGGAACTGGGCTCGGAAGCACGGCGGGTTACCATCGTCGCCCTGACCGCCCATGCCATGGATGGAGACAGGGAACACTGTCTGGAAGCGGGCATGGACGACTACGCCGCCAAACCCTTTACCCCCGTCCAGATCCAAATTTTGCTGAACCGCTGGTGCGGAGCCGCGTAGCACTCATTTTGATTGCACCTGCGGCATTTCAAATGCTCGTGCCGGTGTTCATACGGGCGACAGACCGGCATCATTGCTGTCTTTCACACTCCCCGTAAAGGCATCCTGAATGGAAAGAGGATTCAATGCAAGAACACGACCTGCTAAAAACAAAAACCGCCAGGAGGAATTTGCTGATCCGGGGAATAAACGGACATGAGAGAAGCCACTTAAACATTGAGGAAGCGAGGTATATAAAATGAAAAAAGTCGTGCTGATTCTGGCAATATGCATCTGCGCTTCCGCCACCAGCCATGCCGAGACAATCACGATCGGGGGATCGGGAAGCATGATTCCCCTGCTGACGGAACTGGGGAAGGCTTACATGAAAAAGCATCCGGCAAGCGTGGTTGCGGTGAAACAACAATCCATGGGGCAACCGGGTGGCATCGCAGCACTTAACGCAGGCGCCATAGACATCGCCATGTCCGCGATGCCCATTTCACCGGATCAGGCAAAACTTCAGATCGAGCAGTTCGAGATCGCCAGGGTTGCAGGAGTCGTGGCGGTGAGCAGCAATGTCAAGGCAACAAACCTGACCAGCCGGCAGTTGTGTGATATGTACGCCGGCAAGATCAAAAACTGGAAACAGGTCGGCGGGGCCGATGCCCCCATAGCTGTGTATACCAGGCCGGAAAGCGATTCCACCAAGATAATGTTTCGCAAGTCCATGGTCTGCATGGCCACTCTGAAAGAGGCGCCCGAGATCCTGAACCTGCCCAAGTCAGCGGATATGTATAACGCTTTGAGCAGCTCCCCAAACGCCATAGGGCCGGTAGATGTCATTGCCCTGGTGAATGCAGCGGGAAAATTCAAGGAGATCAAGATCGACGGTATGTCGCACGTCGAGATGGAGAAAGGAAAGTGGCCGTTTGTCCTGAAAAACAACCTCGTGCTGAGAAAAAAACGGTCCGAAGCGGTCAATCAGTTCCTGATGTTCGTCAAGTCTCCCGAAGGGCGGGAGATTATCAAACGTGAAAAGGCAGTACCAAGCGCATTCTAATTGATGGCGTAAATGGGTTGAAATGACCGTACAGGGCAGGCAAAGCGACATAACAAACCGGTTCCAGACGAGCCTTTTCAGGAGATTCCTGTTCCGGCTCCTCATTATCCTCTTTCTGGGGCAATGCCTGAACCTTGGTTGGTCTCTCCACTCGAACTACAGCATTCAGAAGGCGGATGTCCGTGACAAGATCACCCTCTACGGCAAACAGCTCACTGCAGTTGCCGTAGTATCAAAGCCCACGTTCGATTTCACCTACCTTGGCCAACTGGTGGACGAACTGCTGAAAGACCCGGACATTTCCAGAATCACCTATACTGATACTGGCGTTACCATCTTCGATGAACAAAAAACAGACCGCATTTCCGATCCGCAGAAGATAGAACTGCCGGTCCTCTCAGGCACGAACAAGGTCGGGGAAATTGCCGTGCACTACACCCTTGCCAGAATAAAGAAGAATGTCCTATCCCAGACGTTGATCTCACTGGTACTCAGCATACTTGTCTACGCCTTCCTGGCGGCATTTACCCGGCTCTTCTTTTACCGGGAAATCGGAGCAAAAATTATAGAGGCGTTGTTGAAAACCCAGGGGGAAACAACTGCCGCCCGCGAGTACACCGACAATATCATCAGATCCATGAACGACACCCTGATCGTGGTTTCGCCTGAAGGAATCATCAGCCGGATAAACACGGCAACGCTCAACCTGCTGGGCTATGCTGAAGAAGACCTGATCGGCAAGCATATCAGCATAGTTCTCGTCTCACCGGCCATGACAGACGATACGGCGGCAGTTGACCCCGGAATCGCTGGGATCACCCCCCTTGGTTTTATCAATAATATTGAGACGTTTTATCGCGCCAGTAACGGCCTGCTGATTCCGGTAATTTTTTCCTCATCTGTCATGCACGGCAGCAGAAGCACCGTTCAGGGCATCGTCTGCGTCGCCGTGGACATCACCGACCGGAAACGGTCTGAAGAGGCGTTGCACATCGCCAAAGACAGTGCCGAGGCAGCCAACAGGGCCAAATCCCAGTTTCTGGCCAACATGAGTCACGAAATCCGCACCCCCATGAACGGCGTGCTGGGAATGCTGGACCTGCTGATGGATTCCCACCTGGACGGCGCCCAGAAGAAACTGGCCCGCATGGCCCACGGTTCGGCCGACAAACTGCTGGATGTCATAAACGATATACTTGATTTCTCAAAAATCGAAGCCGGAATGCTCCATTTACAGCTATCGGACTTCATACTCCGTGAACTGATCCATGAGACAATGGACATGTTCCTGATCAGAGCCCGGGACAAAAATATCAACCTGATGGTTGAGATTGAGGATTGCATACCTGAAGCGGTCAAGGGGGATGCCGTCCGTTTGCGGCAAATACTGATCAACCTGCTGGGCAATGCGGTGAAATTCACCGATGCGGGTGAAGTTTCGCTCGGCGTGGCGCTGGTGGAGAAATCCCCGGACTATACCGAGATCCGTTTTGCGGTGCGGGACACCGGGCCCGGCATTTCGCCTGATGCCCAGCCCTTCATTTTCGATGCCTTTTCCCAGGCCGACTATTCCATGGCGCGGCGTCACGAAGGGACCGGTCTCGGACTGGCGATATCCAAAGATCTGGTGGAAGCCATGGGGGGACGGATCGGTGTCCGGAGCGAGCCGGGCAAGGGCTCACTGTTCTGGTTTACCGTACGCTTACAGCATGCGGAATCCACCCCAGTTCCGATTCCCTCTGACGACACGCAGGGCGACAGTATTGCCAGCCGTGACTGCGAGCACGCCCTCCACGTGCTGCTGGCGGAAGACAACCCGGTTAACCAGGAACTGGGAAGGCTGGTGCTGGAATCTCTGAACTGTGATGTTGATGTGGTGGAGAATGGCCGCGAAGCAGTGGAAGCGGTGTTCAGCAAGGGATACGACCTGGTGTTCATGGATTGCCAGATGCCCGAAGTGGACGGATACCAGGCAAGCAGAATCATTCGTCAGCGGGAATCGGAACTGGGCTCGGAAGCACGGCGGGTTACCATCGTCGCCCTGACCGCCCACGCCATGGATGGAGACAGGGAGCACTGCCTGGAGGCGGGCATGGACGACTATGCCGCAAAACCCTTTACGCCGGCCCAAATCCAGGTACTACTGAACCGCTGGTGTGAAAAAGCGTAAAAATTCCGGGAACATGTTCAGGCGGGAGGCACACCCGCTTCATTGACGCCCTTGGTGTTCCCCGTAAATGGCCCGAGGATGGAATAGGATTCAATACGGGAGTAGTTGCCGTGGCCGTCCTGGGTAAACCAGACAAAATATACGGTTTCAAGGGGAGATAAGCGGTACGACCAGGAAGAGGGCTCCCGGCTGAGATAGCTGGAAAACAGATAACTGCCACCCATGGCGGTTATCTCCTTCAAGGTCAGTTCTTTCGGAAGTGGAGACGGCCGGGAGGGGAATTTAAAGAGCACGTCGGTAAATCTGCGCCGTTGTTTAAAGGCATTGATCCGGAACACAAGCCGGTCCCCCGCCAGACGGCCTGCAACCGTTGCCGGACCGAAAAGCGGAAGTTTTTCCGCATCCGCAAGTGCGTTGGCCGCCTGGTAGTCAATAACGCCGTAACCGTATGTGTGCGGATCATACCCTGTGGCAAAATTGGACGCAGTGGCCCGCAGGGCTGCTTTGACGTCGAACCAGTTCCAAGATGGATGTCGGTATTTGAGGCAGGCCATCAGACCGGCCAGCTGTGCGGTGACCCCAGACGGGGTGCTGCTCTTGCCTTTGCCGTTCATGTAGGTGGTCGGAACACCGAATTCAATACCGCCACCGGTTGTCCCGCCAATCTTGTTGACCGTAACAAACACCGCGGGTGGTGGTGCCTGAAGCGGTTGCGGATGCTGCGGTTCATAGGCATACACATGCACCACGCCGCCATCGGTCAGCTCCTGGTAGCCGGCGGAATCATAGAGAAAATTCCAGCCGCTGAAACTGGACGACAGAATCGTTGCCCCATGTGCCAGACCATCCGCCAGCAACCTGTCCGGCGGAAGATAGGGATGGCCATTATGCTCTGACGAAGCAGTAACCGAGATCTGGGTTGTCAGACTCAGACCGGCGTCGTTTACCGCTCCTTGTGCATTCTCGATGCCATGCCTCGTGTTGATCCGCAGCTTGACCGGAGCGCCAGCCTGGGAAAATCGAGCCGCACACACGAATATGAACAGGACCACCGCCACCAGGCTGAACAGTCTCCGTCGAGACAAGATACAAACCGATGTAATGCCGGCACGTTCGCTCACTACCCTCATCGATTTTTTAAACAACCCAACCTCCCCCCCTTCACCTGAAAGAGGCTTACGCGATATGGAACAAATACTTGATAATTACCGGAACCTGATAGCCCGTGTGAATGAACTCTGTACCGATATTGAACAGGCCCTGCAGGGACAGATCACCTGCTCTGAGGGGTGCAGCGCCTGCTGCGCCTCCATCACCATCTTTCCGGTGGAAGCAGCGGCGCTCAGGGAACAGCTGACAAAACTGCCCGTGGAGGAAGCCGAAGCCATCCGCCGTTATGTGGCGCAGCACGCGACAGGAGTGTGCTGCCCACTTCTCTCCAATCAGCGCTGCCTGCTCTACGAAGCGCGTCCGATTATCTGCCGCACCCACGGCCTGCCGATTCTCTTTACGGAAGATAACCAGCAGCGCCTGGACTGCTGCCCGCTCAACCTGACCAGCAGCGAATCCCTCTCCGGTTCCCATATCGTCGATCTGGACCGACTCAACGTTGTGCTGGTCGCAGTCAACGCGCTCTTTCTCAAACAGACACAAGCCCCATCCGACCTCCCCGAGCGCCAGAGTATTGCCGAAGCGCTGCTGCGACAGGAGTAACACGTCCCAGAAGACATTTTCAAACAACAAATCAATGATATACGCGTACAATCGAGGAAAGACCACAAATCTCATTAAAATATCGGTCCACACTCTTGACAACGGACCATAAAATCAGTGAGTATGCATCTTGTTTTTTTACCCGCTACGGAGGATTACGATGAGGCAGCAAGATACGAGGCGCATTTCACGGTTTCTGACGGCGTCCCTGCTGGGGACGGCGCTGCTGTGCGCGCCCAGAATCGGAGCAGCCGAACAGACACAGGTTGCCATTGCCTCGCCCTCTGAAGACGAACTGCTCATGTTCTGGGAGGAGAAGGAACTGTACGTGCAGACCGCCACCCGTAGCGAAAAGCCGCTCACCCAGGTGGCTGAGAACATGACCGTTATCAGTGCCAAAGAGATCGAGGCCATGAACGCCACCAGCGTCAACGATGTGCTGGCGCGGGTGCCGGGTGTCTTTGTGGATGTTTCCACCAATGACTTCAACTCTCCCGCCCTGCTACACATCCAGGGGTCGGAGGACCGCCACGTGACCGTGCTGCTGGACGGCATGCCGGTAAACTTCTTGGCAGACGGCCACGCAGACACCACCTTCATCCCGCTCAGGATCGTGGAGCGGATCGAGATCATCAAGGGGGCTGCCTCATCGGCCTGGGGCTCGGCCCTGGGTGGGGTGATCAATATCATCACCCGCACAACCGGCGACACCCCCCTGCCCAACGGCATGCTGAGCGGTTCCTTCGGTGAAGGGGATTCCGGCGACCTGGCGGCCGATCTGTCCGGAAAGTACGGTCCACTCGGCTACTACCTGTATGCCGGGCAGCAGGTCTCGGATGGTCTGCGCAACAACCGCGACTTTCGACGCACCAGCGTCTTCGGCAAGCTGCATTTTACGCCCAATCGAGATCTGGACATCACCCTCTCGGCCGGCTACAGCAATCCGAAAATGGATTCCGGGGATCTGCCACCCCTTGGTATCCGCAGTAAGGTTATGCTGCGGAACCGGTTCGTGAACGGTGCCTTCGAGTTCCGGGCCACACCGGAGCTGGTCCTGCGCGGAGGGCTGCATCTATTCCAGTCATATACCGATTCTCCGAGCCATTTCCTGGACGACGGTTCGCTCTTCAAACAGAACATCTTTGACGAGCAGACCATCGGCGGCAACCTGCGGGCAACCTGGAGTAGCGGCTTCCAGACCCTGACCCTGGGGATGGAAGCCAGTCACGGCGCCATGGACGAAACCACGAACGCCGGTCCGCTCTACCAGTCATTTGGGGTGCCAGCTACGTTCACCGTTTCCCCCACGGTCGACCGCTGGGGGATTTTCGCCAATGACACAATCGAAATCGGACCGCTGGCAATAACCCCCGGTATCCGCCTGGATCACGACAGCATCAGCGGCTACTTTATCAGCCCCAGTCTCGGACTAACCTGGGAACTGGGCGAACACAGCCTGCTCCGGGCATCGGCAGCCCGCGGCTTTACCTCCCCGCCGATCGGTTTTTCCTCCGGACAGGGTCTATTTGCGCTTCCCAACCGCAAACTCATTGCCGAATACGGCTGGTCCTACCAGATCGGGGTCGAGTCCGGTCTCGCCAACGTGGCAAATATGAAAGCGACCCTTTTCCGCCACGAAACCACCAAGGCCATGTCTCCAGAGGCCATTACCGGCAATTTTCCCTACAAGCAGATGATCAACGGTGGGGATGTGACCCGTCAGGGATACGAACTGGAAGCTGAGAGCGTTCCCTTCCATAACCTCTCCCTCAAGCTGGGGCACGCTTATGCCCACGCAAATGCCGACGACATACCGTCCGACCGGGTAAACAAATACTGGGATACATACTCCTGGCTGGTGGGGATCAAGTACGACGACCGCCGTTCATTCACGGCCCTGCTCTCCGGAAGCTACGTCTGGTGGGACTACGCACCGACCGAACCAAACTATCCCAACCCGTTCTACGGCACCTTTATCTGGGACCTGACCGCGACCAAAAAATTCAAGACCAGCGACAAGACCACTCTGGAAACCTTCCTGACGATTCATAACCTGTTCAGTGGAGCCCATTACACATCCTCCCTGTATCTTAATCCGGGCCGCTGGGTGGAAGGGGGTCTCAGGTTTCGGTTCTAGGTTCCCGTTTTGCCCCCTGATATTTCAGATCCTGCCGTATCACTCTCTCCAGCACCACATCGTAATACTCCCTGCGGCAATCCACCGCATTGATCGTTCCGTTGCGCAACAGCGTCATTTGACGGCAACCGCCGAAGCAAAGCGGCAGATAGGCGCACCCCAGACACTCCTCAGTCTTCCAGAGATCCATATTGTGCGATTGGCGATAGTCGCCGATTCCCTCGGCCAGTGAACCGATGCGGAGTCCCGGGTAAGCCATAAAGGTCGGACATTTGAAGAATGAACCTTCGTGGTTGATGACCAGATCGTGCTCCAGTTCGACCATGCAGACCGAAAGCCGGGGCTTGGGGGCTGGAAAGCCGCGCTTGAGGGTCTCTTCACGCAGGTAGATGCCGGCCTCCATCAACCAGGGTTCGTAGGAGCAGGCGCAGCCGGTGTTGAAATCGGTTAGGGCCGGTTTGCCCGACTTGGGGACCACCGGGGCGAAGAGCACCGAGGCGATGCGTGACGGGTCGATACCGCTGCGCAGCAAATTATCCAGCATTTCCGGAAAGCGGCGGTAGTTTTCACGGGTGAAGTTACCTCCAAGTTGTAGCGGAACGATGCCATGGATGTCGAGCACGTTGCTCAGGATGGCCTCGTAACTACCGCGGCCCGAGACATAGGGGCGACTCAGGTTGTGCAGATCGGCCGGTCCGTCAAGGGTAATCTTGGCTCCACTAAGCCCCAGGCCGACCAGTTCTTCGGCGCAGGCGCGACTCAGCAGAGTGCCGTTGGTAACCAGCGAGAAGCTGAAAGCAACCCCCTCCTTCTGAGCAAGCTCCCCTAGCGGCAGGGAGATGGCCCGAATCAAGTCGAGGGAGAGCAATGGTTCGCCACCGTAAAAGGTCAGACGAACCGGCTGCCCAAGGGCGATTCGCTCACTCCGGATGGTTTCCACCAACAGCTCGGCGGTCCCTGTATTCATGTAGTGTTTGCCGCGAAAAGCGTCCTCATAGCAGTAAGGGCAGGCCAGGTTACAATCCAGGTTGAGCACCACAATGGCATTGAAGGGGGTATGTGGTCGGTGAATGTCGAAGATCGTCCGCATCCGTTCCTGCTCAGCGAACCGGTCCGTAACCAGAAGGCCTAGCCGGGTCAGGGTTTCTCGCTCTCCATTGTCCAGGCTATTGTCGTGAATCGCCGCCAACAGATCGTCCGGCAACAGTACAACGGACGAGCGGACGGTGGAATAGGCCAGATTCATACCCGGCTGATCCGGGCATGGATACATTTTCAGGTAGGTGGATAACTGCAACGGAAACCTCCGGAAGGCTCAAAATCACCTTCCTAAAGAAAAGCGGAAAAGAAGTATGGCTATGTTTTAACTTGATACAAAAAAAGGGAGGATCGCTCCCCCCTACCGTAAACCAGTTAACCGAATCAATTACACAGCAGGCATAATGTTAATAAAACAACAGGCGGCGAGCGAACCTTCGAAAGCGCAATTGTCGCCGTTTTCCAACACTACCAGGGTGCTCTTTTTCATGCGATTCTTCCCCCTCTCTCCGTGTGATGTGCTCAGGGTTGACCGCGATGTCTCCCCGTCGGCTGAAAATATTGTTTTACAACACAATAAAAAGAAACTAACCTTTCATTAATGATGTTCGGTTATAACACGCATATATAATTTGTCAAGCGCAAACAACACTCAACATTCTGTTTTTATTGAATAACATATTTGGGCTCGTTTGTCGTTCTTGTTGATATTCTTCACATTTGCTCCTATAGTGTATAAATTTTTATTATTCATGAGAATGCGACACGTGCCATCTATCATCTTTTATGCTCTGCTCTCCATCCTGCTGGCTGGTGTGCCCTGTCTCGCCGCGGATGTGCTGATCATTGCCGATGCCCAACTCAAGCCGGTTATGGAAGCCACTCAGGGAATTCGCAAAACCCTGCGCACCTCGACCAGAACCTATTCACCGGGCGAGGTCAAAGGCGCCCTGGCAACCGTGATGCTGCGGGAGAATGCTCGACTGGTGATCGCACTGGGGCGGGAAGCGCTGGCCGAGGCGCTGACTCTGTCCCCCACTATTCCCGTTATCTTTGGCATGGTCGTCACCCCACCACCCGTCAGCCGCCCCAATACTGCCGGTTTCTACATGGCAACCCCATCCAGTGAATACACCGAGTTGTTGAAAAACCATCTGCCGGCCCTGAAGCGTGTGTCGATAGTGGCCAGCAACGCCTTCTTGAACATCCTGGCCAGCGATGTATCCGCTCCGGTCAACGCCCACTCCGTAAAAAACGCGGCTGAGTTCGTCAGTACAATAAAACGGATGACAACGTCCGATGCCATACTGCTTCTGCCTGACAGCAGTGTCATGACCTCAACCGCCATGGAAGAGGCCTACCTGTTTTCTTTCCGGCAGCGAATTCCTCTGCTGGGGATTTCCGAGCGGCACGTCAAGGAGGGTGCGCTCCTGGCGCTGGTGGTTGATATGGTCAATGTCGGCAAGGTAATGGGCGAGTATGCCACCAGGGCATTAAAGAGCGGGAGCGTGGGTCAATCTCCGGCCGCGCCACCCCGAAAATTCGAGCTGTATTTGAATCTGGATACGGCCCGTAAGATGCGTATCAGCATTCCGGACGAGGTCACGCGCATGGCCAGAAAGACCTACCCATGAGCAGCCTGACCCCCAAAATGACACTCCGCATCAAGGCGCTGCTCTTCATGATCCCGCTCTTGCTGCTGATATCGTTTGTCCACACCTGGGATTCGATCCGGGCCGGCAAAGAGGTCATCCGCAGTGAAATCATAAAACGAGCCGAGGCGATTACCACCCTGGCGACCAAGACCGGAGAACTGCCGATCCTCTCCGGCAATCCCGAGCAACTGAAGAGTACGGCGGCTTTCCTCAAATCCAATACCGAGGTGGCAACGGTCACCTTCTACGACAGCAAAATGAGGCTTTTGATACATGACGGCCAGCCACTGGCCAGCCACCTGGCAAGCCCGCCGGCAACATCCGTACCCTCCATGTCCGAAGAGAAAAGCGCCTTTGTCTTCTACGCACCGGTTTTCACCGAGAAGGCGCAGGATGATATGGACATTATCAGCGGCGCAGATGGCAGAAACAGGGTTAAGGAAACCATCGGCTGGATAAGAATCGGGTTTTCCAAGGCATCGCTGTACGAGAACGAGGGACACATTGTGTCGCACGGTGTGGCGCTGTCGTTGGTTTTCGCCGTGCTGAGCAGTTGTGTCGCGTATATTCTGATGGGAGTGGCCACCCGTCCACTGCGCCAGATCGTCAAGATGGCCGATGGCGTATCCCACGGAGATTTCAGCCACGAATTTGAAATAAACCAGCATGACGAGGTCGGCACGCTGGCCAGTTCGTTCACGGCAATGCGCCTCACCATACGCAAGGTATTGCAGGAAACAGAGGGCCTGATCCTGGCTGTGCGGGAGGGGCGCCTGGACAGCCGCAGCAACGCAGACCGGTTCGAAGGAGAATGGCGCAAACTGGTGGAGGGAGTCAATGATCTGGCCGGAGCGTTTGCCCAGGGAGCACTTGATCTGCGAAACGCTAAAGAGACAGCAGAGACCGCCAACCACGCCAAAAGCGAGTTTCTGTCGAACATGACCCACGAACTGCGCACGCCGCTCAATGCGATCATGGGCTATGCCCAGTTCCTTAAACGACAGCAAAATCTGACCGATACCCAGCGTCAGCAGCTTGAGATCATGCGCAGCAGCGGCGAGCATCTGTTGACCCTGATCAACGATATCCTTGATGTCGGCAAGATCGAGGCGCACAAGATGGATATTGATCGGGTGGTGTTTAATCTCCCTGCCGTTGTGCGCCAGGCCATTGATCTGACCCGTTTGCACGCCGACGAGAAGCAACTGCGTTTCCTGTATGAGGAACAGTCGCCGCTGCCTCAATACGTGAGCGGGGATGAACGCAAACTGCGCCAGATTCTGTTGAACCTGTTGTCCAACGCGGTCAAGAACACTCTCAGGGGAAGTGTGACCCTGAAAGTAGCCTATGACCACCAGGGAAACGGGACCTTCAGTTGTGACGTGGTGGATACCGGTGTGGGTATCCCGGCCGACGAACTGGAAACGATCTTCGAGCCATTTACCCAGTTGGCCGACAGGGGTCAGGGGCGCGAGGGGACCGGGCTGGGGCTGAACATCACCCGCCGTCTGCTTAAGCTGATGCACGGCAACCTGACCGTGGAAAGCGAAGTCGGCGCGGGGAGCATCTTCCGATTGGAGTTGGAGTTACCGTTGGTGACCACCCCGGAACGGGCCGTGGAGAACATCGGCTGCCAGCCGGAGGTCGAATATGAGCTTATGGAAACAGCCAGGAAAACGAACACAGACGTGAACAACGGAATGCTGCTGCCGCCACCGTCGGACGAGCTGAATGAACTGCTGGATCTGGCTCTGCGGGGAGATATGCTGGGGGTAAAACGCTGGGCCTCCGGTCTGGAGACACGGGATGCCCGCTATCTCTCCTTTGCCGGAAGGCTGAATGAGTTGGCCGGAAGTTTCAAGACCAAAGCCATTCTGGCGCTGGTTACGCAATGCCGTGGAGAGCAGATATGACCCATGAAGATCTGGATACAGCGCAAATGGACGTAAAAAAACCGGTAATTCTTATTGTAGACGACGATGCCAACAACCTGGCCGTAGTCAGCGATTGCCTGACCGGATTCAATTTCACCGTCCTGGTGGCCGAGGATGGCGAGAGCGCCGTCAGCCGGGCGGATTACGCCCTCCCCGACCTGATTCTGCTGGACATCATGATGCCGGGCATGGACGGTTATGAGACCTGCCGTCGTTTAAAGCTTCAGGACAGTACCCGCGACATCCCGGTGATCTTCATGTCGGCCCTGGACGAAACCGGACACAAGGTGCAGGGACTGGAAGCGGGGGCGGTGGATTACGTCACCAAGCCGTTTCACCAGGAGGAGCTGCTGGCCAGGGTAGGAGTGCACCTGAGCATCCGCGAACTGAATCGCCGCCTGGTTGAGGCCAATAAACTGCTGGAAGCGCGGGTCGAGGAGCGCACACGCGAGCTGGCTATCACCAACCGCGAACTGGAGGTGGAGATCGCGGAGCGCCAGGCAGCGCAGGAGCAGCTCCAGAAACAGACCGTTATTCTGGAGGAAAAGGTAGAAGAGCTGCTGGCGGCGCAGAAGGCTTTACGCACAAGCGAACAGAAGTTCCGCGCCATCTTTGATCAATCCTTCCAACTGATCGGCCTGACGACTCCAGAGGGAATCATACTGGAGGTCAACCGGACAGCACTGGATTTTGGGGTGGCAGCGGAATCCGACGTTCTGAACAGGCCCTTCTGGGAATCCCCCTGGTGGACCTATTCCCCTGAGCAGCGCGAACACGTCCGCAAGGCCGTGCAGCAGGCGGCATCTGGTGAATTTGCCCGTTTTGAGACAATCCACCTGACCCCGGATGGCGCAACCCATTACTTTGACTACTCGTTGAAACCGATCCTGGATGAGCAGGGCACGGTAGTGATGCTGATACCCGAGGGCCGTGATATCACCTCCCACAAGAAACTGGAGGACCAACTCAGGCAATCGCAAAAGATGGAAGCGATCGGTACCCTGGCCGGTGGCGTGGCTCACGACTTCAACAATATCCTGACCATCATCATAGGTTTTGGAAGTCTCCTGAGGGACAAGCTTAAGGATGACGATTCACTGACCCATATCCTGGCCGCTGCCGACAAGGGCGCCAAGCTGACCCACAGCCTGCTGACCTTCAGCCGGAAACAGATCATGGAGACCCAGCCTGAGGAGGTCAACGAGATTGTCAGGACCATCGACAAGATCCTGCGCCGGGTTATCGGAGATGATATCGCGTTCCATTCCAGATGCACCCCTGAAAAGCTGGTGATCATGGCGGACAGTGGCCAGATGGAGCAGGTGCTGATGAACCTGGCGGTCAATGCCCGTGATGCCATGCCCAGGGGAGGTGTACTCAACCTGGAAACGGAACGGGTGGAGTTGACGGAAGAGCTGCCAGACCCCTCGCTCGTGCCCGGATCCTATGCCAGGATTACGGTATCCGATACAGGGTGCGGTATTGACGAAGAAATTCGGCAGAGAATCTTCGAACCCTTTTTCACCACCAAGGAGGTGGGCAGAGGCACCGGCCTGGGACTCTCCATTGTCTATGGAATCATCAAACAGCATGGCGGTGTGGTAACCATGCAGAGCGAAGTCTCGAAAGGAACCTGTTTCAGAATATACCTGCCGCTGATAGAGGCAGCAAGCACGATGCTTCGTGAAAGCCAGCCGACCACCCGGATGGTTGGCGGCACGGAAACGATCCTGGTGGCCGAGGACAACGACGGAGTCAGACATTTTCTGGTCAAGACTCTGAAGGATTTCGGGTACCAGGTGATCGAGGCGCAAAACGGCGAGGATGCGCTGGCGAAATATCGCGCCAACTGTAACCGGATTCAGCTCATGCTGCTGGATGTTGTCATGCCCGGCATGAATGGGCGCGAAGTATGTGACGCAGTCAAAGAAGAGGGTGGACAGGTCCGGGTGCTCTTTGTCAGCGGCTTTACCGCCGACATCATTGAACAGCAGGGAATTGTGAATAAGGGGGCCGCTTTTCTGGCCAAACCGGTCACGGCGCATGCCCTGCTCAGCAAGGTCAGGGAAGTTTTGGACCGGAGGAGATGATAGTGAACGATCCCCTGCAGGGTGTGACGTTGAAAATGATCCTCTCCGAACTGGTGGAACAGTTTGGCTGGGAGGAGATGGGGAAGCGCATCGAAATTCGTTGTTTTACCCATGACCCGAGTATTTCGTCCAGCCTGAAATTCCTGAGACGTACTCCGTGGGCCAGGGACAGGGTCGAGGAGATGTATCTGCGCTGGAAAATGATGGGCTCTGGGGAGCACGGGGCCGGTCCATAACTGGTTATTGTCAGCTGCACAGATGCCCCCTGCTGAGTTCGGAGACATCCATACTCTCCCCACAAACCCTGCG
>JACAAY010000058.1 GCA_013377095.1 Desulfuromonadales bacterium
AGTTAAGGCTTTCTGCTACCAGGATTCCCCGCGCCGCGCCCACTCCATCGCTGCACAGGGTGGTATCAACGCCGCCAAGAACTATCCCAACGACGGTGATTCCATCTACCGTCTCTTCTACGACACCATCAAGGGTGGCGACTTCCGCGCCCGTGAAGCTGATGTCTGGCGTCTGGCCCAGGTGTCCAACAACATCATCGACCAGTGTGTCGCCCAGGGCGTTCCCTTTGCCCGCGATTACGCCGGCTATCTGGACAACCGCTCCTTTGGCGGCGCCCAGGTTTCACGTACCTTCTTCGCCCGCGGTCAAACTGGTCAGCAGCTCCTGCTGGGCGCCTACACCGCCCTGTCGCGTCAGATCAAGCTGGGAACGGTAACGATGTACAACCGTCGCGAAATGCTCGACCTGGTCGTGGTCGACGGCGTTGCCCGCGGCATCACGGTCCGTAACCTGATCGACGGAACGATCGAAAGTTATTCCGCTGACGCGGTCTGCCTGGCAACCGGCGGTTACGTCAACGTCTTTTATCTCTCCACCAACGCCATGGGCTGCTCGGTCACGGCAAACTGGAAAGCCCACAAGAAGGGTGCCTATTTTGCCAACCCCTGCTACACCCAGATTCATCCGACCTGTATTCCCCAGGCCGGAGACTACCAGTCCAAGCTGACCCTGATGTCCGAGTCCCTGCGCAACGACGGCCGCGTATGGGTTCCCAAGAAGAGAGAGGATTGCGCCAAGCACCCCAACGAGATTCCTGAAGATGCGCGTGATTACTATCTTGAGCGCAAGTATCCTTCCTTCGGTAACCTGGCACCCCGCGACATCGCCTCCCGTGCAGCAAAGGAAGCCTGTGATGACGGCCGTGGTGTTGGCCCCGGCGGATACGGCGTCTATCTTGACTTTGCCGATTCCATCAAACGTGTCAGCCAGGCAACGATTGCCGAGCGTTACGGTAACCTCTTTGAGATGTACGAGAAAATTACCGACGAAAACGGATATGAGCGTCCGATGCGTATGTACCCGGCGCCGCACTATTCCATGGGCGGCTTGTGGGTTGACTACAACCTGATGAGCAACATCCCCGGCCTGTTCGTATTGGGCGAGGCCAACTTCTCTGTCCACGGCGCCAACCGCTTGGGTGCATCCGCCCTCATGCAGGGTCTGGCTGACGGTTACTTCGTCATTCCTTACACGATCGGCGGATATCTGGCCACGGTCAAACCGGGACAGGTTAAGACTGATCATCCCGAGTTCAAGAAGTGCGAGGATGATGTCAAGTCGGAAGTCAATAAGTATCTTGGTATCAATGGCAAGAAGACTCCCTTCGAGTTCATGCGCGAAGTCGGCAGCCTGATGTGGGAAAACTGTGGCATGGCCCGTTCCAAGGAATCCCTCGAGACAAACCTGAAGAAAATTCCGGCACTGCGCGAAGAGTTCTGGAAAAACGTCAAGGTTACCGGTTCCGGGGCAGAGTTCAACCAGCAGCTCGAAAACGCCGGCCGTACGGCCGACTTCATCGAGTTCGCCGAACTCATGTGTCGTGATGCACTGCACCGCAACGAGTCATGCGGTGGTCACTTCCGGGTTGAGTATCAGGACAAGGGCGAGGCGGAGCGCGATGACGTTAACTTCTGTTATGTCGGCGCATGGGAGTTCAAGGGTCTGGATAAGGAACCTGAACTGCATAAGGAACCGCTGAAGTTCGATAATGTACATCTTGCCATAAGGAGCTACAAATAATGAGCGATCACAAGACCATGACCTTGACCCTGATCGTGTGGCGCCAAAAGAATGCCAGCGATCCGGGGAAGTTTGAGACCTATACAGCCAAAAACATAACCGAACATCACTCCTTTTTGGAGATGCTCGACTGCGTAAACGAAGACCTGATTCATGCCGGCAAGGATCCGATCGTTTTTGACCATGATTGCCGTGAGGGAATCTGTGGCATGTGTTCACAGATTATCAACGGTGCAGCCCATGGCGGCCAGGACCGCACCACGGTCTGTCAGCTGCATATGCGCAAGTTCAAGGATGGTGACACAATCTATATCGAGCCTTGGCGTGCCCGTGCATTCCCGATCATCCGCGACCTGGTCGTGGACCGCACTGCACTGGATACTATCGTCCAGGCTGGCGCCTACGTCTCCTGCCATACCGGTGGTGTTGCCGATGGAAATGCCATCCTGATTCCCAAGCCGATCGCCGATGAATCCATGGATGCTGCCGAATGTATCGGTTGCGGTGCCTGCGTTGCCGGTTGTCCCAACGGCGCTGCCATGCTTTTCACCGGCGCCAAGGTTTCCCAGTTTGCTGTTCTGCCCCAGGGCAAACCCGAGGCAACCGTTCGTGTCAAGGCCCTGACTGCCGCAATGACCGAAGCCGGTTTCGGCAACTGCACCAATCATTATGAGTGCCAGGCGGCCTGCCCGAAAGGCATCAACGTTAAGTTTATTGCACGCATGAATCGTGAATTTATCAAAGCGCAGTTTGCTTAGTTGTAGCCTGTAGTTTATACACATAGTGGGGCAGCTTTTTGGCTGCCCCTTTTTTTTACTGGCGGTGTTTGAGAGAAATCTGTGCAGTTTACGCAGGGTGTTTTGAAGAGATAGGTCTTACCAAAGTCATGACAATTGACAGATAACACTATTAAGCATATAGCTACACTCTCGATGTAATACCGGAAGATCGGGGTGAGACGATCAATCCGTCAACGTGACAGGAACCAAAGCATGGAACGAAATCTTGTTCTCTCGAAAATTCGTAACGAGCTCTTTTATGGCTCCTCAAGCTATACAAAAAATCAGCCGGATCTGTTTATCCCCCATCAATTTCAGATGCTTGCGCCATCGCAGGCACGCTCGTTTCTGGAAACGGTAATCGAAAGCATTCCCGAGCGGGAAATACTACTCTACGTGCATCTGCCTTTTTGCTTTTCAGAGTGCCTGTTTTGTAATTCGTTTCCACAAAAAGTTGATAAAAACATTCAGCAGAATTACCTTTCATATCTGCTGAAAGAAATAGAACTTTATGCAAAATCGGGAATCTTTGACGGTAAAAAGGCACAGTGCATCTACTTTGGTGGCGGTACACCGACATCATACTCGAACAGTGATCTCAAGCGAATTATTGATACGATAAAATCCAGTATAGAACTGTCCGAAACCTGTAATATCACTTCCGAAGCCCATCCCCAGACCCTTGAAAATAAGAAAAGAATTTTTGATCTGGCGGATTTTGGCATCAACAGACTCAGTATCGGATGTCAAACATTTGATCCCAACGTACTGTCCCTGTGCAACAGATCCAATACCCCGTCTCAGATACATTCGATTGTAAATAGCGCCCATGACGCCGGGTTGTCCATCAATATTGATATGATGACCGGTCTACCTGGTCAGACCATTGACAAAGTTCAAAAGGACCTTGCGCTACTGGAAGAAATACGTCCTGATTCAATTGAGTATATCAGGCATGAAATTGTCAATCCCCTTGTTGCCGAATTATATAAGAGTCGTCCCGAGCTCATGATCGATGACGATACTCTTTTCGAAATGATATTCATGACCCAGGAGTGGATGGAAAAGAATGGCTACGAGCAAAACGGTCGTTTTAGCAATGACAAGCAATGGGCCTATCGCTATCATTGGCTCAAAGAAATGCCGATTATTGCATTTGGTACCCGTACTCGATCCACCTCAAAGACGATTTGCTATGATAAGCACGAAGAGCTGTCCAATTACACGCGCTTGTTGGACAAAGGGCTTCCGCCCATAGGAAGATATATTATTCTTTCAAAGCGCGAGCGCATGTACAGATCACTCATTTTGGGTCTTCAAATAAAGAGTGGTCTTAATTTCAAACAGTTTTACGACAGTTTTGGAGAAAGTTCTCTTGATGTGTTTGGCCCTCTTTTTGATAAGTTGATTGAATTTGGATGTCTTACCACTGACGCTGAATCTATCAGGTTATCACGCTATGGCGCTTTTTTTGTTGAGGATGTGTGCGATTTGATTATCGATACAGCTTTAAGAGAAAAATCGAAAGGTCTTGAAAGAACTCCACATTCAGGTGGAAACAGGTATTCTAATTTGGCTCTAGGCGAATAGGATACTGATTGTAAGCCCCTGACTGGGACGGTGAAATGTACCAGTCACCTCTTTCCGGGACGTTTTGTAAAACGCATAAATGTCGGTAAATCCATCCAAAAACGCCTCCAGCTGTCAGGTGACCTCCACATCATTGCCGCATACCCCATTAGTATCTTCGGTCTGGAAAAATATCGCCGATAAAATTCCAGATGGTGTTTTTCAAGCCCCTCTTTTGTAAAACCTTCCGGTATAAACGTAAAATTGGCCGCATTCATAAGCTCCCAGTTCTCATCAAAACTACCAAACTCTTGAATACCGTTGTACATGGGCGCACCTGGAAACGGGGTCAGCTTGGACAGATTGAAGTCGTCGAGTGGAAGACTGAACACGTACTCCATACTTCTGCGAATACTTTCCTCGGTTTCACCCGGCAAACCAAGCATGAAGAGGCCCTTGACGCGAATGCCCTGCTTTTTGATCAGTGAAATCATATCTCTAATATTTTCAAGAGGATTTTGCATTGCACTGTTGGAGAGGTAGGAACGGTGACGTTTCAGTAGTTCCGGATCACCGGTCTCGATTCCAATGCTGATCATCCAGCAGCCCGCTTTTTTAAGTAAGGCAATCATCTCCGCATCTAGCTGCTCCGTCCGGGCCGCGCAGTTAAAGGTCATTTTTGAGCCGGACTCAATTTTAAGTCTGCAAAAATCAAGCACTCGTTTTCTGTGCAACGTGAATGTGTCGTCATAGATGTTTACATGTTTAATGTTAAAACGCTGCTGGAGATAGGTCATATACCTCAGCATATACTCCGGTGAGTTATAGCGATAGCTGCTGCGGAATACCGAACGGTCACAGTACGAGCAGGTGTATGGGCAGCCACGACTGGTAATGATTGTGGTATTGGGCGCTTTGGGATAGCTGAAAATAGGAAGTCGATAGCTGTCAGGAAAACCCTGGAGTTTCTCATAGGCAGGATAGGGTAGAGTGTCCATTTCAAGCAGTTTTTTGCGAAAACCGTTGAAGATCACCTGACCCTGATTACGATAAACAAGTCCTTCGATGGAATTCAGGCTGACTCCCTGTGATTCAATCAGTTCTCGGACAGTTTCCTCTCCTTCACCAACAATCCCGAAATCAATGACCGGGTAATCCCTCAACAGTTGTTCCCGGAGTGCCGATATGTGTACTCCTCCAAAAACGATTCCGGTCGCTGGAAGGATTTCCCTGATTCTGGTCGCAAGGCGTATCCCATCCAAGAAACTGGACGTTGTCGTCGAAAAACAGATGAAGTCGGGCTGTTCCTGTTTTACATGCGTATAAATTATTTCATCATGACCGGGATATGCGTAACAATCATGCACTGACGTCCGGTGCCCGTATTTTTCAAGCCAAGCTGCAAGCGATAACAGGCCCAGAGGGGGCATGATGTTTACAACACGGGTAATGTTTTGCTCATCAGGCATCCAGTTTTCACCCTGCGGGTGGAGTAACAAAATGTTTTTGCTGGCAACCAAACTGTAACTCCTTGATGTCGATGTCCACGCATCAGCGGTTTAAATGGGACAAATGTACAGCACAGTACCAAATATATCTGTTGTTGACCATGGTATAAAGTAGTTAACGGGTTGGGTAGTATTTGATTTCGGTAGTGCTCATTGACTTGAAATCTGTCGGTTGATTCCCTTACAAAAAATCAGGGTTCTCCACGACATACATAATACAGGTATCACTGTATTAATGAGTGAACGTCTGCCGTTTGGGAGTAATCAGATATCAGCTCAGGCGTCAAATTTCGTCAGGGACGGTTTATGATTGCTCTCTTGAATGTTACGTATATTTGAATAGTTAGGCGTTCTACTTCAATAGCATGGTATCTGGTGCTTTTACGACTAGCAGAGCTTGTGCCTTGACCTGAATTGCCTTGACTGATAAAACACCGAATGTTAACTTGCGCTTAAAAAATATATGCTCAGATGCTGCTCGTGGTCTGATAAGGAACAATTTGAAATTATTTAAATTACTTTGGATGTGCATCACTCTTGCGCTGACATGCTTGCCGGCAAACTGCGCCGAAAACGGGATTGTTACGTTGGCATCGAGTGAATTCGCGCTGCTCGGCGGTTACGGCATTACTCACAGAGGATACGGTGAAACCAGGACCCAGGTTCAGACCTTTGATATCATTTTCAAGTATGGGCACTTTCTTTCCGATGAGATTGGTAAGGGGCATTGGTATCAGGGGCGTCATGAGGTGATTCTGGAATTACCGTTTCATTTGGCCGTTGACCATGGTGGTCGTTCCATGTTTGGAGGGACCATATTGGGAAGCTGGAAGTTTACGACGTTGGATTGGGTTACCCCCTATTTTTATGCAGGTGGTGGTATTCTGTATGTCGATCTGGGTCTCCCCACCATGGGCAGTCGTCTGAACGGCACCTATCAAATAGGGGGAGGGTTGCAGCACTTTATCAGTAAAAACATCGCATTCACTGGTGAATACCGCTTCCATCATATTTCGAATCTTGGTACATCCAGCCCCAACGAACCCCTGAATTCCAGTAAAGTTCTTATCGGAATAACATATTTTAGATGAGCGATTACAGTTTTTGTTGCGTTATTGGTTTCAATGTTAATAAATAATAGTTTCTCAATTGGCTTGGCTGTGATATAAAAAAAGACTAACAAAAACACTGAGTTTTTTTGCAAGGAGGGCTGGTGTGAAGTGTAAGATCATTATGTCAATGTTACTTGTGGTGGTCATCTGCTCCGCATGCGGCCGAAAATCAAAGGAAGAGTTGTTCAAAGAAGGTGTCAAGCAGTTGAATGAGGCAAATCCGAATGGGGCGGTTGTTCTGTTCAAGAATGCACTCGAGAAAGATGAAAACTACCTTGATGCACGCTATCAATTAGCCAAGGCATACGCAGCCTTGGGGAAAAAGGAACAGGCCGAAAAGGAGTTTTTAAAGGTCCTAAGACAGAATCCCTCTCGAGATGAAGTGCTTCTGGATCTGGCAGGACTCTTCAATGCATCCCAAAAGGGTGATCAGGCGTTTAAGCTGGGAGAGCAGTACCTTGCCAAACACCCGGGAAGTGTTGAAGGTCTCGAGATATTGGGTGTTTCCAGTGCTGTTACCACGAAGTATGATGACGCTGAACGCTATCTGCTGCAGGCCATGGCTGCTGATCCTGCACGCGCAAAGACAAAACTCGAGCTTGCCAGCGTATATGTTTCCGCAGGAAAAGAGCTGAAGGCAAAAGGACTTCTGGAAGAGCTTGTCAGGTCAGACCCAAAGGCGGTCAGGGCCTCCTACATGCTTGCTGCCATTGAAAAAGCGGGCGGCAACAGTGAAAGAGCCTTGGAAATATACCAAAAGATCCTGGCAAGCAATCCATCGGAAACGCTTGCTGCTTACAAATCCGGTCTCATACATATTGAAAAATCTGATTTGGTACGGGCTGGCAGAATTGCCGACGATCTGATGAAAAACTTTCCGAAACGCGCCGATGGGTACCGTTTGAAAGGGCTTGTAAGCTATCAGCAGAAAAATTTTGCGGATGCACTGTCCAGTTTCCAGACATCCATCAAGATCATGCCAACTCTGGAGGCGTATTATTTTCTCGGTCTCTGTTATTATAATCGTGGTGAACTTGAAAGCGCCCTGAGTCAGTTTCGAAAAATTCTTGATAATGTTCCCGACTCACGTCAGGCCCGTCTCATGACCGGCACAGTTCTCCTCAGCCAGAAACGCATCGATGATGCTATTTCTGAAATACAAAAAGTACTGCAGAAGAATGATGGCGATGCGATAGCTCACAATCTGCTGGGCAATGCCTATATGGCTAAAGGCATGTTTGATGAAGGGATGCGTGAGTTTAACCGTGCCACAAAAATTGATCCGAAAATTGTGGATGCCTACCTGAAGAAAGGCTATTTTTATTTCAGTCGTGGTAGAAATTCAGAAGGTGAAACTGAATTGGCTACTGCGGTCCAGGCTGCGCCGGATATCCTGAACAGCAGGCTGTTACTTGCCTCGTATCACCTCAAGTCGGGTAATGCTATCAAGGCGCTGACTGTTTTGAAGGCCGGTTTGACGGGAGCGAAAAGCGACGCAGCAATCTACAACAGTTTGGCAGCGGTGTGTTTCTCCCAAAACAAGCAGGATGAAGGTCTGATAAATATTCAAAAAGCAAAAGCGGTTGATCCCGCATTTCCGGCTTCCTACCAGAATCTGGCTACTTATTACGCTGCTACGGGGAAATATGATAGTGCGATAGGGGAGTACGCTTCCCTTTTGAAGTACGATCCTCAGAATCTGAGGGCACTGCTGGGTCTCGCGGCCCTGAATGAATTAAAGGGTAATGATGGTGAGGCGCTTGCCTACTATCAAAGAGCGGCTGACACAAAGCAGCCTTCGGCGTTTATAGCCAAGGCGAGTTATCACCTTAAGAAACAGGAGACAGCAAAGGCGATCAAGGTTCTCGATGATGCTTTGAAAATTGGTGGCCGCAACGTGGCGGTTCTTGAAATGAAAGGACGCATTCTTGTTTCTGAAAAGAAATACAAGGATGCAATCAGGGTTTTCGAAGATGTGGAGACCGTGAATCCCGACGCCGGAATATCACTGAAAATTGGCGCCTATGTTGCCATGAAGGATACGGGGAGGGCTATCGAACAGGCCCGGAGGATCATTGAAAAGAATCCCGGTTCAGCCCGCGGCTATATGGTGCTTGGATCCATATACGAAAGTCAGAAAGAGTTTGTGCGCGCTATCAGCGAAGTAAAAAATGGCCTGCGGGTTGATGGCAACAATGCACAGGCGATTCTTTATCTTGGGAAACTCTTTGAAGTCAGCAGGGATTATAATCAGGCCATGTCACTCTACATAGATGCTTACCGGAAAAAACCGGATTTTGTTCCGGCCCTGTTTGCCCAGGGAGCGTTGCTTGACCTAACCGGTAAGAAGAAAGAGGCTGTTGATAAATATCGATCAGTACTAGAAAAAGCCGACAACTATGTGCCGGCGTTGAACAATCTGGCGTATCTCTGCGCATCGGGTTACGGAAGCTCGGAAGAAGCGCTGCGCCTGGCAATTTCAGCCTACAAGCTTGAACCCGGAAATGCGGGGACCATGGATACTCTCGGTTTTGCACTGCTGAAAAATAAACGGTATGATGATGCAAAAAAAGTCTTGGAAAAAGCTGTCACTCTGCTGTCTGGAAATCCGACCGTATACTACCATCTGGCGCTGGCCTACAAAGATGCCGGGGACAGGAAAAACGCCATGAAACTCGCGCAGAAGGCGCTTGCTCTGGGTGAGTTTCCCGAGGCAAAAGCGGCGTCTGTACTTGTCAACGAACTAAAAAAATAGAGACGGACGATGACTTTTTACGAGGTGATACTCATAGCGTTCGATGCGGTTCTGGCAATTGTGTCGATTTTGTTAGCGGCAGCCTGGCGGTTCGGATACTCTGAGTTTATCCAAAAGGTTCATGAGACTGAGACGCTCCTCACTCTGCTGGCGTTTGTGGTAGTTGTACTGTTCTCCTCGCATCTGATGGAAGTGTATGACCTTGAAAAGAATTTAAAAAAACGCGACATGGGTATTAATATCATCTTCGGTTCATTTACATCCTTTTCATTGCTTTCGGTTGTTTATTATCTCGACCCGGGCATTATGCTGGGAAGAGGAGTTTTATTCATATCACTGACATTATTGGCTATTACTCAGTTCTGCTGGCATGCAGCGTATCTTTTAGGAAAAAAACATGCACGTTTCTCCCAGAGCGTTCTGGTGTTGGGAACGGGAGACCTGGCTTCTCAGATCGGCTCGATGGTCGCTACCAGTAACAGAAATTTTAACTTGGCAGGATATGCCTCATGCGTTAACGTCGACGTGGTAGCTAATGAAAATTCAATAAATACAAATACTGTACCTCAAAAACAGATTGTTGGAAAATCCGATGATCTTCTGTCGGCAGCGCGTAAGGTTAACGCTGACCTGATTGTAGTGGCGCTTTCCGAAAGAAGGGGACATTTTCCGCTTAGGGATGTTCTTAGATGTAAATTGAATGGTATACAGATCATGGATGCCCCCTCATTTTACGAGCTTGTTCAGGGTAAACTGATGCTGGAATCAATAACCCCCAGTTGGTTTATCTTTTCCAGCGGTTTCCGGAGAACAACCCTCTTCAGCTTATGCAAAAGAACTGTCGATATTGCCCTGTCAACGATTGGATTGATCTTTACAATACCTTTCTACCCGCTGATAGCAATTGCAATAAAGATTGATTCACCCGGCCCCGTTTTTTTTAGTCAGCAGCGAGTTGGAAACAATGAAAAGCTATTTGTGTTGCTTAAATTCAGGACCATGAGGCAGGATGCGGAATCAGAGTCAGGAGCTAAGTGGGCTGAGAAAAATGATCCGCGAATAACTAAATTGGGAGGCTTTCTCAGGGGGTCCCGAATTGATGAACTCCCCCAACTGATCAATGTGCTGAAAGGTGACATGAGCTTTATTGGGCCCCGACCCGAACGTCCGGAGTTTGTTGAAAAGCTGAAGCAGATCATCCCGTATTATTCCAAGCGTCATTTCATAAGTCCGGGCTTGACCGGGTGGGCCCAAGTCAGATATCCTTACGGATCAACGGTTGAAGATGCTGTTGAAAAATTGCGTTACGATCTCTACTACACAAAAAATATCTGTCCCTATCTGGACACACTCATCTTCTTTGAAACCATAAAAGTCGTACTTTTTGGACGTGGCCGCTAATCGTCTCGGATGGTTGTTTTCCTGACAGAGAGGTAACATAATGACAAAAAATCTGATGCTTGTGCTGTTTGCACTCCTGCTGTTATCCCCCTTGTCCGTATGTGCAGGGGACTATGTCATAGGAGAAGGTGACGGACTCGATATAGCGGTCTGGGGAGTGAGGGACCTGAACACATCGGTCAGGGTACGTCCGGATGGAAAAATCACTATTCCTGGCCTGGGGGAAGTTGTGGCTAGCGGTTTAACCCCCAAGGCGCTGCAGTTGGACCTTTCTGAACGGCTCAAGGAATTGGTCAAAAATCCGATAGTCACGGTAACGGTTCGGGATATTACCAACAGCAGGGTTTATATGTTTGGAAGTGGAGTGCAGCCCGGAGTCGTAGACCTTAACCGGCGAACGACCCTCTTGCAGCTCCTCTGTACGATTGGCTCGACACCTTCCCCTCAAGTTGGAACAGGTGTCGCCGCCGGAACCGCTTCCTCTTCCCGTGCAGGCGGGGCAGGTGGGGGGCAGACGTCTGCATCCAGCAGGATTCCCGATTTCAAGAAAGCCTATGTGCTTCGGAAGGGGAAGAAGATTAAGGAGGATTTTACCAGGCTGTTTATCAATGGTGAGGTCGGCGAGGATATTCTTATTGAATCCAATGATGCAGTATTTATCCCACAGCTCCCGGACAGCAACATCTATGTCCTTGGTGCGGTTGCCGCTCCGCGCTCAATCGAATTCCGTGACGGAATGACGGTTATGGAGGCGATTCTGGAATGTGGCGGGTTCACCCGGTTCGCCAAACAGAACAGTACCGTGATTTATCGTAAAGAAAATGGCAAAGATTCCTCCATTGAGGTGAAGGCAAAAGATCTGGTGAATGATGCGGACCTAAGCCAGAACATCAAGCTCAAACCGGGAGATTATGTGATAGTCAAGGAAGGGATGTTTTAGATGGAGAACGAGTTCGATTACAAAAAGTACCTTAGTCTGATCAACAACCACAAGCGACTCTTTGCATTTACTGCACTGGTCATCATGACCGCTGCAGTCGTTGTCAGTTACCTTTTGCCGAAGAAGTACGAAGCGCGAAGCACTGTTTTTGTGTCAAGAAATGTTCTTAACGATCTTGTCAGAGGCATTGCGGTGACCCCTACTGTGGAAGATACCCTGAAGGGACTGGACTCCACCATTAAGAGCAGGAAAATCATTACTAAAGTTATTGATGAACTTGATCTGAACCTTAAAAAACAGAGCGATGCCACACTTGATGGTACAATTCAAAGTTTACGGGCAAGGACTAATTTACAGCTGAATGAAAAAGAGGGCCTGATTACCATTTCATTTACGGATAAAAATCCCCGCATCACGCGGGATTATGTTAATGCAGTGGTTCGACGTTTCATTGAAGACAATTTATCGGTTAAGCGGGAGGAGTCATACGGGGCCATCAGCTTTCTGTCCGAGCAGGCAGCATCCATCAAGGAAAAACTGGACAAGACTGAAGCTGAAATAAGTAGAGTACAATCAAGTAGTGGTGCAGCGCTCTCTGCTGATCCGGGTGCCATGCATGCTGAGATAAACGCAGGTCAGCAGAGACTTGAAGAACTCAGCCTGCGGCGCTCCCAGCTTGAGGCCACTCGCAACCAGTTGAGAAGAGTTGATCCCTCACGGGACAGAATCAATGCCCTGCAAAAAAAGTTGGAAGAACTTCGGGTGGAGTATACGGACAATTACCCCGAGGTTGTGAAGACAAAGGCAGATATAGAGGCGGCGCAGAAGGAGATCTCAAAAAGACCGGCAGGGGCAAGTGCTGTTATACACGATTCCCAGGAGCTTGAACGGGTCGAAGCAGAACTGCGGGCGGTCAGGAGTGGTGAGGAAAACCAACGGGCCCATCTCTCCAACAGCCGGGGGCTCATGCATGCGAATCCGGGTGCCAGAGCCGAACTGGAAAAACTGGAGCGCGAGAGAAACAGTTATAGGGGCATGTATGATCAAATGATGGCGAGGCAAGGCCAGGCGGAAGTCTCCAAACAGATGGAGGTTCAGGACAAGACAACGACCTTCAGGATCACTGAGCCTGCCACATTGCCGGTTGCTCCGATCAGTCCCAACCGGGTGAGGATAATGCTCATGGGGATTGCTGGCGGACTAGCGGGTGGCTTGGGTCTGCTCATGGGTATCGACTACTTCGACAAATCGGTAAAATCAGTCGCAGCTCTAAAGGCTCTTGGAATCCAGGCGGTTGCTGTCATACCAAAAATAATTGACCCGCTGGAAATTGAAAAAGAACGCCGCAGTGACCTCAAACTCTACATGGCAGCAGGGTTGTATTTCTCCATGATCGTCACTGTTTTGGCGCTTGAGTCTCTGGGGCGCTCACCCGTCGAGATGTTCATCAGAATGATTAATCAGTGATCGGTGACCTGGTACCAGGGATTGGGGACCGGCATACGGGAAGAGTTCGTTGCAGTCAGTTGTTTATAGTTTATGGAGTGAAAGGATAGGAATGAGCAGAATTGAGAAGGCGATGGAAAAGGCTGCCCAGCTCAGGAACGTGCTCGGTGGTAGCGAAGTCATACATGAAGTGAAAATGGACACTTCTCAACAGCCGACTCGGTTGCACGTGCCTCCTCCGCCAATTGACAACGACGAAATTAAGCCTCAGATTCAAAACCCTCTTCTTGCCACCCTGTGTGACCCCCATTCTCTTGTAAGCGAGGAGTATCGAAAGCTCAAGTCGGCAGTTATTTCGTTTGCACAGCAGGATGAGTTCAAAAATGTGATCATGGTAACCAGTTCCGTCAGCTGTGAAGGGAAAAGCCTCGTTGCTCTGAACCTTGCCGTCACTCTTGCACAGGAATACGACCATACCGTGCTGCTTGTGGATGCGGACCTGCGTAAACCATCAAGTCATGTTTATCTCGGTCTGAAGCCGGAAAAAGGCTTGTCAGACTATCTTTCCGGAGAATCTTCACTCAGCGACATACTGATAAAAACCGGTGTCGGGAGACTGAGTCTTCTCCCGGCAGGAACTCCACTCAGAAATCCGGTCGAGCTTTTTTCATCCCAAAAGATGAAAGAGTTTATCTCGGAAATAAAGAACCGCTACCCTGACCGGTTTATCATCATTGACACCCCACCAGTTTTACCCTTTGCCGAATTACGCTCATTGACCGCACTGGCGGATGGTGTGCTGTTTGTCATCAGGGAGGGAGCGGTTACTCCGGAAAATATCAGCGAGGCACTCCATGCCTTGGACGGTTCGAAGCTGATTGGAGCCGTATATAACGATGCTTCCACGGTGAGCCAGGACAAACATTCCCACTATTACTATTACGGCCATGGGAAAAGTGGGCAGCAAACAACCGCGTAACTGTCGAAATGAATGTACGGAGCATGTATGTACGAAGCCTTTTTTAATTTACGTATCAAGCCGTTTGACCTGCTGCCGGATCCCCGTTTCATCTATCTGAGCAAATCTCACAAAAAAGCGCTTACCTACCTGGACTACGGAATAAGGGAACGCTCGGGATTCATCCTTCTGACCGGTGAAGTCGGATCGGGAAAAACTACTCTGATTCGGGACCTGTTGGACAAATGCTACGATCATGTAATCCTGTCCAAGATATTCAATACCCGCGTAACCTCCGAGCAGTTGCTGGCGATGATCAACGATGATTTTGGGCTTGCCGTCCAGGGAAAGGACAAGGTCACCCTGATCAGGGATCTGAACGAATTCCTGATTGCTCAGTACGCAAAAGGAAATCAGCCGATTCTCATTATTGACGAGGCTCAGAACCTCTCCCCGGATCTGCTGGAAGAGGTGCGCATGCTCTCCAATCTGGAAGCCAGCAACAGCAAACTTCTTCAGATCATACTTGTTGGCCAACCTGAGTTGCGGACAATTCTTGCAGCCCCTGAACTGCGCCAGTTGCGGCAACGCATCAATATTAACTGCCACTTGCAGGCACTCACCCGCGAGGAGGTTGAACAGTACATCATCCGTCGCCTCGAGGTCGCTGGAAACCTGTCAGCGGTACGGTTCTCTCCGGAAGCGCTGGACGCCATTTTTCGTTTCAGTCGTGGAATCCCCCGTCTGGTCAACATTATCTGCGATTTTCTGATGCTATCCGCATTTGCGGAAGAAACCAATATGATCACCGTAGAGATGGTCCATGATGTCGTCGGTGATCTGGATTTTGAAAACTATTATTGGGTGGCGTCAGAAGATGAGCATGGCAAGGCACAAGAAAATGGAAAATTGCCTTCTGCAGAGAAACTGCCTCCAAACACCGAACTGCACACCCTGCTTGCTGATATTTCCCGACGCATGGAGTCAATCGAACAGAATCTCGCTGCTCCCGCTCTTCTACAAACTGCGCTCAAGGATCAGAACGATCGTTTTGTCTCATTCCAGGCAACCGTGTCGTCACATGTTGCCAAAAGCACAGCCCATATTCAGGAGTTAAACAGAAAGCTGGATGAGCTCACGAACACTGTAGCAAGCTGCGATCAGGACATGACACAAGAAAACACCAAAATTGGTTTTGTTCGCAGGGTCTTTGGCGGCACTGCTGTTTCCCACCGAAAGTGAAGACAATATGAGACACTGTTTAGCATATATAGCTATGAGTGCCATTCTGTTTGGAGGAGAGCTTCTCTGGACATCTGCATCAGCCTCGGCTGCAGATATGGATTTCAGGCCGTCTCTATCAATCAGCGAAGAGTTTAACGACAATATTTTTGAAGTTTCTGCAAACAGGCGAAGTGAAATGATAACCCGGGTTCAGCCGGGCGCCACCTTCCGCTATCAAACCCCCCTCTGGATCTGGAATACATCCTACAACTTCGATTACATCAATTACGCCCGCAACAGTAGGGATAGCGAGTTCAACCACAACGGGTCGCTATCGGGCAACATCACGCTACCGGGCAATTTCCTGTTTATTGATCTCAGCGACACCTACCATCGGGTCACAACCGATGTATCCCGGGATGTGGCCACCTCAAGCAGTCTTTTTCTCAACCAGACTGACCAGAATATTGCCACCATTTCACCTTACCTGCTCTGGCGATTGAGGGGCGACAACACGCTCAGAACCGGCTACCGCTTTACCGATACCCGCTATTGGGGACCTGGTGTCGAAAGTCGAGAACAAGGGGCCTTTGCGGACCTGAACCATGAGATTTCGAACAAATTCAGCATCTCCGCCGGCTATGCCTTTACACATCTCGAATCACAACCTTCCCAGTACAACAAACACGACATATCCGGCGGCTTCAGATATGAATATGCCGAAAGATCATTTGTCTTTGGCCAAATTGGCAACACCTGGCAACAATTTAATGGTAGCACAGACGTGAGCTATCTCTTCTGGAATGCGGGTATCACCCATGATCTTGGCCTTGCCGTTGCAACACTTGAAACCAGGGTTCAAACAGCCGTAGACCCTCTGTCGGTCTCGACCAAGGAAACCAGCTATAGCGGTAGACTCGAAAGAACATTACAGTATGGGATGGTTGGGTTTGCCACGTCCTATACCGAATATCTCAATATCCAGACTGATAAAATGGATCGGCGGAAACTCTCCTTTAGCGGCACAGGGCGGTATGAAATTTTACAGCACCTCACGGCAAATCTGGGTGTGACGGCTGAACGTTTCTATTTCAATACGGGAACAGGTTTTCTCTATCATCTGAACGCCACTGGTGGCCTGAGTTATACCTTTAAACACGATATTACTCTCGGTCTTAATTATACGTTTGACACCCAACGCAATGATATCAACACCGCCTCTGGCGCCATAGAGACCAACCGCGTGGTTGTTGAAGTGAGAAAGACGTTTTAGACGATGATCAATGCGCTCACCATCGATGTCGAGGACTACTTCCAGGTAAATGCTTTTGTCCGCCATGTCCGACGTGAAGAGTGGGATAGATATCCCTTGAGGGTGGAGGATAACACGCACCGTATCCTGGAGATGCTCGATGAATTCAGCATCAAGGCTACTTTTTTTTTCCTGGGCTGGATAGCGCAGCGTTTGCCGTCACTGGTCAAGGAGGTACATGCCAGAGGACATGAAATCGCTTGCCACGGTTACAGCCACGAGTTGATATACAGCATCGGTCCGCAAGCCTTTCGCGAAGATCTGCGTCGCTCAAAGCAGCTTCTGGAAGATCAGTGCGGCGAAGGGGTCAACGGCTACCGTGCACCCAGCTACTCAATTACCGGGAAATCACTCTGGGCGCTTGACATCCTGGTTGAAGAAGGATTTAGCTACGATTCCAGTATCTTCCCCGTATTACACGACACCTATGGTATCCCGGGTGCGGAGCGTTTCCCCCATGTAATCCAAACCGGGGCTGGGCCGCTGGTTGAATTCCCGCTGACAACGCTGCCGATCCGGTTGGGCTGGAAAAAAATGCGTCTGCCGATTGCAGGGGGAGGGTATCTGCGATTGTTTCCGATTAGTGTTATACAGCGTGGCATAGCGGCGATTAATCAGAGGGAGCTGCAACCGGCGGTTCTGTACTTTCATCCTTGGGAAATAGATCCCGGCCAGCCACGTATCAAGTCTGGAATAAAGTCGCGTTTTCGACACTATCTGAACCTGAAAAAAACCGAAGGCAAGTTGCGACATATTTTATCAGAACTGCAGTTTGGCACTATGTCGAGTGTACTTGATGTTCATTTATCCCCGTATAATCGAACTTCATGAATCACTACAAAATGAAAACATGGTTTCATGCGTTTGAATCGTATTTCTTGGGGAGCCAATGGTAAATATGACCGGAAAATCAGTGCTATCAATCCGGCAGGTCGGCTTCGGGGTTGCAAT
Organism: Desulfuromonadales bacterium; assembly: GCA_013377095.1. Taxonomy (GTDB): domain Bacteria; phylum Desulfobacterota; class Desulfuromonadia; order Geobacterales; family Pseudopelobacteraceae; genus Pseudopelobacter. The sequence continues at coordinate 17,697 of JACAAY010000058.1, forward strand.
GATATGGGGGGTCTTCGGCGCCATGTTTTTCGCCGCCTATCTGCCGGTCATGATTGACTTGGTCCGTGCTTGGAACGGCTCTGACGATTATTCCCACGGGTTTCTGATTGTTCCGATTGCGCTGTACATCGTCTGGCATAAGCGTGGCTTGCTGGCTGGAACGCAGATAGCCGGTTCGTGGGTGGGGCTTCCCGTAGCGATTATCTCCCTGTTGATGTACCTGTTCGCCCGGGTGGGAGAAATCCTGACACTGGCTTCCCTCTCCATGATTGGTGTAATTGCGGGATCGGTTCTATTTCTTTTCGGCTTTGGCGTACTCAGGGTTTTACTCTTTCCCCTGTTGCTGCTTCTATTTATGATCCCGGTCCCGGCCCAGATCTATGCAACATTGACCATACCTCTTCAGTTGCTGGTGACCAAGTCAACCGCCTCTATGGCATCCTCCGTCGGTATTCCCCTCTACTGTGAAGGGAATGTGATTCACCACAGCCAGGGTACCCTTGAGGTGGTCCAGGCTTGCAGCGGCCTCAGGTCGATAATGGCCCTGCTCACAATCGGCGCCGTCTTCGGATATTTCTCTCTCAGGTCCAATGTCCTCAGACTTATCCTCTTCATCTCTGCAATTCCTGTTGCCGTTGCAGTCAACATCCTACGCGTTTTTGCCATGCTCGTCGCCATTCAATTTCTTGGGATCGATATCTCGAAGGGGACGCCGCATACCATTCTCGGAATCGCTCTCTTCGGTGTGGCTGTGGCAATCTTTGTTCTCATCAGGAAAGGATTATCGTTTTGGGAACGGTGAGACCTTTCAGAGTCATTCTTCTCGCAATCCTCCTGGCAGTCACGGCTTTTCTGGCGCATATTCGCGTGGCATCTGTTTCTTTGCCTACACCTAAAATTCCGCTCCAACAGGCATTCGATCGAGTTGAAGGATGGAGTGGTGGTGGTAACCTGATGCTCGATGATCAGGTTGTCGACTGGTTGAAGCTTGATGACCATCTTTTTCGGCGATTTCAAGAGGGAACCCAAACCGTTACCCTCTATATCGGGTACTATCGAACCGCCAAGAAAGTTGGCGCTGCACATGACCCCCTGGTCTGCTTCCAGGGGCAGGGATGGACGATCGTGGAAAGATCTCAAGGCAGCTATCCCCTGACCAGATCATCCGGTCTAATGCTTTCCTATTCGTCTATGATCGCCGAACGCCAAGGGGAGCGCGAACTGATCGTTTACTGGTTCCAGACAAACGGGCGAACGTCCGCCAACACGTTTTCACAGAAGGTTGATATGGTCAGGGACCGGCTCTTCGGTCATGGCGAAGATAACGCCTTTGTCCGCATCACCTCTCCCATAGGTGAGGGGGGGGCTGTAGCTGCGCTGAAGAAGATCTTTAACTTTATCGATGCGTTCTATCCCTCATTTAACAAGTACATGGTGAAAAACTAAGGCAGATGGACAATTAACAGGGATAAAGGGGATACGGTGGATACGGCAAAATCGAATGCGGAGTTCTTATTTAAAATAATCAAGATTTTTTGCTGTTGATTGAAAGGTTTTATCCCATTAATCCCCTTCATCCCTGTGAGTAAAAGGTTTGATTATGATTCATCAAAGTCTTACTGAGAAGATATTGAAGGTTTGCTTCGAGGTTAGTAATGAGCTAGGTTGTGGGTTTCTTGAATCTGTCTATCAAAAAGCACTGCTGATAGCTCTCGGGGAAGCGGGCCTGAAGGTTCAGTCACAGCCTCCCTTGAAAGTCATGTTTCGAGGGCAGACAGTAGGAGATTTTTTTCCTGACATAGTAGTAGAGGATGTTGTGCTGCTGAAGTTGAAGGCGGTAAAATCATTGATGCCTGAACACTTAGCCCAGGTAATGAATTATCTCAAGGTAACTGGACTTGAGGTTGGATTCCTTATCAACTTTGGCAATCCCAAGCTTGAATATCGGCGATTCGGCAATCGATTTTTAATAACTATGTGACAGTAAAAATCAATTTAACAGGTATTAAGGGGATAACAGCAAAATATAAATGTGAGGATTTTGCTTTTGGACCAATAAAGCCTTTTCAAGTTGTTGGTTTGAGGGTTTTATCCACTTCATCCCCTCCATCCCTGTTAGATAAAGATTTACATCTGAAAGGTATTTTAACTGGGATTAAAGGGATACAGGGGGGTAACGGCAAAATCAAAAGAGGATTTTTTGTTTAGAGCACATAAAACCTTTTTTAGATGTTGATTTGAAGGTTTTATCCCTTTCATTCTCTTCATCCCTGTGAGAACAAAACAGAACGAAACCTATGATCGAAATTATACTTTTCATATCGATGCTCCTCGTCTTCTACGTCTATGTTGGCTATCCCCTGGCTGCCGCCCTGCTCGGTCACGTCATGAACCGCCCGGTTCGCAAGGGAATCTGTGAGCCGATGGTGACCATTGTTATCGCCGCCTACAACGAAGAGGAGTCGATCGGCGCCACCATCGAGAACAAGCTAGCGCTTGAATATCCCCGAGAAAAACTCGAGATACAGGTAATCTCCGACGGCTCAACCGACGGAACTGACGCCATAGTTGGCCGCTTCGAAGTCCAGGGCGTTCGGTTACTCCGACAGGGGCCACGTGCCGGTAAGACCAGCGCCCTCAACCTGGCTATTCCCCAGGCGAGGGGGGAAATCATCGTTTTTTCCGATGCCAACTCTATCTATGCCCCGGACGCTCTAAGAAAACTGGTTTCAAATTTCAGCGACCCCGAGGTCGGCTATGTAACCGGCAAGATGATCTATGCCAACCCCGACGGTACAACCATCGGTGATGGATGCAGTGCCTACATGAAGTATGAGAACTGGCTCAGGGAGACCGAGACCCGCCTCGGCTCGGTGGTTGGCGTGGACGGCGGTATCGACGCCATGCGCAGGGAGATTTATCAGTCCATGAATCCTGATCAGCTGCCTGATTTCGTGCAGCCGCTGAAAGTGGTTGAACAAGGGTACCGGGTGGTCTATGAGCCGGAAGCCCTGCTCTGGGAATCATCCCTCAAGGAGGCTGGAGACGAGTACCGGATGCGGGTCAGGGTGTCGTTGCGCGCCTTTTGGGCATTGTTTGACATGAGAACTCTTCTTCTGCCGTGGCCTAATTCGATCTTCGCCTGGCAGCTCTGGTCGCATAAGATATTACGGTATCTCTGCTTTGTTTTTTTGATCTTGGCTTATACAAGCAATATACTCCTGCTGGGCGACGGTTTTATGTACCTGATACTGTTCGCATTGCAGAGTGCCTGCTATACTGTCGCATTTACTGCTCCTGTCTTGGAACGTATCGGTATGGGATCCCGCGTCATAACCTTTGCCCGCTATTTCCTGCTGCTCAATATTGCCGCCGCCCATGCGTTCGGCAAGTTTATTCTCGGGAAGAAGCAGGTATTGTGGACACCGAGAAAAGGGTAAAATGAAAAATAGATCTCATATTTCAAGCACTTTCAGGCACGCTATTGTTTATGGTGGCGCAACCATCCTTACCAAAATCATCTCATTTACCATGCTTCCCATATATGCCCATTGCATCGGCGCAGAGGGGTACGGGATGATTGGTATGATCGATATGGTAATCTCGGTCGCTACTCTGATGATCGGTTACGGAATCAATACGGCAATGTGGCGTTTTTATTTCCAGAAGGAGACCGAGGAAGAGAGAAAAACCCTTGTTTCAACAACTATCATCATGATGTTCATGCTGGTTGTTGGCGTATCGATACCGTTACTTCTTTTACACAAACAGATAGGATATCTTGCCTTAGGTAGCTACGACTATGGGTATTATATTATTATCGCGATACTTGCATTTGTCTGCGAGATGACATCCAGGACAGCCGAATCGTATATTCTTATTCAACAAAAACCATTTCTCTTTTCAGCATTGGCTGTTTTTCGGATGCTCCTCGGGCTTTCGCTCAATATTTATTTGATTGTATACCGTGGCATGGGGGTCCTGGGTTTTCTCTACTCATCTCTCATCTGCTCGTTTGTACTATCATTTATCAATCATAGTTACACCTTCAGTTTTGTCGGTATCCGCTTCGAAAAAAGTATGGCGAAAGATTCACTCCGTTTCAGCCTGCCTTTAATCCCAGGTTATATTGCCATGTTTTTCCGTGGGAATGTCGACCGTGTTATAATGCGGACCTTCATGGGACTTGCCCAGGTGGGTACGTATGAGATGCTTAACAAATTTGTTTCTCTTATAGGTGTCATGATTGTTGACCCATTCAGTAAGAGTTGGGATCCAAAACGCCTCGAGATCTGCGAAACTCCGGAAGGACCCGACGTCATAGCCCGAATGTTCACGCTTCAGTTGTCGTTAATGTTTTTTTTTGGTTTGATACTCGGCCTTGAAATTCCCTTGATGCTTCGAATTCTGACTCCGAAGGAGTTCTGGGTAAGCAGTGGGGTTGCCTTCCTGATGGTCATGGCAAGAATACTGAGCTACTCCTATTACCAATTGTATTTTGGACTCATGTACGCAAAAAAAACCAACAAGATTTCGAGGATTCAGATCATCTCCTCAGTCATGGATATGGGATTTAATTTTTTGCTGATTCCCCGGTTTGGGATCCTCGGAGCGGTCATTACCTCCTGCATTACATATTCAAACCAGTGTTGTATTGCTTTTTTCATGTCTCGCGGGTATTACAAGATTCCATTCCAATGGAACAAAATAATAAAAATTTCAATTGTAATTATTCTTCTTTTCATCGGAATCGATCAATTTTCTGTTGAAAAACTGGGTATTGCCAGCTATTTGAACCAGGAAATGGCGCCTGCTGTTACAAGCTCAATAAAGTTTTTGCACCTTGAAAATGTCAAGAACGGGAAACTCATGTTTTATGCAGTAAATAATGTCAGTTTATTATTTGAAGCCATTGTTAAACTTATTCTGTCCATGCTGTTTCTGCTTTTTTTGATTTTTCTTAACATACTTCCTCGCAGAATAATTAACATTAAAACACTATTGCAACCAAGAGAGTCTATTTCAGAAATCAGCTTATAAATTTAAATTATCCATTTATATCATAAAGTGCATACTCTATTATGAAAATAATAAATTTTGGATTTAACTCTTGGAGTCAGTTTTGGAAACGTAACCAGACATTATTTTATTTGCTAAGTAACATGGAGCAAGTAGAGTCAGCGCTTTTTATTAATCCGGGAGTGTGGATCTCAGAGTTTTTGAGAACTCCAAAAAACATTTTTGTGAGTAATTCTTATTACATTATCTCAAGATCGATTTCTGATAAAGTTAAAGTAAGAACTCCAATTGTTCTTCCGTTTGCCAAGAAAATTAAAATGATGAATAGATTGAATTACTTTCTTAATAGTTTCTGCTTGACTGAAGATTGTGATAACAGGATCATCCTTATTTTAAATGACCTGCAGGCTGACCGAGAACTTGTGGATATTGTGAGAAGCAAGGCTTTTTTGACTATATTTGACTGGTCAGATGATTTTGTTGAGTTTTCAGGTAATGAAGAGGAAAGGCGTATATGCGAGCAACGATGCAAATATTATTGTGGAATATCTGATGTCATTCTTACCATAAACGAAAACTTAAGAGCACGTGCACTTGAAATAAATGCAAATGCATATGTGGTCAAGAATGCAACTAACTTTTTCACCTTTGCTTCTAATGCGAATGAAGACAATATTATAAAAAGAATTCGTCAGTATGGGGAAAAGGTAATCGGGTATATAGGGTGGCTTAATAGTCTTCGACTAGATTTGGATTTGATAAGATTTGCTATAGAGCAAAGGCCAGAATATCAGTTTGTGTTTTTAGGGCCTAAGAGTGAAAAAATGCCCTTGGGAACTGATATTCCAAAAATGAAAAACGTCCATATTCTTCCCCCTGTTCCGTATGGTGAGTATCCTACCTGCCTCAAGGCAATGGATGTCTGCATTTTGCCCAATATAATTAATGCCCATACCAGCGGTAACGACCCAATCAAAATATATGATTACTTGGCTAGTGGAAGGCCTGTAGTTGCAACTAAAACTGCTGGTACTGAAGTCTTTTTAAATTGTCTTTACTTGGCGAATGACAAATATCAGTTTTTGACTTTGCTGGACCAGGCAGTTCACGAGAAGTCAGAGTCACTCAAGCAAAATCGTATTGAAACTGCTCGCCAACATTCCTGGCAAAAAAGGTTTGTTGAAGTTGAAAAGATTCTGCAGCCATTCATTTGTAGGTGATAACAAGAAAGTAATTATGCCCGTAAATAATCCCAAAGTTATGATGTTGTTATTAGAGTTCCACCCTATTTTTACAGGGCATGGAATTTACTTGCAGCAGTTAAGTCATTACCTCAAAAAACTTGGTTGTGATGTATCTGTTTTAGCAGCTGACTTTCATTCGTTGCCTAATCATGAGATTGTAAATGACTTAAATGTTTACCGGTTTCAATTTTCTCATAATGAAAAGTATTGGGAGCTTAAACTTGCCTGGCGAGTTATCAACTTTTTATTCCGTAACAGGAATTGTTATGACATTTTGCATATACATGGGCATCTTGATATTTATGGACTATTGACAATATTTAACATGCTGCTCGGGAAACATACTATTTCACAGATGGTGCTCCTTGGTGCGGATGACCCTATGACACTCATGGGGACATATAAATTTATGCGGATGCGCTACAAAGTGTTAGCACTTATGGATCGTTTCTTGTGTATTTCAAAAGTTCTGGGTGAAAGTTATCAACGTGCCGGTCTCCCGATGGGCAAATTAACATATATTCCGCAGGGCGTAGATGTGGAGCGGTTTGCCCCTGTGATTTCAAAAGAAGAAAAAGAAACACTCAAGAAGAGTCTTTACTTGGCGGATTTCAGCGAAATCGTGATCTTCGTGGGTGCAATTGTGGAAAGAAAGGGGGTAGATTGGCTGATTGATGCATGGTGCTCAGTCCAGAAGAAGCGTCCGCATGCCTGGTTGATGCTGGTGGGACAAGATGTATTCGACGGAAATGATGTAAATGAAAATCAGCTTAATTCCTTTGTTGATACTATCAGAAAAATTATTTCTGAAAACCGATTGAATGTGTACTTTGCTGGAAAACAACTTGGCGTTAACAAATTTTTTCAGTGTGCTGATGTGTTTGTCCTGCCTTCCAGAAAAGAGGGTTTTGGCAATGTAATTCTTGAGGGTATGGCATGTGGGTTACCAGTCGTTGTGACCTACATGGACGGCGTTTCACTGGAGACGGTTGTCCCTGGTAAAAACGGTTATATCGTAAACAATGTATCTGAGCTTGCTCACTCGCTTACAACACTGCTGAGTGACAAATCCTTATCTGTATCAATGGGAAAAGCCGGACGCGAGATGGCGGTGGAAACTTTTTCAATGAACAATATCGCTGAACGATATGCAGGGGTGTATCGAGACATCTTGGGTGAGTCCAATTGAATACCCTAATTGAATCAGGAAAAATAAATATTGCTTACATAATTGACACGATTTCGTGCGATACCGCTGGCACCCAAAAGCAGCTCTTGGAAACGATCAAGAGGCTAGATAAGGAATCATTCTCTGTTCACTTGGTATGCCTTTTTCAGTCAGAATGGATGACCGACAACCCATTGCCATGCCCATGTATTGTTCTTGGATACAGGGGGCTTTTGAAAGTTAATTTTCCATCCGTGGTTTGCCAACTGCGGGATTTTATCAAAGGACTTGATATTCATATTGTTCAGACTTTTTTTGAAGATTCTATATTTGTTGCTTATTTTGCCGGTGTTCTAGCCCGTCCGCAGCCTGTTCTTATCTCGAGTCGAAGAGACATGGGTTTGGGCAATAATAATCAGCCTTGGTATCACAAGCTATATGGAATGCTGCTACCGTTTGTGAACAGATCGTTTAACGGCATTATTTCCAATAGTGAGCAGGTCCGTCAGTATGTAGCCGTAAGGGAAAAAGTCCCCTTGGAGAAAATCAAGGTCATTAGAAATGGTGTTGCGTTGCACGATGTTCCTGAAAGTACTCCGAACATTTTTAGGAAATATAAGGATGTTATTTGGATAGGTTTGGCTGCCAGCTTGACACCGGTTAAGCGCCATGATCTTTTGCTTCAGGCGCTTGCGATCCTGAAGGACAGGGATTTGACAAAAACAGTTCGTGTGTTGCTACTTGGTGAAGGACCAGAACGAGATACACTTGAGCGACAATGTAATCAGCTTCAAATTGATGATGTTGTTCATTTTATTGGGGTTGTACGGGATGTTTCGCGTTATTTGCATCAATTAGACATTTGTGTACTTTGCTCTGACAGGGAGGGATTGTCTAATGCAATTCTTGAGTACATGGCTTGCGGCAAACCTGTAATAGCTACCGCCGTTGGCGGAAATACGGAGTTAGTAAATGATCAAAACGGAATTCTTGTGCCTCCTGATGATCCGGTTGCTTTGTCAAACGCTCTCGCAGAACTTATTGTAAATGAGAAGAAGCGGAAGGCAATGGGAATTGCATCTTTGGCAATAGTGAAGAGACAGTTTTCATGGCAGACATCAATGGCTGAACTTGAAGGATATTATCTAAATATGGTGGGTAAGCTGTGAACCTGGTGCCTCTAAGAAGATATTTTTTTGAACCACTTCAACTTAAGATAGCTGGAAGCCCTAGAATATCCTATTGGAAAACCTTAGAGAAAACCCAGTGGTGTACCAAAAGTCAACTGGAGGAGATTCAGTGGCGTCGCTTGCAGGAGCTTTGGCATTTTCTTTGGGAGAATAATAAGTTTTATATCGCTCAATTTCAAAAAGCCGGACTTAATAAAGAAAGCCTTTCTGAACCTGGTGATATTAGAAAGCTGCCTCTGCTAAGCAAGAAGGATATTCGTGATAATGTAAATGATTTGATTTCGCTTGGATATGATAAGAATAATTTACTTCACTTTAAGACCGGAGGCTCCACCGGGAAAGCCTTAGATATCTTTGTTACTGAAGAGTGCAGCGAATTGCGTAACGCCTGTGCTAGAAGGCATGACCGTTGGACCGGTTGGGAACTAGGTGAGGCTATCGGAGCAGCTTGGGGAAATCCGAAACAGCCTAAAACAATCAAAGAGAAATTGATTAATAGTTTTGTTCAACCTTATGTTTATCTGGATACCATGGCAGTTACAGAGCATTCGGTTCATCGATTTGTTGCCGATTGGAAACGAGTCAGACCGACAATGTTATTCGGGCATGCTCACTCACTCTTTGTTCTGGCACAGAAGATAGATAATATGGGAATAAAAGGGATTGAACCTGTGGGCATTTTGTCAACATCAATGATGCTGATACCCCACGAACGGAAGGTGATTGAAAAGGTTTTCGGCGTCAAGGTTACAGATCGCTATGGTTGCGAAGAAGTTAGCCTGATTGGAAGTGAATGTGAGCAACATGATGGTTTGCATATGAATATTGAGCATTTGGTCGTTGAATTCGTCAAGGATGATGGTTCCTATGCAGGCCCGGGGGAACCGGGTAGTATTGTGGTGACTGACTTGATGAACAGAGCAATGCCTTTTGTTCGATACAGGGTTGAGGATATTGGTATTCCCCTTGATCGGCAATGTTCCTGTGGAAGAGGGTTGCCACTTATGGGAAAGGTTACTGGGCGAGTTGCTGATTTTCTTGTAAAGCAGGATGGGACAAAAGTAGCGGGGATCTCGTTGATTGAAAATACACTCACCTATATGCCAGGGCTTGATCAGCTTCAAATCGTACAGGAAAGACTTGATAATTTTATCCTGAATGTTGTTCCCGGCAAGGATTATACAACAGATGTTGGAAACTCCCTGGTGGTTTATTTTAAGGACGTTTTTGGCAAGGACGTACAGGTGAAGTTGCAGCTTGTTGCCGAAATCCAGCCGGAAAAATCAGGAAAATATCGTTTTTCTATTTGCAGGATTTCAAAATGACAAAAAGAGTCCTGCATTTTATTGATAGTGGCGGATTATATGGAGCAGAGAGTGTCATTCTCAATCTTTCGAGGGAAATGCAGTCCAAAGGTGAGTTTGAACCTGTTGTTGGCTGCATTGTGTCCCAATCAGACGCAAGAAGTGATTTGTATGACAAATGCCTTGAACTCGGTATTCGGGCAGAGAAGCTGGTAATAAGGAACGCATGTTTTTTTCTCGATATTCCGCAAGTTGCGAGAAAATTGAAGTCTCTGAATATAAGTATAATTCACTCTCACGGATATAAGCCATCCGTTTACGGCTTTATTGTTAGCGTGTTGATATCCATTCCGATTACAGCCACCTGTCATTTGTGGTTTCTTCATGGAAATGTGCCTTTGAAAATGAGGGTAATGATAACTCTTGAGCTACTTTTCTATAAAATCTTCCCGGTTATCGTGGCTGTGTCGGAACCGATAAAAATGACTCTGCTGTCCCATGGCATTTGTTCAAGTAAAGTTAAGGTAATAAATAATGGTATTGTCCTGGATGATTACCTGCCGGTTGAGCAGGGTATCCTTGAACGAATAAGAGCAGAGCTTCATATTGATGATGGAGAGCTATGTTTGTTAAATGTTGCGCGACTAAACTCTCAGAAAGCCCAGTGTCATATCATAGATGCTGCCGCACAACTTAAGTTGAAAGGTGAAAAGTTGAAGTTTTTCATAGTTGGCGAGGGAGAGTTGATGGACAAGCTTAAGCAGCAAGTATGTAACAATGATCTTCAGCAAACTGTTTACCTTCTTGGTTTTAGGTCAGATGTTAAAACATTACTTCAGGTAGCCGATATTTTTATTTTGCCATCCCTGGATGAAGGTATGCCAATCGCGCTTCTCGAAGCAGTGGCAAGCAGAACTCCGGTTTTAGCGACTCCGGTAGGTAATATCCCGAAGCTTATCCAGAATAATCATAGTGGTGTTTTGGTCAAGAGGGATGATGTGATGGAATTGGTATGCGGAATCCAGCACATGGCAGCATCTTCTGAATTGAGGGAAAAATGCGCTGAACAGGCATGGGAAGCAATACGTGATGTTTACTCAAGTAAGGCGATGTATAAGTCTTACCATGCAATCTATAACGATTTACTCGGCTGAGCCTTTTTAACTTTGTGGTGAAACCATGAATGTAATTATCCGCGAAAAAATTAACAGGTTGTATAACCGGTTCATGCAGAAAAACGCTAACTGGCTGTTCAGGGGGGTTCTTGAGACAGATCCCATTCCAACGAATCCTGATTCTGAAACAATACTCTATTGTGCTCTCGACCGGTCAAGTTGCAGGCAATATATCACGGCTGTAAAGTCATTGCTGCGTTATGATAATAATTTTGCCGTTGTTGCACAAAGCGACGGTTCTTTGGATAGTCAATGCGTTAGGGAGATAGTGGATCACCTTCCAGGAATAATCGTATTATCAAAGGATGATATGTTGCAATGTATCCAGGATCAAGCTGGTCCTGAACTGCAGAAATTGATACCATCCGCCGAAGAATACTCTCTGTATACTCCTGTTAAAATAATGTACCTGAAGTTTCTGAATGTGATTTTTCAGTTCAATGGTCGAAAAGTGATCATTATTGATTCTGACCTATTGTTTTTGCGCAAGCCGGAATTTATTTTAGACTGGGCAAAAGCCCCTTACACCCATGATTTTTATAGTGAAGGGAGCAACGCCAGGGCTGCAGTTTTTCATGCGATGGGATTTAAGTTTACGTATCTTGATGTTGCTAATTTCAGCTCAGGGACAATTGGAGTCGGTGGGGAAGTCAGCAAGCAGGAGTTGATAGATATTTTCTCTAGGATTCGAGAATATGATGCTTCACTGTTTTATGCTTGGGAGATTGAGCAGGCTTTATGGTCTATTGTGATGGCAACCAGGGAAAACCCAATAAATATTGATGACCTGAGGGAAGTGTATGTTGGTAGCGGTTGGCGTTCATATGAAGAACTAAAAGCAAAAGCTGTGATAGCTCATTTTGCAGGTGCGGTTCGCTTTAACAGTTTCAAGTACCTTCGCTGCGCGAAAGGTGTGTTCCTTGACTTATCCTTCAGGCAACCTGATGTGAAACCATGACAACTCCTGAACACTCACGGGCAACTGAAAAGCTCTCACCTTCATTTTACCTATTTCTTTTTTACATAGTTGTGTGGTGGCTTCAGCTTGGTGAACGACTTGGGAAGAGATTTGGCACTGATATTCGCCTTGAGGCTGTTATTGTTGTTATCCTTCTTACCGTTACTTTGTTTGATTCATTCAGGAAAAAGCCTGAGGAGAAGGCCGGTTTTGCTC
>JACAAY010000059.1 GCA_013377095.1 Desulfuromonadales bacterium
CGAGTGCAGATGCAGATGTACTCATGGCTCTTTGGCAAGCTTTCTGGTCTGACAAAGGTGACCCTCGACCTCGATTCCACTGTGGTAACTCGTAACGGCTCTCAGGAGGGAGCCGGGCGAGGCTATAATCCTGCTCGTCGAGGTCGGGCAAGTCATCATCCGTTACTGGCTTTTATTGCAGAGGCACGGTTGGTCGCCAACTTCTGGTTTCGGCCCGGCGATACACATAGCGCAAATAATGTCCTGCAATTTCTCGAATCCACCCTTGCCCACCTGGCTGATAAAACAGTCGGACTCTTGCGGGCCGACAGCGGTTTTTTCGACAACGCCTTCATGTCGGCACTTGAGAACAAGGGAATCGCCTACATTGTCGCTGCGAAGCTGACAACACCTTTACAGCGGGCAATCTATCAATCCGCGACCTGGTGGGCTTTGAAACCGGGTATTGAAATCGCGGAGATCATGTATCAGGCGCACGGTTGGGTTGCTGTACGCCGTATCATTGTCATACGGCAGTCAACCAAAGATGCTCCCGGTGTCAATGGGAACATAAAAGCATACCAGTTTCGGGATTTGAAAAGTGTACCAGTTCCTGGGAAAGTAGATTTCAATCAGGGGATGCTGAAATCGTGGAGTCACCTCCTTTCTGGTAAAGTTGCTTGGCAAAGGCGTGACCTTGAAGTCTGTAGCTGTGCCCCTTGATATTGATAACTCTGCAGTGGTGCAATAAGCGGTCAAGGATAGCCGATGCGATGACCGGATCTCCAAAGAGCTCCTGCCAATCGGAGAAGCTTTTGTTCGAGGTGATTATGGTCGAGCTTTTCTCATAGCGGTAGCTGACGAATTGAAAGAAAAGATACGCTTCCTGGCTGGTCACCGGGAGATACCCGACTTCATCAACAATGACGAGGCTCGAGTTGAGGTAGGCTTTCCCCTTTGCCTGGCTCTCTTTGAGCTTGGCGATCAGGGTGTGCATTGTGGTGAAATAGACCCTGAAGCCGTGATAGCAAGCTTTAATGGCCAGGGCAATGGCAAGATGGGTCTTGCCTACCCCCGGTGGACCGAGAAAAATGACGTTCTCGTGCTTGGCAAGAATGGTCAGATCGAAGAGTTCCATGACCGACTTTTTATCCAAGTGGGGATGAAACGTGAAATCGTAATCTTCGATGGTCTTTGCCATGGGTAGTCCGGCAATTTTCATGGCGGTATCTACGCGGCGCTTGTCCTTGGCCGCCACCTCTTCCTCCAGAAGCTGATCGAGAAAGGAAAGGTAAGAGCCACCGCTTTGCTGGGAAATGGTTGCCACGTCATCAAGGACCTCCACCGCCTTGAAGAGCTTCAGCCGCTTGAGATTGTCCTGGAGGCGGTCAAAGGTCAGTTGCTCCATGAGGCACCTCCGACGGCATAGCGGTCATATTCGGCAAGGGGGCGGCGATAGACCTCAGGATAAAGGGTGTGGGTCACCAGGCCCCTGGTTGCCTTTCCCTTGTCCCGCCCGTACCACGGGGTTTTGTGCGGAGTTCGGGATAGTCGTGGGGGATTGCCGATCGTTTCCCCTTTGGTTTCCGGAATCTGATAAACGGCCAGCAGATCGGCATCGAAGTAGATGCGCATGACACCGTTTTTGATCTTGAGGAGTACCCTTTTGCCAACAACCTGAGGCGTAACATAGTAACGGTTGCCGCCAAACGAGATGAGGCAATCCTTGTACACCTTTCGGGAGAACCTGAGCGAGGTGTCATAATCGGTAGCCGGAATCGGCCCCAGATGAGGAATTTCCTGCTCCCAGCGAATCTTGACCTGTTGGCGGTAGGTTCCGTGAATCCGTTGGTGAGCGGTTTCCGTAATCCAGGTGACGACATCTTCATTGGCCTGGGAGAGTGAGCGGTAGGAATAGCCCCGCCAGAAATTTTCCCGCAGGTAATCCATCGGGCGCTCTACCTTGCCCTTGACCCACGGGCTGTAGGGAGGGCAAAGGCGGGGAGTGAAACCATAGTGCTTGGAGAAGTAGAAGAATTCCACGTTGAAGGTTGGCTTGCCGTTTCCCCTGCCAATAACAACGTGCTTCATGTTGTCGTAGAGAATTTCGGCTGGTACTCCGCGCAGTAGTTTGAATGCCCGCAGATGGCAGTCCATAAAGGCTTCCATCGTGCAGCGTTCGACGAACTCGACATACATGGCCCTTGAGAAACCGAGGACCATGACGAAAGCATAGACAGTGGTGATCTTGCCCGAACTGTCCACCACTTTGAAGTCCCCCCAATCCACCTGAGCCTGAAGGCCGGGTTCCGTTTCGAAGCGGGTATAGGCGATCCGGCACTTTTGTTCTTTGATGGAGCGGACAAAGACCTTGAGGGTATCATAGCTGCCGGAGTATCCCCTGCGTTTGAGACGCTCGAAGATCCAGGTGGCCTGGTAATCATCCTCGTCGAGGAAATCCCGGATGACCTGGTGATATGGCTCAAGGATCGATGGTTTAGCTGCTTTGCGGACGTAGGCTGGAAAAGAGTCGCTTTCCAAATGTTTCTTCACAGTCGAGCGGTGAATGCCGAGTTTCCTGGCAATCCAGCGTAGGCTGTGACCTTGACGTTTCAATGCAACAATGTCCATGTACACCTCCGTGGAGATCATCGGCATCCCTCCTTTTTTTAAGAAGGAATACCATGGGTTCCAGGGTGGTACACTTTTCGTTACCGGAATTGGACCATTATTGCATCACCATTGACACCCGGCAAAGCGCTCAAGCTGTTTGCAGACGATCCTGCTGTTCAAGGATGGCGCTACGGCGCCTATGCAACCACGCCTTACCTGCCAGCCATAGAAGTATGGCGTCTGTATCGCGGCAGAGCCGATGCTGAAAACCGGATCAAGGAACTCAAAGCCGATTTCGGGCTCGACGCTTTCAATATGGGAGACTTCTGGGCCACTGAAGCTGCACTGGCAGTCACCATGCTGGCGTACAACCTGATGAGTCTGTTCCGTCAGTCAGTTATGAGAAGCCGGATTCAGCATACACTGTCAACACTGCACGGCCTGGTGCTGGCAATTGGAGGCAGATGGTACGGCAGTTCCGGCAATGATCGCCTTCTGCTGTCAGTTCCGAGACGAAAACGGGCATGGTTTGCAGGGCTGTGGGCAAATGCCACAGGACCACCAGTCCTATCAGCATAAACAACCAAAACTGCTAATGGAAAATCTGGGTTTAACGAAAGTGAGTTGCCGTTCGGGTCATGCTGGGAGGCTACGCCCCGAGTTTGTTGTTTCGACCCAGGGTCCCGTCCACTAACATAAAGTCAAATGCTTACCCACCCACCCTTCCTTGTTTTGCCCTGGTTTTATCTATAAAATCATTAGGGATATGAAGCAAAGCTTTATAGGCAAAGCGCAACCACTTCATATTACGTGCTATAATTTAGCAATATAAAATCAATTTAATTGTGCTTTGCGAGATAAATGATATGGAAAAAATTAAGCCTGAGCCCAAGCCTATGGGCCGCCCCAAACAAACTGGTGCTGCAAATGCCAAAATGATGAGAGTGATAATCACTCCACGACAGTAGCGGCTTTTGGATCAACTGCGCAATAGTGAGATAGGTATGAGTGAAAGCGATCACGTGAGGAGGGTCATAGACGATTATCTCAATAAGCTCTGTGCGAAAGGGGAATTCGTAGACAACGGTCCAGTCCAGTCTAATACTGTTTCAGGTGAGAAATAATGCTGGTTTGTTCGATTATATAACTTGAGGGTTATGAGTGCCTTGTTCTGTTAGGTATCTATTAAACAAGACAACTACAATACAAGAGGAAACAATATTTACGCTTTTATAGGGTGTTAGATGCAGAAAGTGGAAATCACAGATAGTTGCAATGGAGGATAGAGATAGACCGAATGGAAATTTGAGATACCTGCGATGGAATAATTGGATACCTGATGTCTGGAAAAAAGAGATATCTGGAAAATATAGATACCTCCTTTTTGCCAGTTCTGGAAAATATTTCTTTTGACTTTATAACCTCATAACACACTGTAAATACAGAGCAAATTACCAACCTATAGTCCCACCTATGGAAAAATCAGATAGTTATCAGCGGTCCTAACGGCCGGCATCATAATTCAAGACAAACAATGAGGAATAGGGTTAACAATAAACCCGTAAACCACTGAAATCACGTTTATGATACTTCAAACTCTATTTTAAGGTATCTCTTCTTTCCATCGGTGAGCATTTAGATATCCATATTTTCCAGAGGTCCCGTATCAACGTATCTTTATTTTCCATGGGTCCCAAAATAAGGCATCCGATCTTTCCAGAGGTAAAATTAGGACAGATATTCAACTCTGGAAAATAGAGATATCATATGGAAAGCAGTTGCGCTCCTTTTCCACAGGTGGTATAAGTCAGCCAAGTAAGGAGGTTTTCCGTGGCTGATGATACAAAAACAAGCGCACCATCCCTTTCTCCCCCTCCCCTACCGCGTCCCGGCCGTGAAATTCAAACAGTCCTTCCAGGGATGGAGTCTGCTGAAGACTACATCATCAAAAAACACAATGCGATCATTCATCGGACTCACGCGGCAACCCCCACAGAGGAAAAACTCTTTTCAGCTCTCCTCATGGCCGCCCGGGCTCAGATGAAGTCGGGCATAGAACCATCGAACGGACAATTTAGAACGACCATTAAATTCCTCCGAAATTTCACAAAAATATCTGCAACAAATAACCAATATCTAAAAGATGCTCTCACTGGCTTGCAAGAACGGCCCTGGCAGTACGATATGTTTGTGGAAGATAAATTTCAGGAATGGAGATCCTTTCCGCCCATCTCCGAAGTCCGAATTGATAAATTTGGGGCAGTATCCTTTTATTTCGCTCCAACTATCATGGAAGCTCTCAATAATCCGAGCATCTACACTCAAATTGACCTTAAAATTATTCGTGGCTTGAAATCAGTTTATTCTATAGCTCTATACGAACTCGGCATGACGCATATTGGCGAGCGGAAAGAGTTTTCTGTCATCGATTATCGGAATTATATGGGTTTGAAGGAAGGCGAATACGCTGCTCCAGCTGATCTTCGCCGGCATGTTGTTGAGCCAGCTGTCAGGGAGGTGAATGAAAAAACTGATATAAGGGTTGAGTTACAGCTACTCAAACGGGGCCCTCGTGGTGCCCTAACTGGGTTTGCATTCACTTTTGACCAGGTTGAGGAGGTTGAGATTCTCCCTGAGTCACATCAGTTAGAGTTGATTGCTGAGCTATGCGCGTTATTACCAGAAGGCATTGGCGTCCTTCGAGGTGTTGTTCCGTTATTAAAACGCATGCTCGAAGCGCACAACGAAGACTATGTCAGATCGAACATTCAGTATTTTACAGAGAGGGTTAACGATAAAAATCAGGCTCCTATCCCCTCCCCTGGAGGTTACCTTCGCCGGGTACTGGAAAACGACTACGGGCTGGAAATACGTGAGCGACGAGAGGTTGAGCGGATTATGGAAGAAAAAATACGTCAAGGTGCCGCTGAAAAAACAGCACACATTGACGTTGCTCATGCAAACAAACTCGCTGAAGACGAAGAAATATTTCAGATCCAGGAAAAATATTACACATACTTTCAGAGCCTTGCAGCTGAACGTCAGGCAGACATTGTTACGCGGATAGAAAAGTCGGGGCTGTATATAGGCCCAATTAAAACCCAGATCATGGGTTTTTTACAGATGGAAGAGAGGGTGAACCTCTGAAATCCGTTATCGAATTTCCGAAATCAGAAATTAAACGAGTGCCACATCCGCACCATTTTTTAACAATATCAGCTTGATCCCTGCCTAAGTACATCAACATCACTTATTCAATTTATGAAAACAGAAATATTATATCTTATTTCCGAAATCATATATCAGATATATGAACGCGGAAATAAGATATCTAATAACTGAATTGTGATATCGGTTATCAGATATCAGAAATATGTTGACGATATTCGCTCCTCATGTATATTTGCCTAATTTTATCTGAGGAGTATTTGTATGCCGAAAACCGTAGTGTGCTTACAGCAAAAGGGCGGGAGCTCAAAAACAACCCTGTGTATACATGTTGCAACAATGCTCAAGCACTTGTATCCAAGGAAGAAAGTTGCGGTTGCGGATGCTGATCCACAGCAGTCAGCAACTATGTGGATGGGCAAAGGCGCAATTGAGGATATAGAGCTGATCCAGGTTGCACAGGATGGTGACGGCAAGCAGTTGAAGAAAGAACTTGCAGATATAAACGCAGACGTCGTGTTTCTGGATTTACCCCCCTTTGTTGAAAGTGTGAGCCTGAGGGCAGCCCTTTATGGAAATGTAATCCTTGTTCCGGTGGGTCCTTCGGAGCTCGATATTAGTGCGGCTCAGCGACCGCTTGATGTTTGCAATGAAGCTGTTGGGCTGGATCCAACAAAGGTTGTTCTGATTGTGCCTACCCGTGTGCGCGAAGGTACGGCCGCAGGTAAAGAGCTAAGGGACGTGCTTGCGGAGATGGGGAGAGTGAGTAAAGCAACGATTGGAATGCGTACAGCCTATTCAGACGCTGTTTCTGCTGGTGTTGGTGTAAATCATTTTGCGCCCGGAACAAAGGCGTATTCAGAGATTGAAGAGCTGACAATCGAAATTGCAAAAGAACTCGGATTTGGGAGGCCGAAATGAAGCGTGTCCCGCTAAGCGCAAAAAAAACAACACTCAAAGATATCCTTGCTGAAGACAATGAAACTGAAGTTGTAGGAGGTGTACCTGAAAATGTGTCTGAAATCGAAAATAAGAATTCAGAAAAAATAAATAAAATATCGGAAAAAGTAGATAAGAAAACGGATATCCGCTTTCCGAAATCAGATATTGAAATTCCAAATGCAGAAATAATAAATACGATAACAGATATAGTTATTCCGAAATCGGATATCTTGGATCAGACAAGTGAAATTGAAAATTCGATAGGGGGTGCTAAACCAAGTATTGCGCAACATCCGATTTCGGAAAATGGAAATACGATAACAGATATCGGAAATGCGAAACCAGGGAAGGGCGATAAGAGTGAATTTTTGAAAGTAACCGCGACGTTAGAGCCCAAACTTTTGTGGCTGCTGGAGGATGAACGCCGGCGCAGAAGGGTTGCCAAATTGGAATACACATTTTCAGAAATAATCAGAGAAGCTCTGACTGAATATTTTATAAAACAAGGCAGAGAGGTTTGAGTCCGAGTAAAGCACAGATGATTGATCAAAGCAGGGTAGGGCGAGAGTAATAAAAAGAGGCCGTACATCACGCTGAGGCTAAGTCTGAAGCCAATGACATCGTTAAATAAGCGCATGAACATCGGAAATTTAGGCAAAGACTCTGAAATCCGCAAAACCACAGCCGGTCAAACAGTGGCTGCAATGACTGTCGCCACAACTGAAATTTTAAGAACAAAGCTGGTGAATAGGAAGGTCGCACCGAAAGGCACCGCGTCACCCTCTGTGGCTGGCTTGCCGAGAGCGTTGGCGAATACCTCTCGAAGGGTAAATCCGTCTACATAGAAGGGCGCATGCAGACAAGGGAGTATGAGAAGGACGGCGTCAAACGCTACACCACAGAGATTGTCGGCGAGAAAATGCAAATGCTTTCAGCAAAGGGCGGCGCCGGTGGTGGAAGAAGTTCAGATGACCCTCCTTTCCCGAACGATGAGCCTTTTTGATAGTCTTTTAGTGGTAAACATAATGGTTTTTCGGCGTAATCATAAATTCTGCACAAATCGACCAAAATAAGCAATTGAGACCAATTTGTACAAACAGGCTGTATAGGATTTTACGGTTCTCCAGAGGCTTCCTCGGGCGCCGATTTTGACGAACAAAACAGAAAAGTGTAAATGATCACGAGTAAAGCATTTTTGGAGAAATATAAGTGCAAATTCCGAACGGTAAATTGGAATACATTTTGTCGTTACCATTTTTGAGTGAATTTCTCCCGCACAAATTCAGAAACGGCACTATCGTTAATAATGGTTTTTTTGTGAATTGCAAATGCGGACAGAAGATTGAGATGAGCTCAATTCATGCAAAAGTAGATGCGTATACTCACTCACTTGCCGTGAGAGCATATGCTCTCTGTAATAACTGTAAAACAATAGATGAAATAAATACACGAATAGCCAGCGACGGCACTAGAGTTATCCAAGATGAAAATGGCGTATGGAAGCAATTAAGTTTTCAAAATGAAAAGAACAGAAACTGGCTTACTCGAATAAAATCAATATTTATTCAGAAGAGATTCTAAATTGTTTTGCAAAACTCAAGGCATATACGGAGTTGATAATCCATTGTCTGGGAAGCGACCAGCGGATTACACTGGTTTGCAAAATATCACAACGGCAGGGGAGGGCGGGTTGGTAGCAAAAGCCTTCTCCCTTCAATGTGTTTATCCGGAAATGCGTGATCACCTGCCGCCGACATATTCTCGTTTAGTTCAAGATTGGCAGGATAGTTCCGCTGGAAGAAAGGGCTTCCAAATCGGTGACTACTGGAGAATAAAAATTAGCGACTCGCAAACCGTGAATAACAATTGCTTCTCACTAATTCCGGTAATTACCTGTGCTGAAGAAGGACTTGGCTTTGCGATGATCGAACCCGATTGGGAGGCATCACCACACGTTGTTTTGTATGAATTAGTTCAATTCGACAAAGGGGCAGGGTATCCGATGGCTTGGTTTTTTTACATGATTTCTGGAAACAGTATCTCTCGATCTGCTGGCGGCATAGTTGCGAACGCAGTGAAAGACGGGCTACTGTACCTGGTTGAATGCGATGAAAAAGTATTATTGAGATGGCGGAGCGATCCTTACGGTTTTTGAGCCTTCCAGGCGCTGACAATTGTTCTGCTTTGACAAACGGCAAAACAAATGAGACAATTTACCCACAAGAGGTATAGGGAGGTTGTTATGGGTCATGCAGCCACAGCAGGAATACTTGGTTTTGAACTATCGAACCAAACCCCAATCGAGATTGTTGAACACGGATTGCCTTATGGAGTCGTCGAACGCCTGACCAAAGCGCTTGATTTAACCCTCGACGAATTCTGTCATATAGTCCCAGTATCCCGCCGAACTCTTTCCAGATACCGCGCTGGCCAACTCCTTGACGCACATCTGTCCGATCATATTCTGATGGTCAGCCAAGCCTATGATCGGGCTGTTGAAGTGTTGGAAACCCCTGAAAATGCCCTTATCTGGCTAAAAACTCCGAATTACACATTCCGCGGCCAGCGACCGCTAGACTATTTGCACTCGTTTGCGGGAGCCCAGGAGGTCCTCGACGAGCTCGTTCGTCTGCAATATGGTGTGTTTGTTTGATGCGTCTTTATAGAATTTCAGAAAAACAATTTGCCGCAGATCTAACAGGGGAGGGGGCAAGGATAGCAGGAGGACGTTGGAACCCCAAGGGCGTTCCAATGATGTACACCGCCGAGTCCGTGGCGCTTGCAGCACTCGAAGTGCTTGTGAGGATATCGACCAGGAAACATTATTACCGCACCATTTTTACGATTCCAGATACGGCGAGTATCGAGTGCGTTGCTGTCACCGATCTGCCGGCAAACTGGCAAATTCCTTGTCCAAACAGATACCTTATCGACTTCGGCAAACGGTGGGTACTAGAGAGACGGTCCTTGCTGCTAAAGGTGCCGTCTGCTGTTGTGAACGGAGATGGATACAACTTTCTTATCAATCCCTTGCATCCCGAATTTTCGGCAGTATCGGTCTTGGATATCGCTCCCTTCATTTATGACAGCAGGCTTGTAAGTGAGTCATAGTGCGTTCCGATTAGCGCCAATCTTCAGCCATTGTGATGGGACATATTCTGTCATTGTCACGGTGTAAGATGTCATGGAACGATTCCAGATGAAGGAGTTATCCATGACGCCAAATCGACTTCAGTTTCAACTAGGGCTCAGTCTCAACGAGTTTCTTGCTAAATATGGCAACGAATCCCAATGTGAGGCTTTGCGGAGGGCTCGTTGGCCATCCGGCTTCACGTGCCCTAAATGTCAGAGTCGTAGCCGCTGCGTTGTATGGCATGGCAAGGTAAAAACCTTCCAGTGCAACCGGTGTCATACCCAAACTACCCTGACTGAGGGGACCATCTTCCATGCCACCAAACTGCCCCTGGTCACGTGGTTTCAGGCCATGTACTTTCTGACCCAGACCAAGAACAACGTCTCCGCCCTGGAATTGAAGCGCCTCATCGAGGTCTGCTACCGCACTGCCTGGCGGATCAAACACAAGATCATTCAGGTGATGTGCGAGCGAGAAGAGTCAACGGTCCTGGCTGGCAGAGTCGAGATTGACGATGCATACCTGGGCGGCCAGCGTTCCGGAGGCAAAGTCGGTCGTGGTTCAGAGAACAAAGTGCCGTTTGTTGCGGCAATAGAAACCAATGACAAGGGGCATCCTATGTATCCCGTTTTCACCCCGGTGAAATCCTTCTGCAAAACTGAGATTTCAGCATGGACGCGTCAGTGGCTGGCCCCCACGGCAATAGTGGTTTCGGACGGCTTGGCCTGCTTTGGGGCCGTGACAGCCGCAGGCGCAACTCATGATCCACAGATCGTGGGAGCTGGTCGTAAAAGCACCGACATGGCATTCTTCACTTGGGTCAATACGCTCTTGAGTAACATCAAAACAGTAATCACCGGAACGTACCACGGCTTTAAATTTGAGAAATACGTTCACCGCTATTTGGCGGAAGCCCAGTATCGCTTTAATCGCCGCTTCAATCTCAAGACGATGCTTCCCTGCTTGCTCTACGATGGAGCCGCGACGGGAAAGCGAACCGAAAAGTGGCTACGACTGGCTGAAGAACAGCGCTAATCGGATTCATATTTGGGCTATGTCAGCCACAGAGAATTTGAGGAAATGCAGCGTCTGAGAAAGTGACTTAGCGATTTGTCCATTTATACCTGACCACCCCACTGAACAACGGTTCCTTGATGTCTACAGCGAGCCTGGAACTGGCACGACCTTTATAATATATCTGCCTCTAAACATGGAGAATTTGCGAGAAAATGATACGTTTGTCGAATGAAAGTTTAATCGACTTGATCATAGCGTTAAAGATCTGGTTGATCATGTTAGCGAGGTATCCTCAGGCTGGCAGCATCGATCGAATGCGGCGTAGTCGCGGCATCGCTGATATTACGTAAGATTGGGAGCTATTGATGCCAGTTGCCACTGTGTCAGTGTATTCTTTACACCTACGTCATTCTTTTATCTTCAATTTTTGAATCTCATTCATAGCAATTTCATAACATTCAGGGCACATGCCATGAGAGAATAGTGCATCTGTATGCTTGGTGACATATGATTCCACAAGTTCCCAGTAACCCTTATCATCTCTAATCTTCTTGCAGTAAGAGCAAATTGGGAGGATACCTTTCAATGTCTTCACTTGGGAAAGGGCCTCTTGTAACCCTAAGATAAGTTCTTTGTTTTCTTCTTCAGTCTTTTTGCGCTCAGTGATGTCCATCGCGGAACTGAGTAGACACGGTTCTTTCCCGATGATGACTATTTCCCCGGACCAAATGACGGTGCGCAGTTCGCCCGACTTTGTGAGTACCGGCAACTCCCGATTATGTACCGTGCCGCCCGCAAGTAAGTCGGCCACGATGGCCTGTCGTTGTCCAGATGCGTCCCAAAAACCCAGTTCCAGAGCAGTACGCCCAATCACCTCCTCTCGGGATCTTTCGTTGAAACGTAGAAACTGCTCGTTCACATCCAGAAACAGGCCGTCAGCCAAGGTGCTAAGTGCCATGGCAACCGGGCTGGAGTGGAATGTTTTGGCAAACTTCTGCTCGCTCTCTCGCAGTGCCTCCTCGGTCTGGCGTCGCTCAGTAATTTCTTCATGCAAAAGGGTATTTGTTTGGCTCAGTTTGCAGTTGGCTTCTTCCAGGTGCTGCCGTAGACGCCATAGTTCAAGGTGAGTGCTGATGCGTGCAAGCAGTTCCTCTTGACAGAACGGCTTGGAGATGAAGTCTACAGCACCAAGGTCAAACACATCGACTCGCTCCTTTCGGTCAG
Source organism: Desulfuromonadales bacterium (assembly GCA_013377095.1). Taxonomy (GTDB): domain Bacteria; phylum Desulfobacterota; class Desulfuromonadia; order Geobacterales; family Pseudopelobacteraceae; genus Pseudopelobacter. The sequence goes on from JACAAY010000059.1 coordinate 12,077, forward strand.
CCTCTGCACTTAGAAAGATGATGGGGATATGGCGTGTCCGTTCTTCTTTCTTTATTTGACGGCAGACCTCAAAGCCGTCAATGCCCGGCATCCGGATGTCCAGCAGCACCAAATCGGGAAGCTGTGAATCCATCGCATTTAGCGCAAGTTCCCCGCTGTTCGCCGGAAGAGTTCGATAGCCTTCTGCTTGGAGGATATTCACTATCATTATGAGAGTTTCAAGATTGTCATCGACCACCATGATGGTCCCTGTATTTTTCATGCGGTCTTTTCCTCGCTTGACCTGTTGCTGCGCGGGGCTGATTGGAGTTGTGCTCGAATGGCTTCGTAATCATACACCTGTGCACGCTCCCGTAATGCCATTGCCAATTCAGGTAAGGTTTGTCCGATCAACTCTATGAGTTCCAGAATGCAGACACTATCTAACGTGTTTAGCGACTCGCTCAACCCCTGCCGTAATGGCTCTGGCAGGGTGGTCATCGCGGTCATGGAGAGTCTTGCCCGGCTTGTGGGGTAGGCTACCGTCTTGTTGCGCACGAAGCGTAGCCCCAGCAACAATTCCATGCAGTCGAATATTTGATCACTGGAAAAGGGCTTGTTGATAATGGCATCGAAACCTGCTGTGATCATTTCTGCATTCTCTTCCATAAAGGTGGAAGCAGTAACTGCCGCAATCTTCACTTTATCGCCCTCGGGCAGGGCGCGAATGCGGCGAGTAGCTTCCAACCCGTCCATTACCGGCATGCGCCGGTCCATCCAGATGAAGTGCGGCTTCCATGAGCTGAACCGCTCTATTGCCACCACACCGTTCTCGGCCAGTTGCACCAGGAGACCTACGCTTTCCAACAGACGCACAAGCAGAACCTGGTTCTCCGCCTGGTCTTCCACCACCAGCACCCGACAGGGTGGATTGCCAGCTTCGAGTCCGGTTACTTCTCCGCGTGCCTCGGGCGCTTCTGGAATATCTTCTGATAGCGCCAGTTGCAAGGGGATATCCACACGGAAACTACTCCCCTGACCAAGGGTGCTGGTGAACGACAGTCGACCGCCCATCAATTCGACGAACTGCCGGCTGATGGCCAGTCCCAAGCCGGTACCCTGCTGCTTGCTCTGGAGTCCGACCTGGACGAAAGGAACCATAATGTTTCCCAGGTCATCCTGGGCAATGCCGCAGCCGGTGTCCTCAACTTCCATGAGCAGGTGTTCTATTATGTCTTGCTTGGTTCCCAGGCGCAGGGTAACGCAACCCTGCTCAGTTGCATTGATGGCGTTGGAGAGGAGATTGATGAGTATCTGCCGTAACTTCGTTTCGTCGCCAACGATGTGACGAGGGAACTTGGGAGATTGAACCACCAGTAGATGCAATCCCTTGCTCTCGGCCCGGATACGCAGCATGTCGGTTACATTGAGAATCATTCCGCCCAAATCAAACGGTGTAGATTCCAAAATGATGCGACCAGCCTCAATCTTGGCGATATCGAGAACATTGTTGATAAGGCCAAGTAGGTGATCGCCACTTTTATGGATAATAGCCAGTGTTTCCTTTTGAGATACGGAGGTCTCCGGATTTCGTCTCAGAATATCGGAAAAGCCAAGAATGGCATTGAGTGGTGTCCGTAATTCATGCGACATGTTGGCAAGAAAAGTGGATTTGGCCTTGTTAGCGGCTTCGGCAGCGTCTTTGGCGGCTTCAAGTTCCTGGGCGATTCGCTGGCCTTCGGTTATGGCGTTCGCGAGGATAAAATTGATGTCGTTATAGTATGTTTCGTCCAATGCCTTGCGATATCGAAGCCCCTTGTAGCGCCAAACCAGACTCTCAACTTCTTCAGGTGTTAAGCTTAAAGTAGCGCCGGATTGGAGGGTGTCTATGCGAGTCTCAATGTCTTGGCTGATGTTTTTCGATTTCAGGCGGAACCGAATAGTAAGAATGATTTTTTTGAGTGACGGATTGGGCACATAGGGTTCACAGGTGCCATCGACAAGGACAAATTCCATGTCGTCGAAGAGAATACAGCCACCATAAAAGACTCCCTTGACATATTCCAAGGATAGCGGCGTTACGTTCTCATAAACTGCAATACCGGCTTTTTCGTCGATTGATCGGAGAATACACCAGCCAATATCATCTTTATTGCCGCCTCGCACGACAGAGTTATATCCGCCACTTTCTTTGTTTGCGTAGAGCCAATCCAGGCCTGAATGGATCATGGTTTTTCCTGGGCCATGTTCATACCAAATACGCAAAAAGTGGATGCCGGCACGGAAGAATATGTTTCCAGAGGAAGGGAAGGCATTTTCGATGGTGTGAAGTGTGTCTATCATTATGGAATACGGATACCATTTTGTTGGATCGATTTGACCTACTTCTAATTTCAGTCCGCCTTGAGGCAGAATGCATAAATTGTAAAATGATTGAACAAGGCCAAGCAAGAAGGAACCAGCGACTTCGCCTTTGGAGGATTCTTTCAAATAACTGCTTTTGTCGGAATCATACTTCCCCCGATAATTGTTGGGCATGTCGATATTGTTGACCTGCATATTTGGACCTTTAACCACACGCATAGATAAGGCCGGTCTCCTTTTTTACAACAATTTACTGCACATCTCGCAACTTATCGGTTTTATGAGATATGTTGATTAAACAAAAAAATTGTCACAGGCTGGATTGCATACAATTGAGTCTTTCGTATTTTAGTTGAAGCACCTTGGGTCCGATAAAGTCACCATGCATGGTTCAATTCGATAGAAGTTATTTCAATACCATTGCTATTGGTATTTGACTTTCCAAACAATATCATTTCTTGCTCAACCTTTTCATTAAAATAAAATCCAATGAATATATTGTGTTACTCAGTATGGCTGAAGTGTTACCGTAAAGATGCGTAAGAAATGACCATACTGGTAAGAAACTCAACTTTCGGAGTTACCGGCTTGCACGTAACGCTCTAATTTGTTGCATTTTATTCTCAATTTGAACCCAAACAGCAGCAACCGTTCCCTGAAAATGCGAGGTGCTGTCAGAATAAAGCGCTTAATCAGGAATTGGTAACCCGTAACGGCTCCCAAGAGGGAGCCGGGCTAGGCTATAATCCTACTCGTCGAGGTCGAGCAAGTCATCATCCGTTACTGGCTTTTATTGCAGAGGCACGGTTGGTCGCCAACTTCTGGTTTCGGCCCGGCGATACACATAGCGCAAATAATGTCCTGCAATTTCTCGAATCCACCCTTGCCCACCTGGCTGATACAACAGTCGGACTCACGAGCATCCCATTCTTCGTTTATGTAGGCAACGGCAAATACCGCCGGTGTAAGCAGTCCCTGAATGAAACGCCAGAAAATGATCGCTGAAAGCCCGGGCGAGGAGGCAATCAGAAAATTCGAGCAGGCCAGCAGATATATGGCCGGGACGATGACTTTCTTGCGCCCCCGCATGTCCGCAATAATCCCTACAAAGGGTGCGGCCAGAGCTACGGCAAGAGTTGCCGAAGAAACAGTCAGGCTGACGGCGAGCTTCGAAGCGTGAAAAATACGGTGGAAGAGGGGCAACAGTGGCTGGGTTGAATACAGGGAAAGGAAGGCGCAGAAACCAACAAGCCCAACGGCAAAAACCTGTCGCCCTTTACCGGGCTCGGTAATTCCGATCTCCTTTTTTATCTTTAACATCAAGAGCGCTCCTTCCAAACGGCAACGACAATCAGACTACACGAGTATAGATCGATTTTTCGGTTGCCGCCGAAGCGATTAAGTTGTTTAATACAACCAATGAAACGATCTCCAACGGGCTATACCCTTGAAAAATCGCTGGGCCACTTGGCAGCCCGCTTCTCGCGGATCATGCAGCGGCGCATTAATGCAGCGCTCTCGCTACGTGGCTTACCCATTACCTCAGATCAGTATTCGTTCCTCGTCCAGCTCTGGGACCAGAATGGCCTTCCCCAGGGTGTCCTCGCCGAAAAAACCGCTCGGGACAAGACGACCATGGCTCGTCTGGCGGCGGGACTGGAATCCCTCGGACTGATCATTCGCCTGCCGAGTCCCGGCGATGCCCGCGAACGCCTCGTGAATCTGACCGACAAAGGCAAGGAAATCATGGATGAAGCAACGGAACTGGTCCGGGAGATCCTTGACGAAGCACAAAAGGGAATTGACGAGGAGCAGTTAAATACCTGCCGACAGGTTCTCCGTCGTGTCTTCACCAATCTCCAGAAGTGATTATTATGCATTGTTAGTTGCATGTGGCAACTATTAATCGGAAAAGACATGGCCACTGAAATAATTACCATAGCTCCGGCTATTCAACCTGCCGACATGACCCGCGTCCAGACGGCGCGCATGGTGCTGATCCTCGGTGCTTTGACCGCATTCAGCTCCATGTCGATCGACATGTATCTCCCTGCATTCCCGCAGATTGCTCATGATCTGCGGATACCACTCGGCACGGTGCAGCTTTCCATTTCAGCTTTTTTATTCGGATCAGCCGCTGGGCAGCTGTTGTATGGCCCGCTGGCTGACCGTTTTGGAAGACGCAGGCCCCTCCTCTTTGGGTTGGCGCTGTATGTTGCATCAGCGGTAGGGTGCGCCAGCGTGCAAACCGGTGGCGGGCTCATCTTCTGGCGTATTGTGATGGCGGTTGGGGGTGGCGCCGGCATGGTGATTTCACGCGCCGTGGTACGTGATCTCTACGATACTGCCGAAGCGGCAAGGATGTTTTCTCTTCTGATGCTGGTAATGGGTGCCGCACCAATTCTGGCTCCCATAGCTGGTGGGCAGCTCCTGTTGATTACGGGGTGGCGGGGTATCTTCTGTTTTCTGGGCCTCTTCGGACTGGTTTCATTCGTCGCTGCAGCGACCGGTCTCCCCGAGTCGCTGCCTTCCGAACGGAGAATTCGACGTAACTTTGCCGAGATGTTGGTCATTTACGGTGATATTCTCCGCAATCGCTATTTTGTCCGTTACGCCATTGCGCTTGGATGCGTAGCCGGAGGCACCTTCGCCTATATCTCGGGGGCTCCATTCCTGTTCATCGAACTTCATGGGGTATCACCCCAGCACTTCGGCCTTTTCTTCGGCGCCAATGCTTTCGGATTGATCGGAGCTTCACAGGTTAACCGCAGGCTTCTTCGGCGGTTCAGTGCGCAGCAGGTCCTGAAGGTGGCGTTCAGCGTCAATACGGTGGCAACCCTCCTGCTCATTGCCGCAGTTATGACCGGATTTGGCGGTTTTTCCGTTCAGGTTGCTCTCATTTTCGTTTGCCTGTGCATAACCGGGCTTCTCTATCCAAACGTTACAGCACTCACCTTAGCGCCCTTCAACTGTGAGGTGGGGAGCGCATCGGCGCTTCTGGGTACGATTCAGTATACTCTGGGTGCGAGTGCAGGGGCGCTGGTGGGTGTGCTTCACAACTCTACGGCGGTGCCAATGACCGCAACCATGGCAGCATGCGGCTTGGTGGGCTGGTTTGCTGCAGTCGGTTTTGAGCGGCGACAGTAATCGCTTTGACAACTATGTAATGATAATTGCCGAGCGGGTGTAACTGTAATGACTTGTGGGCTTTGGGGTTTGAGGAACAGTGGAACGAAAAACGTACATAAGCTTTTCTCTCACTCGTAATCTTGCGAATCACGCAACGGCCGCAGTTCACCCTTGACCACAACGTCAGGCGATGAAAGCGAGTACCGTCTCATCACAATGGCTGAAGATTGGCGCTAATCGAATAGTGGGTAATGTGTGAAACATGCTGATAGATTGGTTACTCTGTGTAGAAATTTGAAAGGTAACAGCTGAACACGGAGTGTAAACAAGATATTGCGGTTCAAATGGCGGGGAGTAAAAGGGCATATTCAAGAATAGTTCGACATATAAGGAGTGCTAACAATCTGAAATAACTGTTATTTATTACGCGTACTTTACATAATCTTTCTTATGGGACGTAGTTGTTTGCAAAGGGGAAGTCGCCAATCCCGATCAGACATGAACCGCCTCACGGAAAACCCTGTCCTTCAGTTCCTCCCGGATCGCGTCTTTCAGAACGAGATCAACCTTTCCGCCGATAAAGCGTGTAAGATGGAATTTGAGTTCCATGTAGTTGTCAAACATCTTGTGGGACTTGTTAAGTTCAACATGAATGTCGATATCGCTTCGCTTGCGCTGGGCTCCTTTGACATATGAGACAAACACTGCCAGGTCCTTGACTCCGAAGCGCTCGGTAAGCCCTTGTCGGCATCCCCTCAGTGCGGCAAGCAATTCGTCGATATTCTGAGTTTTTTTCATGATGTTATCCCGTATTTGTCACAGAATGCCGGCTGACTTACGTTTTGTTTTTATAGCATGAAATAGCCATTTTAAAAAACCGATATAGGTGAGGTTATGCAATCTTGAAGGTATCATTAACCTTTTCAATCTGGACCCTTCTTTGAAGAATCATATTACTACACTGAAGTCTACAATTTTCAGACACCCCACAACATCTTTCACGAGAATCAACTATTTTGCGTATTCCGGTGAATCCGACCAAAAAAACTGACGTGATGGTGACCAGTGTTCCGCTGTGAATCCGACCAGCGTTCCGGCGAAAGCGACCAAGGCTATTGCCGTCGCAAGGTAAGGGTTTTAGTTTTAAATAATCTATAATGACCTTTTAAGCAATGTTGAAGTGTTGATATTTTCTATGGATAGTAAATGACCATGCTTATAGAGCACATTTCGTCACCGGTATTTTGGTATGCATGAGGACAGTCCGCCTTAAATCGCATTGAGTTGCCCTTTGTTATTACCGAACGTTCCCCATTCACGTATATGGTTACCTCGCCGGAAAAAACCGTAATAAACTCCTGGGTTCCTTGAGGATGAGCTTCTGCTACCAGGTGCCCGCCACCGTCAAGTTCAAGGCTATACATCTCAAACCGTCTGATGCTGTCAAAAGGGAATATCGGAAAGTTCCTGACCTTGCCATTGTCCTCAATTAGTGGTTGAATTTCTGCTTTGTCAACAATCTCAATATCCGTTTCCGGTCTGCTCATGAGTTGGGTAAAGGATATTTTAAGACCATTCGAGATTTTCCATACCGTTGATACGGTGGGATTAACCTCTCCACGTTCAATCTGTCCGAGCATGCTCTTGCTGACTCCCGATAGCTTGGCAACCCGGTCGAGGCTCAGCCTTCTCTCTTCACGCAACTTTTTCAGATTGTCAGCAATAACTGAATTCAGCTTGTCCAAAAATAATCCTCCAATTTATGTTGACAGTATAATGCACAATATATAGCATATACTGCACAAGATGAAATAACTTATAATTTATCACACCAGCGTTGGGAGGTAAATATCCATGCCGAATTTTGCCGCCTTTATATCATATGTCCTTGTGACAACATTCACTCCTGGTCCCAATAATATCATGGCGATGTCCAATGCCAGCCGGAATGGTTTCAAGAAAAGCATCCTGTTCAATATCGGCATGACCTTTGGCTTCTTTTTTGTCATTGGTTTCTGTAGCATTTTCAGCGTAGTCCTTTACAACCTGATTCCAACTATAAAACCTGTGATGACCTATATCGGAGCTGCTTACATCCTATGGCTAACGTGGAAAACGTATAGTAGCAAGCCGCCTGGAGAAAGTGACGGCAAGAACCACGCATATACTTTTTCATCAGGACTACTTTTACAGTTTGTAAATCCAAAGGTCATTCTCTACGGGATTACGACAGTCTCTACCTTTATTGTGCCCTATTATAAATCAGTTTGCACTCTTACAGGTTTTTCAGCCCTTCTTGCCTTGGTGGGGTTCACAGCCGTAACGTGCTGGTCGTTATTCGGTGCTGCATTCCAGAAAATTCTTGTGAACAACAATAGAACCATTAATATCGTTATGTCGCTCTTGCTTCTCTACTGTGTTGTATCACTATTTCTTTAACAAATCTTATTCTTGAAGGTCGTATGCCACACTTACAGTTCGAGTTTAATCAAAACCTGACTGACAGCCAAAAACAGACTTTTGCAGAAGGTGTACGCACGCTTTTCTCAGAAATTATGGATACTGGCACTGACCATATCAGTATTTCCATCCGTGAATTCGGCACCTACAATCTGTCCATCGGGCGGGTTAAAGAGCCTGAAAAGGGAGTCGCTGTTGTAAATGCAGATATCCGGGAAGGGCGCACTATGGAGAAACGTAGAGCCCTTACTCTGGGATTCATGAAACTTATCAACAAAACATTTAACATCCCGGTTACGAATATGTATGTCACCCTCACGGAACATAAAGGTGAGGACTTTCACCTTTTCGAGAAATACCTTGCGAGTTGGCAGACAGGGGAAGACCCGCTTGCTGATTAGCCGGGTGCCGTACACCGAAAGACAATTGATGATTTCATGACCTGTCATTGTTTGCATTATCACGATTCAGAGTCTGACAAGATAACGGTTTTTAGGTCATGCATTGTCCGTTTCTTCCTCTTGGATTCCCCCATATTTTCGACAAGAGCAACTTTTTGCCGGTTTACAACAATGATATTCTGGCCGCGGAAAGAGAGATTCTGATAGTAAGCCCCTTCGTTACCAAAAGGCGCACAGTGCAAATGACGCAAAAAGCCCACCATTTCATCCGATATGTGATAACAACGTTGCCCTTTTCATCTGCGAAGCACACAATGAATCCATGATTCAAAAGGAGCCGAGCCATGATGATCAATCCTTCGACCGGTTACAACATAATGAGCGTTCCCGAGCAGCATCTGGACAAGCTCAAAGCGGGTAGCCTAAACCAACCACCGCCAACCCCAGACGCAAAGCAAGCACAGGCAATCCAAAACCAGCAGGCGGGAAAGACAGCCCAAGGCGATTACACCTTTTCAACGTTTGCGTGATCCGTTGGCAGATGAACCATTACCACTTGCAGTCTGATTCGTGACTTGCTACCATCAGACAGGAATAGTACCCTCGGTGGATTCGCCCGTTAACAGCGGGCGTTTCTTTTTTGCTGCATAGATAACCAAAGCGGAATCACCGCTCCAACTGTCGATTCTAAATTGACACCTCTGGAGCGGTTTCTGCGTTTCAGATAAAATACTTCAAGATGATGGAAAAGTTAGGAGGCCAGAGTGCAGATACTTTTGATGGTTTGGAACGGGATAAACGGTCATGTTGAAGGAGCGGTTTTGCTGAAAGGGCTTTTTATAATGGCGCTCGCGTCCATGTTCTGGATGGTGTGCGAACTGGTAAAACACTTGGTGAATGTATTAGGTAAGTTGTCCGTGGATGGATTTAAGTATCTGGCGATAATAATCAGGGGATGGCCAAAGCAGGTTGATGAAGGTGAAAACATGGGCGGGCCATCACATAGGGCTCCTATCGATAAGGGGACATTCTGATGGCGCAGTGTTCATATTCACTCGAATTCATCTCATGCCACAAAAAAGGCCAAACTGATGTGCAACAATCGACTTGATTGAAGGCATTTGCCCCGCATGCGCCCCTCCTGCATATGGGGCGTTTTTTTATCCACGCATCCTGGGCGCCCTCCAAGTTCGAAGGAAGCGTTTGTTATTCTTATTTTTTTATAAGCTTATACATATCAATAGCTATAATTCCAATTATCACAATAGAGACAAGACAGAGAACAACCTCTCCACCGAAGACATATCCATCACTAGGGAGGCATAATTTCAGGCCAGCCATAACAGACATATTTCTACTTTTGTCCAGATTCATGGTCATCTCCTTTCATGACGCTAAGATACCGCCCGAAATCAACATGTAAAATTAATAATATGTTTTTGTAAATGGTCACCATAAAACCCTTATAACATAGGCAGCTGAATATATTTATGAGCACTATCACCGAAATGACGATTCAACCACGCCAAGCTTCCAGGTGAAGTCCCGCGTGTTCAGTGACAGACGATAACTGTTGCTCCCATCCCAAACGGAAAAGCTGATGATTTTTGCGGCCCCGTCCATGTGTACCCACGTATAGCAAATTTCCTTTATGAAGATTCTTTCTCTGGAAAGCTTTCCAGCTTCCTCGAACCATACCGGCTTGAGTTTCCCTGATTCAATCACCAAGGCCACACGAATTCGCGCCGTGGATTCATTTTCCTGTACCATTGTTGCCATGCGACAACGTTAACAAATGTCACCTATGTTTAGTCAAGGGTAAAATTCGGCGCGGCATGGGATGGCCAGTCATCTCTGAATAGCACGGAGGCCGAGAAATTTCAAAAGATCGAAGTATAATTGAAACGGGATGGCCGTTACCCTGGGGGGTTGCATTAATTACCTGATCCGGCCGGGCGTTCCCTGCTACTGGCCCGCACTCCTCCGCGAACAAGTGCAGCAAACCAACGGGCGGACTAATCCAAACCGATTGCGTTGGCGCAATAAAAAACCGCCTTGGTTTTACACTGGGGCGGTTTTACCGTGTTGGTTGCCAAGATGGCGGCATAAGGCAATCATAGTTTTTTCAGCTTATCGTTGAAACTCCGAACCGATGTGTGGTAATCAATACCTACGGTTGCACCTTGCCTCGCATACGTCCTCTTTTGGTATGCGGGGCCTTTTTTTGCCCAAGGGGTGATCGGCTTTCACAGATCCTAAAGGAAACGTGCGCTAGGCACTGTCAGAATGCTTTTTACCGTTCGGTGCTTATGTTGATATTGGTAGAGACATGAAAGCAGCCAGAACACTGCTTAAGTTATACAAAAAATTGCGCAGGACCGGAGAGGAGGGTGGATCGAAAAAAAAGCGGTAATCTATTTGGTAGTGGCACCCGCCTTGATCATAGAAAAAAGAAAGGCCGAATCCCATTGATAGAGAATCCGGGTTTTTATTTGTAGCAAACACACTAGAGGTTGCATAACACGGCACAACAAAAAAGGCACTCACAAGAAATCTTGTAGGTGCCTTTTTTGTTGGCTCCCTGTGTTTGAAACGGCTTAAAACGAAAATACACAAATAAAAATATGTTTTTTACAATTTTAAAATAGATTATTGACATAAATTTATTGGTATTGCATTATTTTGTACCATGAGAACTTTCACACCATAACATGACAATGAGCTTCATGAGAAGCTGAAACATTTACAGCCAGCTTGCGCATGTAGCTCTCCATGCTTTCATTTTTCATATGCCGGCATCGCCGGAAAGCAGTGACGAGATCAGATACAAACCCAAAAAAAGCGGAAGTCGGTATGGAATATCTCACAAAAATACATCTCCATTTTGATGAAAAAAAGCGCAACTCAAAACTCCTCTTCGGAACCCCGGCAGTCACTGAAAACATCAGCTTTACCGAGCGCAGCAGCAGAAAAAATGTCTTCTTCAAACCCGACAATCTGTTAGCCCTGGAACTATGGGTTGCCAACGATCACGGCACCCTACTCTGGATGATCTACATCGTGCGGACAGTCTGGCCAGGAGAAAAGGCACACAAAGTCCCATTCGTCGAACCTGGCGCCGAGATTCTGTTACATGCGAGAGGCAAGGGAAGGACAAGCAGAGCCCTGCAATGGTTGCGGCGGCTGCAAAAGATTGAAGCAGACCTTAGCAGGCTTTCCCCCGACTACTACCGGATCGCGCATTACTACCTCAAAAACAACATCGAACCCAGAAAACCAAACGAACCGCACGGCCCGGTCCTGGACTTTCTCAAACACCAAATTAACGCAACCACATGATCGACAAGCGGCCCTTGATAATTGCCTTTTCCGCAATCTGTATCCTCCTGGCCGTCGAAGCAATCCGGTCCCAGATTGTCCCTCGTTACTGGCTGAACCTCACCGGGAGCGAACCAAGAGGCATCTATAAACTGGTGGAAACCAGCATGCCATTGACCAGGGGAGAAGTCATCCTGATGAAATGTCCGCCCGGTTACGAAAAATACCTCTACGGCAGGAAATGGCTCCCGAAAGGCTGGCCCCTGTTCAAAACAGTCGGAGCATTGCCGGGAGAATATTTTTGCATAGGGGACGCGGAATTTTCCGTAAACGGAAAGATAATCGGACACGCTTACCCACAGGACCGCAGCGGACTTCCAATGCCGGCAATCAGGGGATGCGCAACCGTACGGGGAAAACACTTCCTGCCCATCGCCACCGGTCTCAAAACATCTTTCGACGGCCGCTACTTCGGAGACGTACCCGACACACTCATAATCGGACTGGCACAACCGGTCATCACATTCTGACCGGAAGCAGGAGGAGCCATGATAACAGGCCTGCTACTCATATCATCATTATGTACCCAGTGCGGCCCGGCCGTATCACCCGCAACCACGCAAGCCATAATCAAAGTCGAAAGCGGAGGCAAACCCTACGTAATCAACGACAACACCACCAGAAAAAGCTTCTCTCCCACATCAAAAACAGAAGCCATTCACATTGCCTCTGAACTCCTCTCCCAGGGCCACAGCCTGGACCTGGGAATCATGCAGATCAACAGCACTCATCTCCAAAAAATGAACCTCACCCTGGATGAACTCTTTGACCCCTGCCGCAACATCAACATCGGTACAAACCTTCTGGCCGAAGCATACCGGAGAAACAACAACGGAGAATCCGGAAGCACGGTACTCTTCAAAGCTCTCTCAGCCTACAACACCGGATCAGCCTGGAGAGGCCCGGACTACATCAACAGAATCCTCAAAGCGGCAGGAGCAACCTATCGGGTCGCCGTCATCAATCCGCCACCTGAAAAGAGAAGATCAATTGCCACAGCAGTACGGAAATCAAAAGCAGGCACAGCTTCCGTCAGAGCTGAAAACCACTCACTTTTCTTTCCGGCCTCGAACCTGTCTCAGAACGTGCAAGGCCTCTGATTACCATGACCTCTATGCCTTTGATACATGTAAGGCAAGATAAAGTGATGGTGCCGTTGCTTCGCAACTCACCGTTTTTTCGATTGTATTGTTGGCACCACCTCGCATTTGCTGGTGCCAAGTGTTTGATAACACCCTGATAAATAGAATGAAAACAAGGTGCCGAAAACAAACACTCGTGAATTCAAAGGGTTAAGAGCATGTCCACAATCATACCATTCGAAGATGATGACTCCTTCGAAATCGCCTTAAAAGGACGGAAAAAAGGGATTTCCGGCACAGGAAAAGCCGGGACGAGGAAATCATTTTTGAAGACAATGATGCGCCTGGTTGATGCAAATAAATCATCAAACGTGCGCAAACAAAGCGGCAGAAACAGCTTTATCAGTGACACACCCCGCAACGCTCAACGGGTAGTCGTCAAAGCCCGGGTCGTCAAAAACAGCGGACCTTTCTCGAAAGGTTCTATTCGGAATCACGTGAGCTATATCTCGCGCGATGCAGTCAAAAACCATAACGAAGTATCTCCGATCATCTACAGCGAAACCGGAATTACCACGAAAGAAAATCTTGAAGAGACGGTCAGGGAATTTGAAAGTGACCGCCATCATTTCCGTTTCATAATCTCACCTGAAAACGCGCACGACCTCAACCTGACCGAGTACACAAAAGCACTGGTAAAGCAGATGGAACTCGACCTGGATACCAAGCTTACATTCATCGCGGTCAACCATTACAACACCGATAATCTCCATGTGCATCTGATCGTCAGAGGTGTTGACGACTCGGGAAAAAATCTGGTCATAAAAAGAGACTACATTTCCAACGGATTCAGGTTTCGCGCATCGCAAATCGCCACGAAAACACTTGGCCTCAGAACCGAACGTGAGATCAGAAATGGAATAACCAGTGAAGTTAAAAAGACGCGCTTCACGCAGATCGACCGCGATCTGCTGGCAAAAATAAAAGTAGAAAAGTGCATTGACCTTCGAAAACCGATTGAAAACGGTTTTTCCGAATTCAAGAGAAACGTGCAGATTCAAAGATTGAGGTTTCTGAAAACCATGCAGCTTTCCCGTGAAATCAAGCCGGGAATCTGGAAGCTGAATGAGGAGTGCGAGAAGACATTGCGCGAGCTTGGTTTGAGAAACGACATCATCAAAACCATGCATGAACAGCTGAAAAACGAGCGGATCACCGAGCATATCATTTTTGATCCAGCGGATTCACATCAACGCAACATTACCGGCGTTGTCATTGAAAAAGGTCTATCAAACGAGCTTTACGATGAAAAATACCTGATCGTTTCCGCCACCGACAACCGGGCCTATTACGTGCCGTTGTCCAAGTATTCCGAGACTCCGGCATTCGAGGCAAGGCCCGGCTCGATTGTCACGGTATCAGTCAAAAGAGGGGAAAGTCAGCAACGGATAGCGGATGAAAATATTCTGGAAATCGCCTCCAGAAACAACGGCATCTACAACCGGGAACTGCATCTGAAAAGCATTAACACACACCGCCTGCCCCAAGGTGTCACCCCGGAAAACTACGTTGAAAACCACCTCAAAAGAATCGAGGCGCTTGAGAAAAGAGGAGTCGTGGAAAGAGCGGAAAACGGCTGGAGCGTGCCGGAAAACCTGAAGGAAAAAATCATCGGAATTGCTCACGAATCAGGAGGCAAAAACAACTTTGTACAGGTAAAACTTGAATCCATGCAGGACATGCATCATCAGAAAGTTGCCAACGCCCCGACCTGGCTGGACAGGGAAATGTCAGAGGGAAGGCTACCGCGACCCGATGCACTGCAAAGCAGTTTTTGCAGTGAAATGGACAGGGCCAAGAGCGAACGCCTTCAAAAACTCCATGCCATGGGCCTGGCGGAAAAGACTCACGACTGCATCAGAATAAAACCTGATTACCATGAACATCTCTACAAGCGGCAGATGGAACAAGCCGCGAAGGATCTTTCATCCAGGTTCGGGAAACCCGCCCGGATCAATCCGGGCGAAACCTTTTCCGGAGCATGCAAGGGTATCCACCACCTGCCCAGCGGCCCCCATGTCATTGTCAAGAGAGGAAACGAATTTGTGATTGTTCCGCATCAAAGAGGCATGGAGCGGATGAATCAGATCCGGCTGGAGATGCCCCGGACACAGGATACACAATATCCCGAGCTGAAATTCGCATCGCTGGATACATCAAAAGAGCGCGACTTGGGACGCTAGAACCTGATCCGCAAGGAGGAAATCCCATGAATACCGGCAAAAACTATCTCTTGAGCGTCCTTGTGGTTTCTCTGCTGCTGTTTTCCGGACTCTGGGTTTCTACCCAATACGCGGCCAAGTGGCTGTACTACCAGCCGCAACTGGGGCCTCCGTTCCTGATCCTGCACGGTTTCCGGATCTACGCTCCCCATAAAATCATCTTGTGGTGCTTTCGTTACGGCTCATCTGTTCCAAAGGTATTCAACAGAGCTCTTTTGTTCACCTATATGGGCGGATTCGCCGGAGTCGGCGCAGGCATGTTCATGGCCATGGGCAGATCACGACAAAAGGAAGAGCTGACGAGTCATGGAACCGCCAGATGGGCGGAACATGACGACATGAAAAAGGCCGGTTTGCTTCAGGGAGAGGGAATCGTCCTGGGCGTCTCGAAAGAGGGCAAATACCTGCGTCATGACGGACAGGAACCAACCCTTGTCTTTGCGCCCACGGGAAGCGGCAAGGGAGTGGGGATCATCATTCCCACGCTTCTGACCTGGCCACATTCGGCGGTCATCACCGATATGAAGGGGGAAAACTGGGGCATTACATCCGGATACAGGCACAAGAACCTGAACAACATTGTGATGAAGTTCGACCCCACGGCCCTTGACGAGAGCAGTGTCCGCTTCAACCCGCTGGAAGAGGTTCGCTTGAGAGAGAATTATGAAGTCAGGGACGTTCAGAACATCGTTGATATGATCATCGACCCTCAGGGACAGGGGAACCTGGACCATTGGGAAAAAACCGGCCACGCCCTTCTCGTGGCGGCCATTCTCCATGTTTTGTATTCGCGCGAGTATCCCACGACCCTTGCCGGCGTCGCCGCACTTTTCTCCGATCCGGACCGCGATTTCAACGCAACGATTGAGGCGATGAAGAATTACGACCATCTGGAAAAGCAGCAGGACCAGGAAGTTTTTAAAAAAATATACAACTCCAATTCAAAGACGCACCCGCTGGTTTCCCATGGTGCGCAGGCCCTGCTCAACAAGGAGGAAAGGGAACGATCCGGAGTACTCTCCACCGCCTTGAGTTTCCTCGAACTTTACCGCGATCCGGTCATTGCCCGAAACACGGCATGCAGCGACTTTAAAATCGAAGACCTCATGAATAATAAAAAACCGGTTTCCCTCTACCTGGTAATTCCCTCAAGCGATATTCTCCGGGTAACGCCGTTGACCAGGATCATTCTGAACCTGGTCGTAACCCGTTTGACTGAGAAGATGGAATTCGAGAACGGCCGCCCAAAGGCAGCCTATTCACACAGGTTGCTGTGTATGCTGGACGAGCTTCCGGCCTTTGGCCGACTGGAGAACTTCGAGAAACAGCTTGCCTTCATTCGCGGCTACGGGATCAAGGCGGTTGTGATCGTGCAGAGCCTGAACCAGCTGTACAAGACCTATGGCGTTAACAACAGCATCATTGACAACTGCCCTGTCCGCGTCGTTTTCACACCGAACACCACCGAAACAGCGGAGCGGGTCAGCCGCATGCTCGGACAAAGGACGGAACTGGTGCAGAGCCAAAGCGTTTCAGGCGAACGTCTGAATCTCTGGCTCAAAAACGTAAGCTACAACACGAGAGAGATAGGACGTCCCCTGATGACCACCGACGAGGTGCTTGTGCTGCCCGCTGACGAGGAAATCATCTTTGTTACCGGTTGCCCGCCGATCAAGGCCAAGAAGCTTTTCTATTACAAAGACGCCAATTTCACGTCACGTCTCTTGCCGGAACCGAAGAAAAGGGAAGTTTGCCAAGTTGTTGACGAGTCCAGGAATCAGAACGACACAGCGGGCGCAGAAACCAGGGAAGCAAAACCGGAGCCGGTTCTTCAAAAGGCTCAAGAACTAGCGGATCGTGAGAGGATTGAAGCTGCTCAAGATAATGACTCGTCCATTGCTGATGCGGCAAGCCAGGTTATTCCGCTGGAAGTGAACACCCACGAAGAAGAATACGCGAATGAAGGGGAAATCATATGACCTTACGAAAGAATATCAAACGAGTTAAATATTCAGTGAGACTCCCGCCTGACCTTGATTCCGCACTTGAAAACCTCTGCCAAAAGAGACGAGGAATTGCCAAGAACGATATCATCGTGAGAGCAATCAATGAATTTCTCTTCCCGGATGGAGCGGATACGAAAGAGATTTTACTTGCCCGATCCCTGGAGAGGATGGAGAAGCGCTTAAAAACCATTGAACGAGGAAATGAGGTTCTGAGCGAAGCTCTCTTTTTGTTCGTTCGCATATGGATCACATCGACGCATGAGTTATCGGAAGAACAGCAAAAAGTCGCTAAAAAAGCGGCAGGACCTCGTGTGCAGAAGTTTGTAACTATTCTCGGAGAGCGATTGCAGTCCGGAAAATCGTTGTTCGATGAATTACCCAAGGATGTGTTTTTCAAGTCGGAGGATTTTTTCGAGGCCGGGGAAAAGGAGGATGCTTGTGACCAGTAAACCGATCCCGATCAAGGATACCAGTTCCGAACGTCTGATTACCATGCTGAAAACCGCCTTGGGGCCGAATGTGGGAG
>JACAAY010000006.1 GCA_013377095.1 Desulfuromonadales bacterium
GTTCGTCGTTAATCAGCGGGGTAGAGTATATGAGAAGAACCTGGGGCCGAAAACCGCAGAGATCGCGCGCAAGATGAAGAACTATAATCCTGATCTGACCTGGAAGTTGGTAAATCAGTAAACGCTATCAACAAAACTTGTTATCACTGCTCTCAGTGTTAAGCCGCTTTCAGTGTCTGTTTGAGATATAACTTCAATCCGACACTATAGTAAAGCCATGCAGCTGTTTATAACCAAGGGGAACACCAACATTCATGCAATAAGGGCCATCTGTGGTTGTGCCTCATTCTCTTTCTCTGCCCTTCTGCAAACTCTCCTGCTTGTACTAAAATTACACGAAAAACGTTAGTATCACGCAGATTTATCGCTATATAATTGCTCTCAAAAAAACAGTTGCAATTAAAACATGTGTATAATACGTTTGTTTCAAACAATCGTTTGCTTTGACACAGAGAAGATTGCGCATAGATGCACAACGCTTAATGACATTTCGATTTTTAATTTGTTTAAAAATTTTCAATTCATAGTTTTTTCGGCGCCGCAATTTAGCAAATGCGATTTCAGATCATAAATAGCATGTTCCCAGCCCCCCATCTTTAATGCAGACTCATATCGGGTGGTAAACAGTCTGCACGTAAAAAGCAATTCGTTAACCATAGAAAGACGTTGTCGATGGCATTGCAGCAAGTAGGGAGGATTGAAACTAATGAGCAACGAAAAATCTTTTATCCAAGATGATGTTGTGGCGGAGATTCTGCAAAGAGCAAAAAAGGATACAGATTTCAAAAAGATGTTATTTGATAATCCTCAGGAAGCCCTAAGTCAATTCGGCGTTACCATTCCGATTGCTTACGGCAAGAATTACCTGGAAACGGTGTACACGATGTATGACCGGTCAGAGTTTTATAGATTGTTTCACCTTAACATCCTGAATGAAATCAGGGGTGATACCGTTATAATGGCTCCGGGTCCGTGTGTTGTCGCAACCGATCATGAAGATATGGATTGGGACTTTGAGGTTACAAATTATAAAAACAAATCAACTGAGCTTTGAATTGAAAAGAGTGCAGGCCGGAATGGTGCCAGTGCAAGGTTTTCCTCCATAATTCTGTTCCGGCTGTTACCCAGCTATACAACTGTGGTTAACGTCATTCCTGCTCCTGTGCAATGGAATGGCCAGACAGAATCCCGTCGGCAAACGACAAAAAGGAGCCCCCGGAAGGAGGCTCCTTTTTATGTATGCATCTGCTTGCTATGATATTTTAGAGATTGAACAGCATTTCTGCATAGGTCGGCAGAGGCCAGTAATCCGCGGAAATGATTTTCTCCAGCGCATCGCCGTCTGCTCTCAGTTCGAGCATTTTGGCAAAAACTTTTTCCCTGAAAGCAGCTGCCTGTTTATCGACTTCAGAGATGTTCATTGCGTTATCAAGAACCTTTTCAAGCGCTTTGACGTTCTTATTCATCGAGGAAAGATTAGTGGAGAGCTCTTCCAGCAGCTCTTTCTGGGCTGACACATCGATCTTGCTGGATACGGCGGCAACAGCGGAAATCGATTGGGCAACTTCAGTTGCAAAGGAAGTGGCAGCAGGCATGATGCTGTGCTTGGCCATGTCGATCATGGTCAGGGCCTCGATATTGATAGTCTTAACGTACTGCTCGACCATAATTTCGTAGCGGGAATGTATTTCCGTTTCGGTGAAGACCTTGTGGGTAAGGAACAGTTCGACAGCTTCCTTCTTGACCAACTCCTTGAGAGCCTCGGGGGTGTTGGGGATATTCAGCAGGCCGCGTTTCTTGGCCTCCTTGACCCACTCATCGGAATAGTTGTTACCGTTGAATATGATGCGCTTGTGCTTTTTGGCGGTATCCTGAAGGAGTTTTTCCAGGTCGGCGGAGAAGTTCTTCGATCCTTCCAGTTTGTCGGCAAACTGCTTGAGTGCATCGGCAATGATGGTGTTGATAATGACGTTCGGACCTGCGATGGAGAAGGAAGAGCCGACCATCCTGAATTCAAACCGGTTACCGGTAAAGGCAAAGGGAGAGGTCCTGTTCCGGTCAGTGGAGTCCTTGGGCAGATCAGGGAGAGTGGTCACACCGATCCTCATTGCGGTACCACTCTTGGAGGACTTTGCGGCACCCTTTTCAATCTGCTCGAGAATGTCGGAAAGCTGCTCGCCAAGGAAAACGGAAATGATGGCCGGAGGTGCCTCGTTTGCGCCCAGGCGATGATCGTTACCGGCATTTGCACAGGATACACGCAGGAGGCCGGCATATTCGTCAACAGCCTTGATGGTGGCCATCAGGAAGGTCAGGAACTGTGCATTTTCGTGCGGCGTGTGGCCCGGATCAAGAAGATTCTGCCCGTCATTGGAGCTCATGGACCAGTTGTTGTGCTTACCGGACCCGTTAACACCGGCAAAAGGTTTTTCATGCATCAGGCAGATCATATCGTGCCTAATGGCAACGCGCTTGAGCACATCCATAACCAGCTGATTATGGTCGGTGGCGATGTTGGTTGTTTCGAATATCGGGGCAATTTCAAACTGTCCGGGGGCAACCTCGTTGTGCTGGGTTTTGGCGGTAACACCAAGCTTCCAGAGTTCGGTATTGACTTCCTTCATGTAAGAAACAACTCTTTCCTTGATGGAGCCGAAATAATGGTCTTCCAGCTCCTGCCCTTTGGGAGGCATGGCGCCGAACAGCGTCCTGCCGGTCATTATCAGGTCGAGCCTGTCGAGGAAATAGGACTTGTCAACCAGGAAGTATTCCTGCTCAGGACCGACAGTTGAGGTCACCCTGGTTGCGGTCTGGTTTCCAAAGAGCCGGAGGATTCTCACCGCCTGGGTTGAAAGTGCCTCCATGGAGCGCAGCAACGGAGTCTTTTTATCCAGCGCCTCACCGGTGTAAGAACAGAAAGCGGTAGGGATGCAAAGTGTTATGACATCGGCTTCTTCTTTCAGGAATGCGGGAGAAGTGCAATCCCAGGCAGTGTATCCCCTGGCTTCGAACGTGACTCGCAAGCCGCCGCTCGGGAAGGAAGAAGCATCCGGCTCGCCCTTCACCAACTCTTTGCCCGAGAAATCCATGACAATACCGTTGTCGGTTGGTGTGATGAAAGAGTCATGCTTCTCCGCGGTGACGCCGGTCATGGGTTGGAACCAATGGGTGAAATGGGTCGCGCCTCTTTCAACAGCCCATTCTTTCATGGCGGTTGCAACCACATCAGCAATGGACGGGTCCAGCGGCAAACCTTCGTCGATGGTTTTTTTCAGATTTTTGTAAACCGCTTTTGGCAGTCTTTCTCTCATCACATCTTGAGTAAATACATTCTGACCAAAAATCTCCATGTTGTTCTCACTCCTTGTCTTTGCGTTGTGCAGAAATTATGCAGCCTGGTCGGTTGCAATAAAAATTAGCAGGTTCGTTGTCCACAGGGAAAACCCCTCATTGCTAGCAAACTATGTGCCTAATATTGACTTCCCAGAAGCATTAAGCCGGATTTCAAGATAACATACTGTATTATTGATTGATTTAAAACATCACACAACTACTCCAGCTGAAGCCGTGTAGAAAATATGACGCACTTTCGGGATTTGTCTGATTATTTAATAGGCATGACGCACAAATTATAATCACACAGAAGCTGGCAGTTTAAATACCGAGTCCATCTTCGCACCTCGACACGAGCAATATGCCTTTACGCGCGAAAACATCATACGTCAGCTATCACCAGACAAAACAAAAGGCAGGATTTCTCCCGCCTTTTGTGTTCCAGATTTGAAGCTTTGGTTTAAATATCGTAGTACAGCTCGAACTCCATCGGTACTGGACGCATACGAACCGGATTGACTTCGGCTTCGGTTTTGTACTCGATCCACTTCTCGATGACGTCAGGAGTGAAAACATCGCCCTTGAGCAGGAATTCGTAGTCTTCCTTGAGGCAGTTGAGAGCCTCTTCCAGGCTGCCCGGTGCGGACGGGATGCTTTTGAGTTCTTCGGGCGAAAGTCCGTAGATATCCTTATCCAGCGGCTGGCCCGGATCGATCTTGTTCTCGATACCGTCAAGACCGGCCATCAGCATGGCTGCAAAAGCCAAGTATCCGTTGCAGGATGGGTCAGGCGTACGGTATTCAATACGCTTGGACTTTGGATTGGAGGAGAACATGGGGATACGGAGAGCTGCAGAACGGTTTCTGCTGGAGTAAGCCATGTTTACGGGAGCCTCGAAACCGGGTACCAGACGCTTGTAAGAGTTGGTGGTTGGGTTTGCGAATGCGCTCAGTGCCTTGGAGTGCTTGATCAAGCCACCAATGTAATAGAGTGCCATCTGGGAGAGTCCGCCGTACTTGTCACCGGCAAACAGGTTTGTTCCATCTCTCCAGATCGACATGTGTGTATGCATACCGGAACCGTTATCGTTATAGAGCGGTTTAGGCATGAAGGTAACGGTCTTGCCATTGCGGTTGGCAACGTTTTTGACAATGTATTTGAACCACTGCAGCTGGTCAGCCATGTCGACCAATGGAGAGAAGCGCATATCGATCTCTGCCTGGCCACCGGTGGCAACCTCGTGGTGCTGGCACTCAACACGGATTCCAACCTTCTGCAGTTCGAGCACCATCTCGTTACGGAGATCGTTCTGGGAGTCGGTGGGGGAAACCGGGAAGTAGCCTTCCTTGTGACGGGGCTTGTAACCCAGGTTGGGGAACTCTTCACGGCCGGTGTTCCAGGTACCTTCAACGGAGTCGATTGCATAGAACGACTGGTTGGCGCTGGAAGAGTAACGGATGTCGTCGAAAATGAAAAACTCTGCTTCCGGGCCGAAGTAAGCGGTATCGCCAATACCGGTCGACTTGAGGTATGCTTCTGCTTTTTTGGCGATGTTGCGCGGGTCGCGGGTGTAATCTTCTTTGGTGATCGGATCGAATATATTACAGATCAGCGACAGGGACGGTACGGCAATAAAAGGATCCATCTTGGCCGTAGTCGGGTCAGGAATAATGATCATGTCAGAGGCATGAATCGGCTGCCAGCCACGAATGGAGGAACCGTCAAAACCAACGCCTTCCTCAAAAAGGTCCTCGTCAAACTCACTCATAGGTACGGAAAAGTGCTGCCAGATGCCGACAAAATCCATGAATTTGAAGTCAACCATCAGTGCGCCATTTTCTTTGGCAAATTCAACTACCTGTTTCGGTGTCATAAACTGTCTCCTTTCGGGGGATATGAAGCGAACTGCTAGAGAGCATCTTCTCCGGTTTCACCGGTTCTTATCCTGACTACGGCTTCCACAGGGGTTACAAAGATTTTACCATCACCGATACGCCCGGTTTTTGCAGTCTTTTCGATTGTTTCAATTACTTTTGCCAGGATATCGTCAGCTACAATGATCTCAAGTTTGATCTTGGGAATGAAATCGACCACATACTCGGCTCCACGGTACAGTTCCGTGTGACCTTTCTGGCGGCCGAAACCCTTCACCTCGCTAACCGTAATCCCTTGGATACCGATTTCGTTCAGAGCCTCTTTTACCTCATCCAGTTTGAACGGCTTGATTATCGCGTCGATTTTTTTCAAACGGAGCTCCTCTCATCTGCGTGATAAATGAACGGTGAATTATAAATGCATAGTTAAACAAATTGCAAGCAGTAAGAACCACGTTTCTGTTACCGGTACAATGCAAACACTTTGCCAAAAATTAATGCAAAAAAAAATCGCTAATTTTCAGTAGTTTTACAGCGAAATGCAATTAATAGAGGCAATTACACTTGACTCATGTGCCGCATTATAAGGCATTATGCTGGCTGAGTGCCCAAAGATAGGGCACTAAAATTTGGCGCCGGACGGGAATAGTGACTGTCAGCTTTTCAGCTCTTTCAATTCTTTGATAATCTCAACCTGACGTTGGTTTATATAGTAGGCTATCTGTTGCTGGGAATGTTTTTCAGTGTGAAATTCAAAAATACATGTATGGGGAGTTTCGCCTCCAAGGACATCGACAACAGTTGCCGTCATGCCAACTTCTGTTATCGTACCGGATGATACGTCGGGAAGCTTGAGGAAAAGGTTGTGCACACTG
The DNA here is from genome assembly GCA_013377095.1 of Desulfuromonadales bacterium. Lineage (GTDB taxonomy): Bacteria > Desulfobacterota > Desulfuromonadia > Geobacterales > Pseudopelobacteraceae > Pseudopelobacter. The sequence continues at coordinate 6,083 of JACAAY010000006.1, forward strand.
CCGGGTGTCAGCAGTTCAGTAGACATAAACGTAATAGCTGCGCCCCCCAGCGAAAGGTCAACAACCGTACCCTTAAGTACATCTACCTCGGATATGAGGTCAGCCTGTATACCACCGTCCAACCTGACACGCACAAAACGACGCTTGTTTGATTGTATTCTGGCATAACCGAAATTACAGAGAATGACTCTTTTTTTGGCACTATTGACGTAAAAGGCTTCCCCACACACATCTTCAAGCAAACCATTAGCAGACTGAGCAAACATCAACGTTTTTTTTTCAATACGAATAACCTTGGCCTGGTACTCGTGAACCTCAAATTCCGCCATCTCATTTTCCACACTCAACAACTTTGCATCGTAGGAAACAGGTATTTCCCTGTAATAATTGAGTAATGAAAACCGTTTGCCCACCTTGTCCTTTAGGTGTTGAACAATAACCAGGGTGTCCTCGCGCTCAGTGCCTCTCACTACCTTCTCATAATATTGCTGCATTGCAGGAACCCCATGGTGATTGAGAATTGCGAAAAAAACCTGATTACACTATAGTGAACAAATGTTGATTTTCTTATCAGAAATAGTAACCATCTACAAGTCATTATTGACCAGAGCGCCTGTCAAAACGATGTGTTATTCGATTCTTGGCAGGATTTTGAACTTATTTTCCCTAACAACCCTTAGCGTGTTCCTGACAATAACCCCATCTCATGCCGACATTTACCGTTTTATCACCATCGACGGCGTTGAAACATTTACCGACGCACCGGTCACCAAAGAAGCCCGGCTCATTGTAAAAGAGACACCAAAGGAAATCAGAAAAAACAAGAAAAACACAAAACAAGAAAAAACCCATACTATCTCCCTGGACGAAATCGTCTCCAAGACGGTGCAAGCTTCAATCAATCCCCAGGAAGACCAGAGCAGCAGCTCCATTGAAACCAGGCTTCCTCCGGTGGGGGGGGTGATTACATCGCGCGTTGGCATGCGCATCGATCCGATAGACGGAAAAACGCGCTACCACAATGGTATTGATATTGCTATCAGCGAGGGAACTCCGGTTACGCCGGTGGCAGCAGGCATCGTCGTCTACAGCGGACAACGTTCGGGGTATGGCAACACGGTCCTGGTTGAACATGATAACGGTCTGGTCACCCTCTACGGACATAACAGCCGCTTGATGGTCTCGACCGGTCAACCGGTGGATAAGAATTCGGTTATAGCATTGTCAGGCAACACCGGCCGTTCCACTGGCCCGCATCTTCACTTCGAAGCCTGGCAGGCAGGGGTCAATGTAACTCCTGCATTTTTACCTGACAGTGGCGCACAGCTTCCCAAGCTCCAACTGGCCTCCGGCAAGGCCAGAGCGCAGTTCCATAAAGAAATCATGGCCGACGGTTCAATCCTGTTTACCAATCTTCCCTCTTCAACCCACTAAACCGCCCATGCTTAACCAGATTCAAAACTGGTGAGCGCACTGCGGCATCGACGACACCACCGGCTGCCGCGTCATCCCTGCACGTTCACCTCCGCTTCGCGGTGATCATGATCAAGCTCTGCGATGGGCGAGATGAGCGATTGCAGGAAGGAGTACGACAAGATCAGATTTCAGGGAGAATCACCAGTTGTGGCGGGTGAAATCGGCGCAGGAGGGCTGGCAAAAACGGCCCGTCGGGATCACAGTCCATCGTGAATGGCAACGCTGTCTTCAGCATCGGCAGGCTGGATTTTACCGAGGCTTTCAGGGGATTGGTTACGGTGGAGAACTGCTGCAGGGTGGAGTATTTCAGGCGTTTTGATGACAAAAACAGTTTAGCTTAGCCCCGCAGCTTCCTTGCCACCTCAAACAGGGCGATACCGCCAGCCACCGAGGCATTCAGGGAGCCGACTCCACCATACTGGGGAATTGATACCAGCACATCGCACTGTTTGCGCACCAATGGCCTGATCCCCTCCCCTTCACTACCAATCACCAGCGCAACGTTTCCTGAAAAAGCAACCGAATAGAGCGAGCTTTCCGCCTCTCCGGTGATTCCGTAGACCCAGTATCGGGACTTTTTCAGCGCTTCCAGAGCCTGAACCACATTGGTAACCTGCGCAACCGGAATCGTCTCAACAGCGCCGGCCGAAGCCTTCTCCGCCGCCGGAGTAATACCGCAGGCACGGTCCTTGGGTATGATAACGCCATTGGCGCCTGCGCAGGCTGCCGAGCGGATCAGCGCTCCCAGATTGTGGGGGTCCTGGATACCGTCCAAAACCAGCACAAAACCGGAGGAACCACCCTGGCTAGCCGATGTGATGATGTCATCCAGGTCAGCATAGGGGAAGGGAGCTACCTTAAGCGCCATCCCCTGGTGATGGGACGAGCCGCACATGCGGGTCAGGTCTTCACGTTCACGCCTGATGACCTTGATGCCCTTTTCCCTGGCCAGTTCCAGAATCTTTTCCAGACGATGGTCCGTGGCAGTGGACTGGACATAGAGTTCATGGACGCCACGCGCACCGCGTAATGCCTCCCTGACCGGATTGACACCGAAAACCAGTTCGTCTTTCATGGGCACCCCGCCACAATTTCGTCCACAATCTTCTCCGCAGCAACAGCCGGTTCTACAGCCCTGGCAATGGGACGCCCGATAACCAGGTAGTCGGCGCCCGAACGTACGGCTTCCGCCGGTGTCATGACCCGCTTCTGGTCGTCAAGCGCGGCAAACGACGGACGAACACCCGGCGTAACGATCAGAAATTCAGGACCACAGGCCTGACGGATCAGTTCAATTTCCTGGGGAGACGCAACCACGCCATCCATGCCGGCATCCTGGGCCAGTCGTGCCAGCCGAACCACCATCTGGTCAACGGGATGATCGATCCCCACCCTCTGCAGCGTTTCGGCCGTGGATGATGTCAGGATAGTCACCGCCAGCAGACGGGGACGTGCATCACCGAACTCCCTGCGCACAGCGGTGGCGGCGGTTTCCATCATCTCATAGCCACCAAGGGCGTGCAGATTGGCAAGCTGAACCCCCAGACGGGCAGCCTCCAGCATCGCCTTGGCAACCGTGTTGGGAATATCGTGGAATTTGAGATCGAGAAAGACCTGTCCGCCTTGGCGCTGGACAGCCAGGACCGCATCCCGGCCGCAGGCGGTAAACAGCTCCTTGCCGATCTTGAACATGCCCACCCTGCCGGAAAGAAGACCGGCAAAACGGTCGATCTCGTCCAGACCATTCACATCGAGGGCGAATATTATTTTTTTTCGTGCTTCATCGCGGGTCATAGGTGTCAACGCTCCCAGATTTCTTTCTTATCCTTACCCAGATAGGCCCGCTTGACTTCGGCATTTTCCATCAGTTCTTCAGCCGGGCCTTCCAGAATCACCTTGCCGGTCTCCAGCACATAACCACGATCTGCCAGCCTGAGCGCTGCCTTGGCGTTCTGTTCCACAAGGAGAATTGTCGTACCATGCTCCCTGCGCAGCGTCTCGAGAACCTTGAAAATTTCCTGAACAACCAGGGGCGCCAGCCCCATGGAGGGTTCGTCCAGAAGCAGCATCCTGGGCTTTGCCATCAGTGCCCGGCCGATGGCCAGCATCTGCTGTTCACCACCCGACATGGTACCGGCCAGTTGCTTGCGACGCTCCTTGAGGCGTGGAAACAGAACATAGACCTGATCCCTGTCGTGATGGATGGCGGCCTTACTCTCCCGGGCACGATAGCGCAGATAGGCGCCCAGTTCCAGATTATCCTCCACGGACAGCGGTTTAAAAACCTGCCGTCCCTCGGGAACCTGGGAAATTCCCAGCTTAACGATCCGGTCAGGCTCAAGGGAGCTGATCGCTTCCCTGGCAAACAGCAACTCCCCGGAGGCGGCCGGAGTAACAGCTGAAATAGTGTTGAGGATGGTAGTCTTGCCGGCGCCGTTGGCGCCGATCAGGGTAACAATCTCCCCTTCCGCCAGATGCAGCGACACATTCTTGAGGGCATGAACCTTGCCGTAATAGGTGTTGATATTCTTGAGACGCAGCATCAGTCATCATCCCCCAGATATGCCGCAATAACCTCGTGGTTATCCTGTATCTCGCGTGGTGTGCCCTCTGCCAGCTTCATACCCAGATTCAAAACAATGATCCGGTCACAGATATCCATCACCAGCTCCATGTCATGCTCCACCAGCACGATGGTAATCCCCATCTCACGGATCCGGCGGATCAATTGCGCCAGAGCGAGGGTTTCCTGGCTGTTCAGACCGGCAGCCGGCTCATCCATCAAAATGATGCTCGGTTCCACTGCCAGGGCACGGGCAATCTCCAGCAAACGCCCCTTTCCAAAGGGGAGGTTACCGGCAACGACATCGGCCAGATCGCTGATCCCGGTGAAATCCAGCCATTTTTCAGCCTCGCTCCGGATACGCCTCTCTTCTCTGAGAGCCCAGGGCATTTTGAGAGAACAGGCCAGCAGACCGCTTGAGCTGCGGGTGTGACGTCCAACCATGACGTTTTCACGCACGCTCATGGCATTGAACAGCTCAATATTTTGAAACGTGCGCACCATGCCCAGCCTGGCCAGATCTTCTGGAGGTGCGCCGGACACATTTCTGCCTTCCAGCGTGATGGTACCGGTGGTCTGGGTGTAGATACCGCTGATGATGTTGAACAGCGTGGTCTTTCCGGCGCCGTTGGGGCCGATTACACCGGTGATGTCCCCCTTGCAGACGGAAAAGGAAACATCCTTGAGTGCGGTAACGCCACCAAAGACCTGGGTAATTCCGGATATTTCAAGCATGCCCGGCCCCCTCCTTGCGTTTGAAGGCTTTTCGGAACAGCTCGGGAACACCACGCACTAGGCCGCCGGGCATGAACATGACCATCACCATCAGCAGGCCGCCGTAAATGATGATGTCGTAATCGTGGGCTGCGCGCAGAAACTCCGGCAGCAGCGTTAACAGAGCAGCCCCCAGAAAAGAGCCATAGATGCTCCCCAGGCCGCCGATGACCACCATGGTGAGCAGTTCAATGGAAAAGTTAAAACCAAAGGATGCGGGCGACACAAAGGTAATCGTGTGCGCATACAAACTGCCCGCCAGAGAGCAGATAACGGCCGAGAGTGTGAAGACCTGGACCTTGAGCAGGCGGGCATTGACCCCCATTACCTGCGCAGCAACCTCGGAATCATGTACGGCCCGCAGAGCGCGACCGACCCGTGAATTTGCCAGATTGACGCTGAACAGGATCACCGCCAGGGTAAAACACCAGATCAGATAGTAGTTTTTGAAGTCGCTGTCAAAGGTGATACCGGGCAGGGACAGATTGGGAATACCGGACAGGCCGGAAGGACCACCGGTGAAGTCAACCGTCTCGTTAAACACGATATAGACGATGATGCCCAGACCAAGGGTAGCCATTGCCAGGTAATGCCCCTTGAGCTTCAGTACCGGCAAACCGATCAGAAAGGCCAGGATTCCCACAATGACAGCCGCCAGGGGCATGACCAGCCAGGGATTCAGGCCATAGGTGGCGGTCAGCACGCCGGACAGATAGGCACCCAAACCGAAAAACCCAGCGTGACCCAGTGAAATCTGACCGGCATACCCCAGCAACAGATTGAGGGCTACGGCCAGCATGGTATTGATGCCCACAAATACCAGTACGTTCAGGAGATAGCCCCCCTCAAACGCCAGGGGCGCCAACAGAATCAGGAGAGCAAACAGGAGGAACTTGATCAATTCACGTTTCACGCTGTTATACCCTCTCCGATTGCGCTTTACCGAACAAACCCTGCGGCCGGATAAACAGGATCAGAAGCAGAATGATAAAGGCAATGGCGTCCTTATAGCCGGAAGAGATCAGTCCGGCGCCCAGGGATTCCAACACTCCCAGAATCAATCCGCCCACAACCGTGGCCATACCGCTGCTCATACCGCCGATAATGGCGGCGCAAAACCCCTTCAGCCCCAGCATGACTCCCACGTCATAGGAGGTCATGGTCAATGGGGCGACAATGATACCGGCCACCGCGCCCATGGCGGAACTGATCATAAAGGAGAACAGCACCATGCGACGCACGTCAATACCAACCAGACCGGCTGCGCGACTGTTGTACGAACAGGCGCGCATGGCCTTGCCGCTGATGGTGTGGTAGAAGAAAAACTTGTTGGCGGCAATAATCACCAGGGTGATAGCCAGGATCCAGAGGTGCTGGGGCAAAATGGTGGCGCCCCCCACGGCAATCGGCTCATCGCCGGAAAACGGGGTCAGGGAATGGGTATCCTTGCCCCACATCAGCATGGCGATGCCGCGAATCAGGATACTGCCACCGATGGTGATGATCACCAGATTAAGCGGGGTTGGCTTGCGAAGAGGTCGAATGGCGAGACGCTCAAACACGATGCCCGCAACGGTCGCACACAGCACGGCGCAGGGTATTGCCGCCCAGAGCGGCAACTGCAGTGTATTCAAAAAGAACAGCGCCAACATCCCCCCCAGCATGACAAACTCTCCCTGGGCAAAGTTGAGGATCCCGGTGGAGTTATAGATGATGGAGAAGCCGATGCCGATCAGGGCATAGATTGCCCCGGTTGACAACCCCGACAGGGTATATTGAAGAATCTGGTCGAACTGCATGATACCTCATAAAAAGGAGGGGCGAAGCAAGCGATTGATCTGCTTCGCCCAAATTCGACATTGTCAAAAAACCGGGCGAAGCAGATACATCCTGCTTCGCCCCTACACAACCGAAGTGCGGGTACGTTTACTTCACAATTACCCAATCCCGGTTCTTGACCTCAACCAGCACAAAGGCGTCCTTGCCGAGACCAGCGTGGTCCTGCGCCGTATAGGTGAAACTGCCACCTATGCCATGGAACTGGCGGGTTTTTTCCAGCTGGTCACGAACGGTGGCTGCGGTGGTTGCGCCGCGCTCAATGGCGCCCTTGAGGAGCATGACCGCATCCCAGGCGTGGCCGCCGAAATGATCCCCTTCGGCCTTGTAATGATTCTGGTAATCCTTGACAAAACCGAGCAGAGATTTTTTCTGGGGATCGGAGGCGGGCAGCAGGTCCGCCACAACAACCCGGCCGGAAGGAAGCCTGATTCCCTCGGCCGCTTCACCAGCCAGTTCGATAAATTTCTTGGAGGAGACGCCGTGACTCATGTAGAGCGGGATCCTGATCCCCAGTTGACGGGCATTTTTTGCAATCACCGCCGGACCCGGGTTGGTTCCCCAGCAGATGATCACATCAGGTTTCAGCCCCCTGATCTTGGTCAACTGTGATGTCATGTCGGTGTCTTTCGGTCCATAGGTGTCATCGGCGATAACAGTGATTCCGAATTTCGCGGCCTGGGCCTTGAGCTGTTCGCGGCCGGATGCACCGAAGCCGTCGGATACAGTCAAAATGGCAACCTTGGCAAGTTTCTGTTTCTTGAGTTGTTCATAAATTCTTGCCACGGCAAGCGTATCGTTCTGGGCGGTTTTAAAAACCCACTTTTTGAGCGGCTCGGTGATTTTAATGCCGGCGGCGCAGGAAATCAGCGGCACATTTTCCCGCTCAACAACAGGTATAACCGCCATGGATTCGCCCGTAGTACTGGGGCCAATAATGGCAATAACCTTGTCATCCTTGATCAGCTTGGAAGCCAGTTGAACCGCTTTTGTGGCATCGCCGGCAGTATCATAGGCTACCAGTTCCAGCTTGTGCCCTTTGACGCCACCTGCCCTGTTAATCTCATCGACCACCATCTGGGCAGAATTACGCTCAGGGGCGCCAAGAAAAGCGGCCGGCCCGGTTACGGCAAAAAGGGCGCCGATCTTGAGGGGAGCCGCCGCAAAAACGGAACTGCCGAAAAGCATACTAACTGCCGCGAGAACAAACGGAAAACATCGGATACGCATGGAATTCCTCCCTTATCAAAATGATTGTCTACTTGATATGCGACCAGTCACCCTTGACAACCCTGACCATCTCGAAGGCCGACATGTCCAGGCCGTTGTGATCCTTGGCTGACATGCTGAACAGACCGGAGATGCTCACCAGCTTGCGGGTCTGTTCGATACCGTTACGAATCTTGTCCGGTGTTGTACCGCCGTTCCTGATGGCGTTGGCGATCAGCAGAAAAGCGTCGTAGGCATAACCGCCAAAGGTGGAAGCTTCAACACCATAGGCCTTTTTGTAGGAGTTGTTATAATCCGCCAGCAGTTTGACCTGGGGGTCGGATTTGGGCAGCGCGTCAAAAATTGCCAGCTTGCCGGCCGGAAGCATGACTCCTTCAGCTGCATCGGCGCCGGCCAGTTCGATGTATTTTTTGGATGCAACGCCGTGGCTCATGTATAGCGGAATCTTGATGCCGAGCTGTTTGACATTTTTGGTAATCACCGCAGGGCCGGGGTTTGTTCCCCAGCAGATGATGGCATCCGGTTTGATGCCGCGGATTTTGGTCAATTGGGAGGTCATGTCAGTGTCTTTGGGGCTGTAGACTTCGTCAGCCACGATGGAGAACCCCTTCTGTTTGGCCAGGTTCTTGATCTGCTCGCGGCCTGATGCGCCATATCCGTCGGTCACCGTCAGAAGAGCTATGGTTTTCTGTTTCTGTCGTGACATGTAAACCATAATTTTTTCCGCTGCCACATGGTCATTAGCCGGTGTCTTGAATACCCAGTGTTTGACCGGATCGGTAATCTTGATGCCGGCCGCGCAGGAGATCAGCGGAATCTTCTCCTTTTCAGCCACCGGAATGACCGCCATGGATTCGCCGGTGGTGCTGGGACCGATTATTACGGAGACCTTGTCGTCCTTGATCAGTTTGGTGGCCAACTGCACCGCTTTGGTGGCGTCGCCGGTTGTGTCATAGATGACCGACTCAAGTTTGATCCCGTTGATGCCGCCTTTTGCGTTCAGATCCTTGACCAGCATCTCGAGAGTTTTCTTCTCCGGCTCACCCAAAAAAGACGCCGGACCGGTTACAGCAAACAGACCGCCGATCTTGATCGTGGTGGCGGCAAAGGCTACCGAGCCCATCAGCAGCAGACCACATGTCACACAACACATCACCATAATTTTGTTCATTATCCCTCCGAAGTTTTTCACATTTCTTATTTACATACTGTACAGACGTTCGCCTTCCAGAACATTGAACCTGTTTTCCAAAAGGGTTGCAATCGCCTTGTCTGTCTCGTCGAAACGGAAGATGATCACGGCATTGCCGGCGCAGCGTTCCACAAAGGCATACATGTACTCAACATTAATCTGATTGCTGTCCAGAGTCTGCAGGATGGTGGACAGCCCACCCGGTTTGTCCGGGACTTCTACGGCGACAACTTCGGTTTTGTTGACCGTGAACCCCTTTTCCTTCAAAACCGTTTTGGCAGTACCCGCATCATTGACAATCAGGCGCAGGATTCCAAAATCCGATGTGTCGGCCAGGGAAAGGGCGCGGATGTTGATGTCCGCTTCCCCGAGGATACGCGTGATCTCAGCCAGGCGTCCCGATTTGTTCTCGATGAAGATGGATATCTGTTCGACTTTCATGTTTCCTCCAGGGACTGGGAATCAGGGACCGGGAACTGGTGACCGGGGACAAGCAAAAGCTTTTGACTTCCCTGATCCCCGGTTCCTGATCCCTGGTCCCTATAATTTCCGGTTATCGATAACCCTTTTAGCCTTACCCTCACTGCGCTGAATTGTTTTGGGTTCCACCAGTTTGGCATTGCAGGTAACCCCCAGTATATCCTTGATCTCCTTCTCGATACGCTTGGCCAGTTTCTGCAGCACCTTGATCTCATCTGAAAAGAGCTGTTCGTCGACCTCCACCTGGATTTCCAGTGTATCCAGATTATCCTTGCGTTCCACGATCAGGAGATAATGCGGCTCGACCCCTTCGATACCCACCAGTACGGATTCGATCTGCGAGGGGAAGATGTTGACGCCGCGAATAATCAGCATGTCGTCCGAACGTCCGCTCATGCGGGTGATGCGAGCATGGGTTCGTCCACAGATGCAGGGCTCATGGGTGATGCTGGTGATATCACGGGTACGGTAGCGAATCAGAGGGATGCCCTGCTTGGTGATGGTGGTGATGACCAGTTCACCCCGTTCTCCTTCGGCCAGGCGCAGACCGGAATCGGGGTCGACAATCTCGGGAATGAAATGGTCCTCCCAGATATGCAAGCCCTGCTTGGCTTCGGCGCACTCGATGGCCACCCCCGGACCCATGATCTCCGACAGCCCGTAGATGTCAATGGCCGACAGGTTGAGTTTCGCTTCGATCTCCGTACGCATGGCCTCGGACCATGGTTCGGCACCAAAGATGCCAACCCGCAGTTTGAGGTCGCGAAAATCAATTCCTTCCTCTCTGGCAGCCTCAGCCATGAACAGCGAGTAGGAAGGGGTACAAGTCAGCACCGTGGACCCGAAATCCTGCATGATCATGATCTGTTTTTTGGTATTGCCGCCGGACATGGGTATGACCGACGCTCCCAGTCGCTCAGCGCCATAATGGGCGCCCAGACCGCCGGTAAACAGACCATAACCGTAGGCGTTGTGTATTATGTCACCCTTGTGGGCGCCGGCAGACACAAATGAGCGCGCCATCAGCTCGGCCCACATGGCTACGTCATGGGCGGTATATCCCACCACCGTCGGTTTACCGGTGGTGCCACTGGAAGCGTGGATACGCACGATTTCTTCCATGGGGGCGGCAAACAGGGCATAGGGATAGGAGTCACGCATGTTCTGCTTGGTGGTAAAGGGGAGCTTTTGCAGATCATCAAGGTATTTCAGGTCGCTTGGCTTGAAACCGGACTCATCAAACGATCTCTTGTAAAACGGTACGTTGGCATATACACGTTCAAGTACCGATTTCAAACGCTTAAGCTGAATCGCTTCCAATGCCTGTCGGGGGAGGGTTTCGAATTCCTCGTTAAAAAACATACCACGCCACCTCATATCGTATGAATACTGTCATTACTCAGCAATAGTACTCGCAAAACTCTCGCCGGTATACCCATTGACCACCAGCTCCAGATGGCCATCATTGGGACAGAACAGTAGTCCGTGAACCGGCACATCAGCGGGGATCAGAGGGTTGCGGCGAATAATTCCGACCACGTTTTCCACGTTGTCAAGCGGATGGGAAAAGCTTCCCAACCACTGGCTCATATCCGGGACGTAATGATCGATGAGGCTCTCGGAAATGCCACGACTGATCATTTTCTGTTTCAGGGCAGACACATCAACCTCAGCCATGCCGCAATCCCTGTGCCCGATCACAAAGATTTCCTCCACTCCAAGCAGGAATATTCCCGCAACCAGGCTTCGAATGACGGCCCCGGCTTTCGGATCTACAATGGTGTTGCCGGCGTTCTTGATGACCTTGGCGTCTCCCCGTTTCAGCCCCATGGCCGGTTCAAGAAAATCCACCAGTCGCGTATCCATGCAGGTAAAAATAGCCAGTTGCCTGGTCGGGTTCTTTGGTAAGGGAGGAAAGGCATCCGGCTTGGTAAATGTCCGGTTGGCCTGCAGCACGGCCTCAAGCAACGTCAGGGAACAACTGTTCATTCCAAACCACGTCCCAACATAAAGGCTTTGAAATTTATTTCCAGAGCCTTGGCGGGAACCATCTTCTGCAGTGCCGCCAGCCAGAATTCTTCAGCAATGGCCAGTCGTTTTGATACCGCCCCCAACAGCACCGTGTTGGCTGCGCGCGGATTACCCGCTTCGGTGGCCAGTTTCTGTCCATCAACCAGCAAAAAATCAGAAAAACGATTATTGATACTATTCGCCAGACCTTCGGGATAGGATTCCTGTCCCATCAGAACCGATGGGGGGGGAATACGCAGGTCATTGGCGATCACACTGCCACCAGGCTTCAGCAGCGACAGGGAGCGACAGGTTTCCATCAGCTCGAACCCGAAGAGGATATCTCCCTCCCCTTCGGGCACTATTGGTGAAAACACCTTTGTGCCGTAACGCACATGGGACACCACGCTGCCGCCCCGTTGGGACATGCCGTGAATTTCGCTCTTTTTCACATCATAACCGGCCAGCATACAGGTTTCGGAAAGAATTTCCGAGGCAAGCAGGATGCCCTGGCCGCCAACGCCAACCAGCAGGATGTTCGTTATCTCGGTACTCATTTGGCCCTCCCGATGGCATCGAATTTACACAGCTGTCGACAGACATCGCACCCGGTGCAGAGCTGGGGATTGATATACGCCTTGCCTTTTTTACCCTCTCCGGGACACCATTCGATTGCCGGGCATCCGATCTTGAGACAGGCCCGACAACCGGTGCAGTTTTCATCGTTAACCGCCAGCAGCGGCCCCTTCTGGAAAACACCCTCGCGTTTGACCAGGATGCAGGGTTTGTCGGTAATGATAACCGATGGTTCGGGCCGGTTCATCTCCTCCTGGATCACCGTGCGGGTCTGCTCCAGATCAAAGGGATTGATCGTGCGGACATGCTTGACCCCCAGTGCCGTACACAGCAACGGCAGATCGACACAGTGGGTGGGGTCGTTCATCAGGGTGAAACCGGAAGCGGGGTTATCCTGGCGACCGGTCATGGCGGTGATGCGGTTGTCCAGAATGATCACCGTGGCAGGAGACTGATTGTACACCAGATCCATCAGGCCGTTGACACCGGTGTGCAGGAAGGTGGAGTCGCCAATGACAGCCACGACCTTTTTCTGTTCCTCAACGGAAACAACTTTTGTCACACCGGTGGCCATGCCGATGGAGGCCCCCATGCAGACACAGGTATCCATGGCCGAAAGCGGAGGCATGAAACCAAGGGTATAACAGCCGATATCACCGGACACATAGGCCTTCAATTGATTCAGCGTATGGAACACACCACGATGCGGGCAACCTGGACACATGTTGGGGGGGCGTTGCGGAAGAGAAGGCATCCCTGCATTGCCCTGTTTAAGAGTCTGCGTTTCCACTGTGGCAATTCCGATTCCGCTGAATGCGGCGCTCAATCTTTCCGGTGTCAGCTCACCGCACAGGGAGATGATTTCCTTGCCGACAACCGCAATTCCCATGGCCTTGACCTGTTCTTCGATAAACGGATCAAGTTCTTCGACAACAAAGAGCCTGTCCACCGAAGCGGCAAACTCTCGAATCAGCGCGTGGGGTAAGGGATAGACCATGCCGAGTTTGAGCGTGGAAGCGGTGGGCAGCACTTCACGCACATACTGGTAACAGACACCTGAGGTTATAATGCCGATGGTGGTTTCACGCAGTTCCAGACAGTTGATTGCCATGGAGGCCCCCTGCTCGGCAAGGGCGCTGCAGCGTTTTTCAACCAGCGGATGGCGCACCCGGGCATTTCCCGGAAGCATGACCTGCTTGGCGGCATTTTTGACCAACTTGGGTGTGGGCAGATCGGCAACCCGCTCACCCAGCTCAACGATTGATTTGCTGTGGGAAATTCGGGTGGTGGTCCTCAGCATGACCGGAGTGTCAAACTGTTCTGAAAGCTCAAACGCCAGGCGGGTAAACTCCTTGCACTCCTGGGAGTCGGAAGGCTCCAGCATGGGTATTTTGGCAAATTTGGCGTAGTTACGATTGTCCTGTTCATTCTGCGAGGAATGCATCTCGGGATCATCGGCTGAAACCAGCACCAGACCACCATTGACACCGGTGTAGGAGAGCGTGAAGAGCGGATCGGCCGCCACGTTGACGCCGACATGTTTCATGGCCACCAACGCTCGCCCCCCCCCAAACGAAGCGCCGATTCCAACCTCAAGGGCAACCTTCTCATTTGGCGCCCAGGAAGAGTTGATCTCCTTGTAATCAAGTGTGTTTTCAAGGATTTCGGTAGATGGTGTCCCCGGATAGGCGCAGGCGACGATACAACCGGCCTCATACGCGCCACGGGCTATGGCCTCATTGCCTGAAAGAATTTCTTTCATTGTATACTCTCTTTACCTGGATTTTTGTTTGGTTGCCAGCAAAGCCTTGGCACTATACTAAAACAAGGTAAAGATTGCAATTCGTTTGAAATCATTACTTACAAAGATATCCCTGAAATCAGTTGCCAATTCACGTCGGCTTACCTATAATTCAGCATTTCAGAAAACATGGAGTCATTTTGTGGGATATTTCATAACATTCGAAGGCATTGAAGGATGCGGCAAGACAACACAGATCAAGCTGCTTGGTGAGCAACTTGAATCCCTCGGTTATTCCGTTTTGATTACACGGGAGCCGGGCGGCTGTCCCATTGCCGACAAAATTCGTTCTATCCTGCTTGATGCGGACAACCGCGGCATGTCCTCCCTGACGGAACTGCTCATGTACGCTGCTGCCCGTGCGCAACATGTGTCGGAAGTGATTCTGCCGGCCCTTAAGCAGGGTAACGTTGTTCTCTGTGATCGTTTTACCGATGCAACCATTGCCTATCAAAGCTACGGTCGTGGTATTGATCAGGAGACTGTGAACAAACTCAACCTGATGGCCTGCCAATCGGTGTTCCCCGACCTGACAGTGCTGATTGATTGCGAAGTAACCACCGGGCTGGAACGGGCGCGGCGCAGGATCGAAACGAACTCCGGTCCCCGTGAAGAACGTTTCGAACTTGAAGCGCTCGATTTTCATCAGCGGGTCCGCAACGGCTATCTGACCATTGCCCAGAATGAGCCACAGCGCTTCATAACGGTAGACGGCAGCGGCAGCAGGGAAGCTATCTCTGAAATCATTGCGGCACAGGTTCTGCAGAATCGGTTGAACAACAACATTTATGCCACTCTCTGAGATCATGGGTCATGACCGGGTTGTTGAGGTATTACAGCGCTCACTCCGCTCGGGCAAGACGGCCCATGCCTACATTTTTGAGGGTCCCTGCGGTTGCGGCAGACGAAAAACCGCCCTGGCGTTGATTCAGGCGCTCTTTTGTCATGCCGTAAGCGATGATGCCTGCGGGGTCTGTGCGTCCTGTCGCAAGGTTGCCGGCGGTAATCATGGCGATATCCACATAGTTGAACCGCTGCCGGACAAACGCGATATAAACATAGCCCAGTTGCGTGATGTGCAGCGCGCCCTGGCCATGCGACCCTATGAGGCGCCGCGCTCCGCCTGTATTGTTGAACCGGCTGACAGGATGAACAACAATTCGGCCAACTCGTTTCTCAAAACCCTGGAAGAACCTCCGGGAAACGCCATTATCATCCTGATCACCGAAAATGCCGACATGCTGCTGCCCACCATCCGTTCACGCTGCCAGCTGGTTCGATTTGCTCCCCTCTCACCGGAGCATATCGGGCTGCTGCTTGAACGCAACGGCATGGATGCTGAAAACGCCGCCCTGCTGGCTCCCCTGGCTGACGGCAGCATGCAGCGCGCACTGGAGCTTGACAATGATGCACTGGCTCTGCGCAGGGAGCAGCTTGTAAAGCACCTTTCCACCCTTTCGCTGGATCGCATCGTGACCGTTTTTGATGCTGCGGAGGAGTTGAGCGGCAACCGGGACGAAACACTGGATACCATTGACATGCTGCTCTCCTTCAGCCGCGACATGCTCCATCTGGCAGCCGGGTGCGGTGATGTCATCAACACAACCATTCAGCCCCTGTTGGAGGGGCTGGTGATCCGCTTGAAGCTTCAAGGAGTGCTGCAACTCGCTGACGATATTCTGGAGACACGACGATCGGTGCAACGCAACGCCAATGCGAAGCTGGCTCTCGATCACCTTTTCATCAGAATAGCCGGGGCCCTCGCATCCTGAACCGCCACGGCTTGCCTGCCACACAAGAATCCATTCAGCACCAGCAGCCAAGGAGAAATTCGTTGCCACGTATAGTTACCCTTCAGTTCAGTACAGCCGGAAAATTGTATGATTTTAATGCCGGTGATCTCGAATTAGCACCGCGCGACCGAGTTCTTGTGGAAACGGAACGGGGCGTTGCCATTGCAACGGTTGTTACCGCGCCGGTTGTGCGTAGCGATGAGGAGACCCCAGGCGACCTGACACCGGTCATGCGTATTGCCACCCAGGAAGACCTGGAATCGCTGAAACGCAATGCGCGCAAGGAAAAGGACGCCTACGATTTTTGTAATAAACGCATCATGGAACGCGGCATGCAGATGAAGCTGGTCCGTGTCGAATACCTCTTCGACGGCAGCAAGGCGGTTTTTTACTTTACCGCTGACGGGCGAGTTGATTTTCGCGTCCTGGTCAAGGACCTGGCGCACACCTTTCACACCCGCATTGAAATGCGCCAGATCGGTGTCCGCGATGAATCAAAGATGGTTGGCGGCATCGGCATCTGTGGCAGAGAGCTCTGCTGCTGTTCCTGGCTGCGTGATTTCCAGCCGGTTTCGGTCAAGATGGCAAAAGAACAAAATCTAGCGCTCAATCCCAGCAAGATCTCCGGTCAATGCGGACGTCTGCTCTGTTGCCTCGACTACGAATACGATACCTACTGCAGTCTGCGCAAAACACTCCCCAAATGCGGAAAGCGTGTCTGCACCGACTCCGTAACCGGCGTCGTTGACAAGTTGAACATTCTGACCGGCAACATCACCCTCAAACTAGATGACGGGAAACTGGTCGTGGTCAAAAAAGTGGATATTACGGGCGAAGCACCACCAGCTGATACGCCACCTCCACGGATTGAATCACCCGTGTCGGCCGGCCGGTCAAGCCAGAGAAGCCGTGAGCGCCAGGGGGATCGACTCCTCGCGGAAGTGGTTCCGCTGGTGGAACTTGTAAAAGCTGACACCACAAAACCAGTTGCTACGGGAGAAGCATCTCCTCAGCGTGACAGCCAACCGAAACCGGCCCGCAAAAAACATCGCACCCGCAAGCCTGGCCCGCGCAAACCGTCTGGCGGCACACCTCCGGCAGGTGAGCCAGGCGGCGGCGCCAAAGAGTGACAAGATGTAAACCTGACGGTCGTTACCCTACCATTTTCACTACTCAATCAGGAGCATGTACATGAAACCTGCATTTTACGTAACCACACCCATATATTATGTCAACGACGTACCGCACATCGGCCACGCCTACACAACCGTGGCAGCCGATGTTCTGGCTCGTTACAAGCGGCTGATGGGCTTCGATGTCTATTTCCTGACCGGCAGCGACGAACATGGCCAGAAAGTGGAAAAAGCCGCCATCACCGCCGGAGAGACGCCGCTGGAGCTGGCTGATCGGGTCGTCAAGCGTTATCAGGCGCTCTGGGAACGGCTGGGGATATCCAACAACGACTTCATCAGAACCACCCAGGAGCGCCACAAGCAGGGTGTAGCCCACATCTTTACAGAAATCCTGAACCGCGGCGATATCTACCTGGGTGAATACGAGGACTGGTACTGCACCCCCTGCGAGACCTTCTGGACCGAAACCCAGCTGATCGAAGACCGCTGCCCGGACTGCAACCGTCCGGTGGAAAAGCTCAAGGAGGAGTCGTATTTCTTCCGCATGAGCAAATACCAGGAGCAACTGCTGGCCCATATCGAGGCCAACCCGGATTTTATCCAGCCCAAAAGCAAACGCAACGAGATCATATCCTTTATAAAGGAAGGACTTCGCGACCTGTCGGTCTCACGCACCACCTTTACCTGGGGCATCCCGGTGCCGGGTAACGAAAAGCATGTCATCTATGTCTGGTTCGATGCCCTGACCAACTACATGACCGCCCTGGGCTATCCGGAGAATACCGCCGAATTCATTCAGTTCTGGCCGGCAAGCGTTCATCTGATCGGCAAGGATATCTTGCGCTTTCACGCCGTCTACTGGCCCACCTTCCTGATGGCAGCCGGCTTGCCGCTGCCGGAAAAGGTCTTTGCCCACGGCTGGTGGACGGTGGAAGGGCAGAAGATGAGCAAAAGCCTGCAGAACGTGGTTGAACCGAACATGCTGATCGACAAGTATGGTGTTGACGTGGTCAGATATTTCCTGATGCGCGAGGTACCCTTCGGCCTGGACGGCGACTTTTCCCACACGGCACTGATCCAGCGGCTCAACTCCGATCTGGCCAACGACATCGGCAACCTGCTCTCCCGCTCGACCGCCATGGCGGTCAAATACTTTGACGGCATCCTTCCGGCCGCGTCACAAATGCTGGAAATAGATAGTGTACTCAAGAGCAAAACTGAAGAAATGATTGTTGCGGTCAGCAGATTCATGGATGAGCTGGCCTTCAGCAAGGCGCTTCAGGCCATCTGGGAGGTCATCTCGGCCGGAAACAAATACATCGACGACACCGCACCCTGGACCCTGGCCAAGGATCCGGACCAGAAGAGCCGATTGGCCACAGTCATGTACTGCCTGCTGGAGTCGCAGCGCATCATCCACTGCATCCTGTCGGCATTTCTGCCGTCAACCACTGAAAAGGCATTGTGTTCCCTGGGGTGGAATGATGCAGCTTCCAAAGAGGGACTGGTGTGGGGAGGTTTAAAGGCAGGTACGACGATTATAAAGGCGGAGGCGTTGTTTCCGAGGTATGAGGAAAAAATATGATGGCCCGCTCCCTCCTTATCCTACAGGGCAGACCAGTTTGGATTTGGTGAACCATTACCAGGTGTCAAAATGGTGATCGATGGGATTGCGGAAGCGGCAGCCGGCACACCTGTTGCCGGGAAGCCTCCTACTGCAAGCGGCACACCGACAAAGATACCTCCAACATCATTCTGAACGAACTTGGTAGTTGATGATGTCGATTCGGATACAAATATACGACTCCCTTGAGTATGCTTGGTCACCATAACATATGCATATGATCCGGAAACAGGAACTGTCGTGGAATAGAAACAAACTCCGTTGGAAATTGCGACACCAATGCCAACTTTTACGTTAACAGGGTTTCGTCCAGCAAGTGCGGAACCTGCAACAGTGTCAGTTGCGGGTGACACACCTCCTATTATCAGTGCTCCTGGGCCCCCAGCGCCACTTACAAGAGCCAGACTAACATTGGCTTCCGAGGCCCCATAAGTTTGGTGAGCAGCGAATAATGCCTCTTGGGCGGTCTTTGCATTAATAAGATCTGAAACAGCGGTAGAGTTAAAACTCTTTATCCGGTAGGATGAATACTGAGGAATGGCTATGGCGGCCAGAATACCGATAATCGCGACCACAATCAACAGTTCGATCAGGGTAAAACCATTATTATAGTACTTCTGTTTGAATTTCATGGCAGTCACCCTTTCAAGCTTATTGATGAACTTTATTTGTTGAATCCTGTTTTGTCACATATCTTAAATCGCTTGTGGTTTTCACTTTACCGTCTCTATCAAAATAAAACACTCCTCCATATGGTTCCACAGGCATACGATCAATTATTCGCTGTTCAATTAGATCGCTAACCTTTACGGGATAAATTCCCATTCTCTCTTTATAGATAGCTGCAGCCTTTTCCAAGTCGAGCATTTCTTTTAGCGTCACCAACCTGGTCTCATAATCCTTGCGCATTGTTTCATCTTTAGTTGTATTCAACATACCCTCAAGGAAAACAATGGCGTTCTCAGTTCGATTGCTTTTATAGGCCAAACGGGCTGCAAAAAAACCAAAAAAAGGGTCTGCACCTGGTTTATATGAAGCCTGCATCAAATACTCAGCCGCTTTAGCATCATCCTTAAGAAAGTAGTAATAATTAAAACCCACCAAAAAAGGGAGCCAATAGTCCCAATCCCGATAACGGCATCCCTTTTCGAGCACCACAATGGTTTCATACACCCTGTTTGCCTCCCAGGTCAGCACACTGTTGGCCAGAAAATACGGGTCGAGAAAATATGGATCGAGATCGGTAGAGGCCTTTAACGTACTGCTCATCCAGTTAATTTCCCATTCTTCCATTTTTCGACGTTTTTTGTTTTCATACGTGCTTCCGTAAAAAACAAGCGCCTTGAGGTACAACGTATCGGAAGCCAGTCCGTCAAAATCAAGACTGGTAATTTTCAGGATCGGTGACGGCAGGATAACATTAACCTCGTCTGCATGTGGAAGCCTCTTGTTCATCGAGGAAAGCGAGGTGAGTGTGCTGAAATACGCCGGGATCAAAACAATCAATATAATTGCCGGTAAAAACGATCCTATCTTCATGGAAATTCTCTTTTTCTGAAGATAAAACAGGCCAGCGTAAGCACAATAGCTGAATATACAACAGAATATGCAACAACCCCGATAACGTAGGAAACAGGAATCAGTATGCCATGGGCCACCTGTGTCTTGATATCAAAGAACGACAGATTGGGAAAAAGATAATAGGCTGCCTGTACGACCTTTACGGTCACCGGAGAAACGGTAATCCCTACCGACTGCGGAGCCTCTACCAGGGCCTTGACATCGTTTAGCGACATACCGATGATATAAGAGATGATGGTAAGAATAAATGTCAGGAATGACGTGCTGGTAAACGAAGCAAATAGAAAACTTAAGGCCGATACGATCATTAGCATCAGAACCGTAAATATGGATGACATCCCGATCAAGTACCAAGAAAATCGTTCAAATTGTTTTGGATGCCCTGATTTTATTACCAAAAGGGAAAGCGCAGCAAACAGACTGAGGATGCAGAGACAAGCTATAATGAGTAGAAAGATACCAAAAAACTTGCCGATTAAATATTGTGACCGCGATACCGGCTTTGCCAGAACCATATAGATTGTCTTGCGGTCAAGATCCTTAGCCATGAGATTGATTCCGACAAACAGCACCAACAACAGCCCAGAAAATGAAACGGCCGAAAGGGCAATATCCACAGCAACCTTGCCGACTTCCTGACCGACCATATCGGAAATGATGAAATTTGCCAGCAGCATCAGAAGCGCCAGCAACGAAATGCCATAGATCGATCTATTTCTAATGCCCTCTTTAAAGGTTATTAGCGCTATCGGCCAGAGCAGTTGCATTATCAGCGTACCTCCTTGAGTCCAGCTGCGTATACCTCACGGAGAAACACATCTTCCAGCGTATCACCCTGTTGTAGCACGTCAGCCACACGGCTGGTACGTCGCAACTGTCCCCCGACAATAATGCCGATCTGGTCGCAAAAACGCTCAACATCAGAAAGGATATGGGAAGAAAAGAAAACGGTCTTGCCCTCTCCCTTTAACTCCAGAATAATATCACCAACCATCTTTCTACCGATCGGATCAAGCCCGCTCATCGGCTCGTCAAGGATTACAACTGCTGGATTGTGAATCAATGCCAGCGCCAGCCCAGCGCGCTGCACCATCCCCTTGGAATAGGTGCGCAATGGCCGTTTACGGGCTTCCTGTAGCTGCACCTTGTCCAGCAGCAGGTTAGAACGTTGCAAAATTGCATCTCTTGTCATACCGGAGGATCTGCCTCCGAACCAGAGAAGTTCCTCCGCAGACAAGTAGTCGTAAAAATAGGGACTTTCAGGTAAATAACCGACAAAACTGCGTACATTCTTATCCCCCACATCCCTGTCCATAATTGTTGCCTGGCCGCTATCAGAGAAAATAAAGTTCAACAAGATTTTGATTGCAGTCGATTTACCAGCTCCATTTGGACCGAGAAAACCGAATATCTGCCCCTGTTCTATTTCCAGGGAGAGATTTTGCAATGCCTTAACCTTTCTCGCGGTAACCCCCTCCTTGAACTCCTTCGATATATCGACAAATTTTATCATGTCACTTGCTCCGGTACGTTTATATGCTGCTATATTAAATCATGCCAGCAACAACATAATATCATTTACGTCTATTGCAAAGTTTTTTACCCGATGGAACAAAAAAAGCCGGGCATAACCCGGCTTTTTTATTATACTTCATGAATCTTTACATTTTTACCCAGTTTGCAGTGCCGTCATACTGATCCAATGGGGTGGTTGGAGCAATGACATAAGCTGCTGTCAACTGAGCACCAGGTGCCAAACCGATTGGGCCGGTTGCGTTATAAGTCATTTTGTAGTTCGAGGTTGAATCACTGTCAGCAGCATAAACCGTATCACCCTGGAGATGCTTTGTTGCCAGTGTGTAGGAAGATCCAGTGGCATCGGACGAAGCCATTGCAGTAATGTTGTTGCCTACGGGAATCTGCAGACCGCGTGGGGTGGCAACATTATCAAGCGTAGAAATGATGCAAATATTACCGGCAACCAACGGTGTGGCAGGCACCAATGCACCAGCACCATACGCACCAGCACCCGGAAGGGCTGCAACGTATTCAGTTTTGCCGTAATGCTGCCATTCGGCATAGAGACTTTCTTCAGAAGTTCGAACATTTCGCATGTCGGAGTTAGCGCTGGCATTGAAGCCCTGCATACGATACTTGCTGAACTGCGGGATGGCGATGGCGGCCAGGATGCCGATGATCGCGACGACGATCAAGAGCTCGATCAGGGTGAAACCTTTGTTACTTCTCAGCTTGTTTAACATGATTATCTCCTTTTTGGGGTTTGTGCTCTGCAGAGAGAGCTGACGTAAATAACTGTTGCCTAAATCGTAGCAAAGAGCAAGCCAACAGCTGGTCCAATCGTAACGAGTTGTTTTTACGGAATCTAACTATGGTTACGCGTCCAATGTGTGATCTTTGTACAAACCAACGTCACCCAAGGTGACAATTTACGTCACATTTACTCATTTTCGGAATCCAGCCCAAATTTTGCCAGGCGATAGCGGAATGAACGGAACGACATACCCAACAGATCCGCAGCCTTCTTTTTTGCGCCAGAGGTCATCTCCAGTGCCTTCAGCAGATATTTCTTTTCCAGATCGTCCAGAAGCCTTTCCAGTTCGATTCCTTCGGCAGGAATCGTTGCATCGCCACCGAGACAGGGCACCACATCAGAACACGCCAAAAGGGGAAGATTCTCTTCATGAATCAGTGAGCTGTCAAGAATCAGGCTCCGTTCAACGATGTTTTCCAGTTCCCGGATATTTCCCGGAAAGGGGTAGTTCATCAGCTTCTTGAGCGCAGCAGGCGTGATGATATCCCCCGCTTGCTGTGGATCGCCGTATTTGCGAAAAAAATGATCCACCAGAACCGGAATATCTTCGATGCGCTCCCTGAGCGGCGGCACCACGATCTGCATCACATTGATGCGATAGAAGAGGTCTTCACGAAAACCACCATCCTTGACCTGACTTTGCAGATCACGGTTGGAGGCGGTCAGGATGCGCACATCAGATTTCTGCACCTGGGCGCCCCCTACCCGTCTGAATTCCCGTTCCTGGAGAACGCGCAAGAGCTTGGTCTGCATCAACAGCGGCAGTTCACCAATTTCATCCAGAAACAGCGTCCCGCCATCGGCCTGCTCGAACAGACCGGCACGATCAGCCACCGCACCGGTAAAGGCCCCCTTCTTGTGGCCGAACAGCTCACTCTCCATCAACTGCTCGGGAATTGCGCCACAGTTGACCGCCACAAAGGCCTTTTTAGCCCTGGGGCTGCTATCGTGAATGGCACGGGCCACCAGCTCTTTCCCGGTGCCGCTCTCTCCCTGGATCATCACCGAGCTGTTGCTGAGCGCGACCTTTCTGATCAGCGAGAAGATTTCCTTCATCTTTGGGCTGGCGCCGATAATCCCGCAGAAGCTGTCACGCTGCTGGGCGGTTTGCCTGAGGACGGTGTTCTCCCGTTTCAAATCGGATTTTTCCAGGGCATTGCGGATCAGAACCTTGATTTCCTCGACCTTGAACGGTTTTGAAATATAATCGTAGGCACCCAGTTTCATGGCTTCCACCGCCTGTTCGGCAGCGGAAAAGGCGGTCATCATCAGTACGGCCGTGTCCGGAGCCATGGCCTTGATACGCGCAAGGAGTTCAATGCCATTCAGTCCCGGCATCTGCACGTCGGATATGACCAGATCGAAGACACTGCTATCCAGCTGCCCAAGAGCCTCTTCGGCATGGGCGGCCACAACCGCTTCGTACCCTTCTCGTTCCACCAGGATGGCGAGAAACTCACGCATGCTCAATTCATCATCCACAATCAGTATTCTTGCTTTCATATATACTCCTGCATGTTCAACCTATCCGTCTCAAACCATCGGCTATTTTGATCCTTACGGCGCGCCAGGTGGGAAAGAGGGCCGCTATTACACCTATCAGCACAGAAAACAACAGATCAAGATACAAGGCAGAGGATTCGACCCGAAAAACCGGGAAAAAAGCTCCCATTGCCTCTCCAAAGGCATGGGCAACCGGAAATGTCAGGGCAATGCCGATCAGACAGCCACTCATGGTGATAAACAGCGATTCGCCGAACACCATTCCGGCGATGTGGTGGGAGCGGAAACCCATGGCTTTGAAGATGGCATATTCACCGATACGTTCACGGGCGGTCATGGCCATGGTGTTGGCAACCACGGCAAGAATGATGACAATCACCACATAGGAAACGATCTGAATTGCCACCACAATTGCTTCCGTCATGGATACAAAACTGAGCTGGAAGGCCTTTTCCGTTTCCGTGAGTGTCTCAGCCAGTGAGTTGCTGAAGAGCGCATCCACCGCGCGCGAGATCTCGGCCGCACGCTGCGGGTTTTTAAGCGCTATGACGTATACTCCGGTCTGATCGGCCCGGCGGGGCACACTTTTTTTCACTGTTTCGTTCAGATAATCCCAGTGAAAGAAAAACTGGTTCTCGTCGGTAGTCTTATCAACCCCCCGATAAATTCCCGAAACCACAAACTCCCAACTTCCCGGATAAATTGTCCCTTTCAGGGTAAGGTTGTCACCTATTTTCCACCCGAAGCGTTCGGCCAGTCTGCGTCCGACCAGACAGCCCCTGCGGTCAGTAAAAAAAGACCTCTGCTGCTCGGGAGAAATCACAAACTCCGGATAGAGTTCCAGGTAGCTGCGGGGTTGTATGGCGAAATTGGGAAAGAAATTTTTCTCGGTGATGTAGATTCCGCCAAACCAGTTGGCGTATGAAACCCCCTTGACCCCCTCAACCTGCCTGATCCGCTCAGCATACGAAATCGGCATGGAAAAAACCAGAGATACGGCATTGCGGGTAATCAGGCGGCCGGCTGACGAGGCGTTCACGCCGGCATACCAGGCGCTGACTACGGTTCTGAGCAGGCCGAATGACAGAAGAGCAATGGTGATTCCCAGTATGGTCAGCAGTGTGCGCAACCTGTGGCGGAACGCATTCCTGAAAAGGATTCTAAGCAGAAACATTGCTCAGTTCACCCTTGTCCAGATGCCTGATACAGTGCGCCCTTTCGGCAGCCCGCGGATCATGGGTCACCATGATGATCGTCTTGCCGAACCCGGCGTTCAGCTGGCCCACCAGATCCAGGATCTCCTTGGCCGAAACCCGATCCAGATCCCCGGTTGGTTCATCTGCCACCAGAATGGTTGGGTCGGTTACAATGGCCCGGGCAATGGCAACCCGCTGCTGCTGTCCACCGGAAAGCTGGGAAGGATAGTGCTCCATGCGGTCAGCTAGTCCCACAACCGAAAGCGCCGTTTGCACATGCTCTTTGCGGGATTTGCGCGACAGAGATGTCAACAAGAGTGGCAACTCCACATTCTCAAATGCCGTCAACACCGGAATCAGGTTGTAGAATTGGAAGATGAAACCGACGTTGGCAGAACGCCAGCGGGCCAGATCACTCTCACTGAGCGTGGCGATATCGACACCTTCAACGGTGATGGAGCCGCTATCAACCGTATCAATACCGGCAATCAGGTTGAGCAGGGTGCTTTTGCCAGAACCGGACGGCCCCATCAGTGCCAAAAATTCTCCCCGCTCAATGTCAAATGATATACCCTCCAGAACCGCCACGGACTGAGATCCACGGCGATATGACTTGTACACATCGCGGATGCTGACGGCAATTTCGCGTGGTTTACCGTTAAGCATATCTATTTTTTCTCCGTCAACACAACCCGGCAGCCATCCTTGAGTTTTTCCAGCGGTCGCAACGCCACCCTGTCTCCCGACTTGACACCGCTGACCTCAAGCTGATCTCCAAATCGTGCGCCCCGCTTTACCTGCACAAACTCAACCCGATCTCCCCTTACGAGGAAAAGGCCATCGCGGCCGCCAGACCTGACAATGGCAGCGGGGTTGACGGCGATTCTCGGCCGTTGATCTTCCTTTCCGGCCTCGCGCTCCAGAAAAGCGACTTTGGCACTCATTTCCGGAAGAATGCGGCTGTCGAGGTCCACAAATGATACTTTGACCATCACGGAAGCCTTGCTCCTGTCGGCGGTCGGAACAATGGTATGAACAACTCCGCGAAAACGGACATTCGGCAACGCATCCAGGGATATCTCACAGGGTTGCCCCTTTTTCACCAGCCCCAGGTTTGATTCGGAGACATCAGCCTCAACCTGCAACGATCCCATATCGGCAATGGTGAATACGGCGGCTTTTGCATTGGCTGCCGCCCCCAGTGGCGTAATGATATCCCCCACATCGGCGTTCTTAGTAAGCACTACCGCATCGAATGGCGCCCGGATCAAACTGTAATCAAAGGAAACACGGGCTCCAGAGAGCGTTGCATCGGCAACACGCACATTGGCTTCCGCTCCGGATGTGCCGGCAACAGCCTTCCTGAAACGGGCCTCAGCCAGATCATAATCTGCCTGGGCAACGATGCCCTGTTTCAACAGTTCCTTCTGCCGTCTGAAGGACTGACCGGCGTCGCTCAACTCGGCCCTGGCCTGTTCCAGCACGGACCTGGCATTGCTCAGCCCGGCCTCGCTCTGTCTCACGTCGGCCGCCAAGTCGCGGTTTTCGAGCCGGGCAATGATCTGACCTCCCGAAACCCTGCTCCCCTCCTCGACACCCAGCCATTCCAGTCTCCCGGTAATCTTGGAGGCGACAGCTGCCCTGCGCTGGGCAACCACATACCCACTGGCATTCAGACGGGTAAAGGACTGGGTTGGATACACCAGGGTCGCCGTTGTGGTTTCAATGGTAACGGCGCGCCCCCTGATCACAAACACCAGTGCGAACAGCAGAATAAGGATGCCGCAGGAAATCATGGCCGGTCGCATACCGCGCCTTGAACCGGAAACCGGCTTCTGCTGCGTTTTATCGATGGTCAGTTTATTGAGAGCATCGGATGGCATGAACATCTCCGGTTATCAACGAAAGTTCCCGTGAATCTGTTACATACCACTATACTGACGGTTTGTGAAGGTATGCAGACAGTGAAGACCACTCGAATTACTGACAGGTTTTTATCTGCAAGCGCTGTATTCTTTTTTTATTGTGTGATATAAAACTAACGATAAGATCAATGGAGATACTATCTCCCATATTACGACGACATGCAAGGGGGCAGTATAATGAGTGAAATTGTTGATATCTATGCCAGAGAAATTCTGGATTCCCGCGGTAACCCGACACTGGAGGTCGATGTTTTCCTTGAATCCGGTGCTTTTGGGCGGGCCGCAGTGCCATCCGGCGCTTCCACCGGTGAGCGTGAAGCATTGGAGATGCGCGACGGCGACTCATCGCGCTATCTGGGCAAGGGAGTCCTCAAGGCAGTAGATAACGTCAACAACGAAATTGCCAACGAACTGATCGGCATGGACGCCGACGAGCAGGTGGCAATCGATATGAAGATGCTTGAACTGGACGGTACCGAGTTCAAGAGCAAGCTGGGTGCCAATGCCATCCTGGG
This sequence comes from Desulfuromonadales bacterium, assembly GCA_013377095.1. GTDB lineage: Bacteria > Desulfobacterota > Desulfuromonadia > Geobacterales > Pseudopelobacteraceae > Pseudopelobacter. Next base: position 33,623 of record JACAAY010000006.1, read on the forward strand.
CGTTTCCCTGGCAGTTGCCAAGGCTGCGGCCGATGAAGCCGGCCAGTCGCTGTACAAGTACATCGGTGGAGCAGGCGCGCGCGAATTGCCGCTGCCGATGATGAACATCCTTAACGGCGGCGCCCATGCCGATAACAACGTGGATATTCAGGAATTCATGATCATGCCGGCCGGCGCTGCCTGTTTTGCAGAAGCGCTGCGCATGGGTGCCGAAATATTCCATGCTCTCAAATCCGTGCTGAAAGGCAAAGGATACAATACCTCTGTTGGTGATGAAGGCGGCTTCGCTCCCAACCTGAAATCCAACGAGGAAGCGCTGGAAGTCATCATGGAAGCCATTGTCAAAGCCGGCTACAAGCCTGGCGAGGATATTCTGCTGGCACTGGATGTGGCTTCGTCGGAACTGTTCAAGGATGGAAAATACACTCTTGAAAACGAGCCCCAGAAAGAAAAAACCGCTGCAGAACTGATTGATTTCTATGAAAACCTGGTCAACAAATATCCGATCATCTCCATCGAAGACGGCATGGCGGAAAACGACTGGGATGGCTGGAAACTTCTGACCGAACGACTGGGCAAGCGCATCCAGATCGTGGGTGACGATCTGTTTGTCACCAACCCCACCATCCTCAAGGAGGGCATCCAGAAGGGCATCGCCAATTCGATCCTGATCAAACTCAATCAGATCGGTACACTGACCGAAACCCTGGAGGCGATTGAGATGGCCAAACGGGCCGGCTACACCACGGTTATCTCGCACCGTTCCGGTGAAACCGAGGATACCACCCTGGCTGACCTGGCCGTGGCGGTCAACGCCGGCCAGATCAAAACCGGATCGCTCTGCCGCACCGACCGTGTCGCCAAGTACAACCAGTTACTACGCATCGAAGAAGAACTGGACCACTGCGCCCTGTTCAAAGGGCATGACGTATTCTACAATCTGAAACGATAGTCCGGATGACTTGAACAAAAAGAGGCGAGCATGGCTCGCCTCTTTTGTGTCAAAAACACCTACGTAATGTAAAACTTTCAGGCGGCAGGGAGTATGAACATGAAATTTTTTATCAATAATCTGGTACTGATAGGGCTGATTGTATTCTGCGTTTCCCCACTGCAGGTAACGGCAGCGCAACCCGGCGTAACGACCACTGTCTTTAACAAGAGATTTATTCATGCCTTACAGCCAATGATGATGTACAACCAGCTCGTCAAACAGATTGGAACCGCCGGCGTCATCGTCAAGGAGCGCAAGGGTGCGACATCTCAGCTTGTTCACTATCATTGGGATGGTGGCAAACGCTCTGCTCTGGATGCAACTGTCGTAGCGGGAAAAGTGACTGAAGCACGCATGCTTGCGCCAAATGGCAACACGTATCTGTTTGATAAAGCTGGCGCAATTACGGAGAAATAGCGCGTTATCGACATCTCGAACAAGAAATGTTTCCTTGGATATTATTCATGGCCAAGATACAGACATCATAACAGTAACTGTCCGGTATGCCCGCCCCCCTCTCTCCATCGATGTTATTCACTCTGTTTCGCCCGGTTCAAAACATATACCGGATACAGCAGGAACCACAGTTATCCGCCTTGTGGCCATAACATGCACAAAACATTGTATCTCCAACGGAAGAATGATATTTTACAGGAAGTATTCAGGCCCTGGGTCTTGATCCCTTAACGTGAATAAATCGGTGTGACCGGTTATCTGCCCACGTCCGAATACCTGAAAACAAACCGCAAGCTCATGAACCGAAAGGACACTTTTAAACATGTCTGTATCAAGCATTGAAGAAGCAATCGAAGACATTCGCCAGGGTAAAATGGTTATCCTGGTGGATGATGAGGATCGTGAAAATGAAGGCGACCTGACCATGGCCGCCGAAGCCGCTACTCCTGAAAACATCAATTTCATGGCAAAAAACGGACGCGGCCTGATCTGTCTGACCCTGACCCCTGAGAAGTGCGACGCTCTTGGTCTTCGTCCGATGGTGCGCGATAACACCTCCCCCTTTGAAACCGCCTTTACCGTTTCCATCGAAGCCAAACATGGCGTGACCACCGGCATTTCCGCCGCTGACCGATCACACACCATCCTCACCGCCGTTGCGGATGGTGCCAGCGCCAAAGATCTTGTCAGCCCCGGGCACATCTTCCCCTTACGCGCACGCAAGGGTGGTGTACTGGTCCGCTCCGGACAGACCGAGGGATCGGTGGATCTGGCGCGCCTGGCTGGACTGCGCCCGGCCGGCATCATCTGCGAGATCATGAACGACGACGGCAGCATGGCCCGTATGCCGGAGTTGAAAAAGTTCGCCAAACACCACGGAATTAAGATCTGCACCGTAGCCGACCTGGTGGCCTACCGGCTCAAAAACGAGCGCCTGGTACGAACGGTTGCTGAGGCGCAGATACCCTCCCGTTACGGCGGCGACTGGCGGGCGATTGCCTTTGAAAATGACGTTGACAAGATGGAGCATATCGCCCTGGTAAAGGGTGAATTCAAAAAGGGTGAACCGGTACTCGTACGTGTCCATTCCGAATGCCTGACCGGGGATGTGCTTGGCAGCCAGCGCTGTGACTGCGGCGATCAGCTGCACAGCGCCATGAGAAAAATTGCCGCAGAAGGCAAAGGCGTAATTCTCTACATGCGCCAGGAAGGACGCGGCATCGGACTGGTCAACAAGCTCAAGGCCTATGAGTTACAGGACAAGGGACTTGATACGGTTGAGGCCAATCTGGAACTTGGTTTCAAGGCCGATCTCAGGGATTATGGCATCGGCGCCCAGATTCTGCTGGCGCTGGGCATTACAAAGATCCGACTGCTGACCAACAACCCCAAAAAACTGATCGGCCTGCAAGGCTACGGAATCGATATCATTGACAGGGTAGCCATTGAAATGGTGGCCACGGAATCCAACATAGATTATCTCACCACCAAACGCGACAAGATGGGGCACCTGCTGGAGAATCTCTGAACAATGAACATTCTGCTGCACATATGCTGCGGTCCCTGCGGTCTCTATCCCCTGCACATTTTACGCGAAGCCGGTCACGCTGTGACCGGCTTTTTCTACAACCACAATATTCACCCCTATCAGGAATATACCCACCGGCTTGCCGCGGCAAGGGACATGGCCGTTCAGGAAGTAATGCCGCTGCTTGTTCGGGATGACTATGACCTGGAAGGGTTTCTGTCCCATGTGGCCAACAAACCACACCTGCGCTGCAGTTACTGTTATGCATCGCGCCTGAGGGCTACCGCTGCCATGGCCGTGGAAAACGGTTTTGACGCATTCAGCGCTTCCCTGCTGTACAGTCGCTACCAACGACACGACGAAATAAGAATAGTGGGTGAACAGGCCGGAGAAGAGTTTGGCGTCAGATTTCACTATGAGGATTTCCGCCCCGGCTGGCAGGAGGGAATCAGGAAATCAAAGGCAATGGGGCTCTATCGCCAGCAGTACTGCGGCTGCATCTACAGCGAGAAAGAACGTTATCTGCCGCGGAAGAAAGAGTCATGAACGGCATCGGCCGTCCCCTGATCATCATGGGGCTGATCCTGGTTGCCGCCGGTGTCATCATTTCCTTCTCTCCGCGCATCCCCTGGCTGGGCAGGCTGCCGGGTGACATCTACATTAGGAAGGCGCACTACAGTTTTTCCTTTCCCCTGACCACCTGCATCCTGCTCTCCGCGATACTGTCGTTTATCTTCTGGCTCTTGCGCCGGTAACTCGAACGTGCGAGTTTTTGAAAATTGGGCAAAATGCCGACCATGACACACAAAACACCATGGAGAAACCGATGAAAAAAATTCTTCTCATGATTCACACGGTACTTTTTGTGCTCTGCCTCATCGTGGGACAGGCTGCGTGGGCCGACAGCGGTCCGGATTCTTACCCTGGAACGGATGAGCAGCAGAGCGATTCTCTCTTCAGCATGGAAGAACTGGAAGATCTGGTTGCTCCTATTGCACTTTACCCGGACCCGCTGATTGCCCAGATACTCCCGGCTGCAACCTTTGTCGACCAGATCGATGAGGCTGCGCGCTATATCACTGAATATGGGAGATATGCCAGAATCGACCGCCAGTACTGGGATGTCAGCGTCAAGGCCGTGGCGCATTACCCCGATGTGCTCACCATGATGGACCAGAAGTATGACTGGACCGTGGCACTGGGACAGGCCTTTATCAATCAGAACGATGATCTCATGTATGCGATCCAGCTCCTGCGTCAGGATGCGCGCGCAGCCGGCAACCTGGTTTCCAACCGGCAACAACAGGTGGTTGTGGAGGATGGATATATCAGCATTTTCCCTGCTGAGCCGGAGATGATCTATGTCCCCACCTATGATCCCCAGGTCGTGTATGTGGAGCGCCCTTCGCCCGGTTTCGGGTTGATTACCTTTGGCATCGGCTTTACCATCGGCGCCTGGCTGAACCGCGACTTCGACTGGCGCGAACACAAGGTTTTCTACCACGGCTGGCGGGGCCGCCCATGGATTGAGCGCGCGCGGCCCCATGTCCAGGTGAGAAACAACATCTACATCAACCAAACCAACAGGGTCATCAACATCAACAAAAATGTGATGCGGCACGACAGCGTGCGCTTCCGGGAACAGATCCGTCATGATGTGCAGATCCGCAATGTGCGCCAGCAACAACCGGGCAATGTGCGTCGTGATCAACGGCCAGGCGAAAGAAACCAAAAACGGGGAGGAGGACCGTTGCCAAGTCCGGCCGTGCCGAGTCGTCCGGACGCATCACCCCGAAATCAACGACCACAGGAGAAGAATGTGCCGCTTGGTGGAAAACCAACTCCGGTTATCACCTCAATACCAGCTACGCAACCTCCTGCCCATGATCAGCAGCACCCAGGAAAGAACGATGATCGCCGTGACCAGAAGTTGCCTGGAAAAAGCATGCCCCTTGGTGGAAAACCGGCAGCGGTTATCACCACACAACCCACGCCGCCCGCCCCTGTCCGTGATCAGCAGAACCACGGAAAGGGTGATGACCGTAGCGGAAAACAGTGGCAATCACCTGGCGTTGCCCCCCGGCCAGGCACCCCAACCGTTCCACAGCAACCCGCCCCAAGGATTGAGACGCAACATCAAACTCAAGGGACCGGTGCAGTAGTTCCCCGACCCACGACACAGCCATCCACCAGAGATATCTACCGGGGACGCGACATGCAGGGCACGCAACCAGCTTCCCGGTCGGGGTATGGCGGTTACGGCTCAACCAGGGATGCCACCATTTATCGCGAACGCGGCAAAACCAGCCAGGAGAACATGCGCCAGACAGGAAGCCCTGCTCCCTTGCAACAGAAAGCTCCAGCCACACAACAGCCGCAACCCCAAAAAATGGTACCGGTTCAACAACCGATGCAGCGAACAGCTCCGGTACAACAGCCGATACAACGGCCCGCCCCGGCACAGCGTCCGTCCGTTGAGCAGCGAAAGGCTCCTGCCAGTGTCAACGTAGCGCCTCCTCAACAGACTCCACAACCCACTGTTCGCCAGGCTCCCGAGTCTGACCCCAATGACAAGGAAAACCGCAGACAGCGCGGACACTGATACATTCCGCGCCAGGGCATCCCACGCCCATTGCTTCAGTACTGTGTCCGTATGCCCGGCCAAGTCATACCGGCCCTGATCAAGAAAGGATCGCTAGAATGACAAGAGCACTCACAACAAAACGGTTCCCGACCCTGTTACGGTACTGCACAGGTCTAGTGGTGGTCGCAACCATGTTTGCGACCAGCAGTTTCTCCGCACAGGTGGATATGCCCGGGAAACAACAGGTGTATTCCTCTCCGGAAGAAGCCCTGCAATCTCTGCTTTCCGCTGTCACAGCCAAAGATCACCAGAAGCTCAGATACATATTCGGACCGGTGTCCCAGGATCTGGAACCGGGTGACCCGGTGGAGCAGGCCGCTGAATTCAGCCATTTTTCAAGTGAACTTCAGGAACGCACTGAACTGGTCAAAGATGGGGATTCAAAGGCAATTCTGTTAATCGGCGATGAGAAGTGGCCGTTCCCGGTTCCCGTTGTCAAGAGGGATGCCAGCTGGCTGTTCGATACCGAAGCGGGGCGAGAAGAAATACTGACACGCCGCATCGGTCATAACGAACTGCTGGCCATCAAGGTCTGCAAGTCATATCTGGATGCGCAGCGCGAATACTACACCATGCCCGACCAGGAGGGTGAGCAGATCCCCAAATACGCCCAACGCCTGATCAGTTCTCCGGGAAAGCGAGATGGACTCTACTGGCCGACCGCCAGCGGTGACAAGCAGAGCCCCCTTGGCCTTATGGTTGCCAAGGCGCGGGAAGAGGGATACATGCAGAAACGTGCGGAAGGTGAAAAGGGTCGCCGCCCGTTCCACGGTTACTACTTCCGGATTCTCAAACGTCAGGGTTCCCATGCACCGGGAGGGAAATTCGACTACGTTATCAACAACAACATGATAGCCGGTCATGCGCTGGTTGCGTTCCCCGCCCGCTGGGGTGTCTCCGGAGTAATGACCTTTATGGTGAATCAGCGTGGAAGGGTGTATCAGAAAAACCTTGGCCCCAAAACAGCCGAGATTGCCCGCAAGATGAAGGAGTACAACCCGGATCTGACCTGGAAGTTGGTGGAGCAGTAATCCCGATAGCTATCCGATTTTCCGTTAGCGTTCTTAGCGAGCATTGCGCGAAATAGCTTTTTTTGCATAAATCTCCGTGCTGTTTGCACTCCTTCAGTAGACGAGCCGATTCCTGCGCTATCGGACCCGGGGTGACTTTCACGTACGCGAGCGGCTTGAAAACGCCGCAAGGCAGGTATGGGAGAACGTCTGGAAGGCTTCGAAGGAATCGACGCACTCATCAAAATTGACCATCTCCGCCCGGTCCCGGGATAGTGTGAAAACTCCCGATCTCCGTGATAATCCGCTCGCTGGCGACAGCGCGGTCACGGAGTTTTTTTGCCTCGGCAACCGCCACGGCATGATCGTCATCAAGCAACTCAAAAATCAGCAGATTCAGTGTCAGAACATCCATTCCCGTATCCTTTTCCTGTTGGCAGACAATCTTCATATCATCACAGATGCGAAATCAGGTCCAGACGACTGTTCTATTTCAATCTCATCCTGACATCCATATCCTTTTTTTCATTAATTGTAAGCGGCCATCCGCTCTGTCCCGCCCCCGCCCTTTTTTTCCTTCCGCAACAATCTATACACCCCTCACCGGATCCCACAAAACACGCGCATTCCCTTCACGTTTCAGCATGGCCCTGTAAACATTCTTTACATGAATCCACATACCACTACAGCAACGCAATATTGACTTAACAATCTTATATTATTGGGTAATCGTCGAATGTAATTATTTGGCACTAATCATGCCTATACCAATATCAGTTGTACCTCTCCTTGTTATGGGGGCGGGTTTACCGCCCTCATATTTTCAGGAGAACATTTCACAGCCGTAACAATCCACAATCGAATCGACCCGAGAGGATGCGAGCGGTTTTTGTTCCCATAATAGAGTGTCGTTAATAAACCGGAAAGGAGGCTGCCAACCACACAAACACTGAAAATAAAACCATAAAAATAAACCTGTAATTCGAATGAGGTCGCTCAGCGCGACCTACAAATCTAAGGGAGGAATGGATGTCAGGAATACTTCAAGAAGTTGATACGATGGTTCAAAGGGCACGACAGGCATTAGACGTTATGAAGAATTTCACCCAGAAACAGGTGGATGCGATTACCGAAGCGATGAGCGCTGCCGGTGCAGCCGCCGCGGGAAAGCTGGCCGAAATGGCTGTTGCAGAAACCGGCATGGGCAAGGTGGAAGACAAGGCTGTGAAAAACTACGTCGCGAGCCAAGTCGTTTACGAACAGATGAAAAATGAAAAATCGGTAGGCATCATAGAAGAGAAAAACGGTGTCATCCATATAGCCGAGCCTTTCGGTATTGTTGCTGCCGTTACCCCAACCACCAACCCGACTTCCACCATTTTATCCAAAGCCCTCATGAGTCTTAAGGGGCGCAATGTCATTATCTTCGCTTTTCACCCACGCGGCCAAAATTGCGGCGCTGCTTCCGCACGGATAATGCTTGACGCAGCCATTGCCGCCGGGGCACCAACCGATTGTATTCAATGGATCAAGACCCCCTCCATTGAGGCCACTAATATCCTGATGAGGCACCCCGGCATAGCGATTATCATCGCCACCGGTGGTGGCGCAATGGTCAAAGCAGCCTATAGCTCCGGCCATCCGGCACTCGGCGTCGGACCAGGCAATGTTCCGGTCTACGTTGAAAAGAGCGCCGATCTGAGCATGGCTGTCAATAATATCATCGCATCAAAAACCTTTGACTACGGCACACTCTGCCTGACGGAGCAGTCGGTGATTTTCGATAACCCGGGCACTGCTGACCAAATGCTGAAACTGTTCAAGGAAAGAGGCGCATTCATCTGTGATCACGAACAAAAAACCAAACTGGAAGCTATCATGTTTGATAAGGAAAAAGGAGTGCCATCAGGACAGATCGTCGGGCAGTCCCCGCAGAAAATTGCCGAATTGGCCGGTTTCAGGATCCCGGGTAATATAAAACTTCTGATGATTCCCCTCAAAGCCATCGGCCATGACGATTGGATGAGCCATGAAAAACTATCACCGGTTCTGGGTTGGTATATCGCCAACGGAAAGGATGAGGCAATCAATGCATCCGTCGCGGTGCTGGAATTCGGAGGAGCGGGACATACGGCGGTTGCCTTCTCCAAGGATGAGAAAATTCTGGAAGAATATGCGCTTCGAGTCCCCGCAGGCAGGGTCATCTGGAACCAGCCTTCACTGCATGGCGTCTGCGGGCTCACAAGCGGATTATCGGCGTCCTTAACCCTGGGGTGCGGAGCGCGCGGCGGCAACATCACCACGGAAAACGTTTCCTACAAAAATCTGCTGAATATCAAGAGGGTCGCAAGAAGGATCAGGGAAGACGCGTAACTCACGGAATGTGAACTGAATTCAGGAGAGAGCGCCATATGACACACACGAACATGTATCAGCAAAAACTTGTATCAGCGGCAGAAGCGGTCAAGGCGGTAAAGCCGGGCGACTGGGTGGATTACGGGATCTGTGTTGGACACCCCGTTGCCACCGACAAGGCATTGGCCGCCCGCGCCGGTGAATTGAATGACATAAAAGTTCGCGGCGGTATAACAATGTGGATGCCCGAAATCTGCACAACTCCCGAGCCTGCAAAGCACTTCACCTGGAACTCCTGGCACTGCACGGCTGTCGATCGCAAGATTATCGAAATGGGACTGGGATACTTCAGCCCCATGCGCTATTCGGAGCTGCCCAAGCTCTATCGGGAAAACATCGAAAAGGTTGACGTGGCCATGTTCCAAGTTGCGCCCATGGATGAGCATGGCTACTTCAACTTCGGGCCCCAGGCATCCCATCTGATGGCGGTCTGTGAACGGGCGGCGGTAATCATCGTGGAAGTCAACCAGAATATGCCCCGGTGTCTTGGCGGTTTTGAGGAAGCCATTCACATTTCCAAGGTTGACCACATTGTGGAGGGAGATAATCCGCCTCTGGCGCAACTGAAGGCAAATGCCATTACCGATGTGGATCGCAAAGTAGCGGAACTGATCGTGGCAGAGATCCCCAACGGAGCCTGTCTGCAATTGGGGATCGGCGGCATGCCCAACGCGGTGGGCGCGCTGATCGGCGAATCCGACCTGAAGGATCTCGGAGTGCACACTGAAATGTACGTTGACGCCTTTGTTGACCTGACCCTCCAGGGCAAGATCAATGGTTCCCGTAAAAGCATTGACAGATACCGTCAGGCATTTGCTTTCGGCTCGGGAACACGGAAGCTGTACGATTTCGTCCACAACAATCCACACGTCATGAGTTGTTCCGTTGATTATGTCAACGATGTGCACAGAGTCGCATCGATTGACAACTTTGTGTCTATCAACAATGCCGTGGAGATTGATCTTTTTGGACAGATTTCTTCTGAATCATCTGGGATAAAGCAAATTAGCGGTACTGGCGGACAACTGGACTTCGTCCTGGGCGCCTATCTGTCCAAAGGCGGTAAAAGCTTTATCTGCCTCTCTTCCACCCATGGGAAAAGCGGAGAAGTCAAATCGCGGATTGTGCCCACTCTGGCCCCTGGCAGCATCGTCACCGCCAGCCGCACCTGTACCCAGTTTGTCGTAACGGAGCACGGCAAGGTCAATTTGAAAGGCATGAACACCTGGCAGCGGGCGGAGGCCCTTATTTCAATCGCTCACCCCGATTGTCACGACAATTTGATAAAGTCTGCCGAAAACATGAATATCTGGAGAAATAGTAATAGAGTATAAAAGCATGACAAGCCTGCATCTCCTCCTTAATCCGAGATAGTTATTCACAACGTAATAACTCAGTATCTGAGTTGCAATTCAAATAACTAGAGAAAGGTGGAAAATCACATGTACAAAAGAATAGAAAACAACAAAACACGGCAATTACTGTATTCAACAGGTATTATGCTATTTACTTTTATATTTTTGAGAGCTGATGTTTCGATGGCAATTGATGGAAACCCACGAGACTATATTGCTGCTCCACCAGGAACAAATCTAAGCATTGTCTATTTCCAGCATCTGGATTCCAGTAATTTCTATTCCAAAGGCAAGGAAGTTCCTGGGAAGGACAAACTCGAAGTAAACGTGCCAATATACCGTTTTGTCCATTATGGAAAATTATTCGGTATGACAGTTGACCCGCAATTTGTAATACCTGTCTTCGGCACCGTACGCACTAAAATCGGCGCGCTTGGCTTGGATCAAACAACCACATCAATGGGAGATCTGACAATTGGCTGCACATTCTGGTTTATCAATAAACCGGAAAAAAACTTCTGGGCCGGATTTACGCCGTGGGTGACTTTTCCTACCGGCAACTTTGATCATGACAAATTTGTATCAAGTAGTGCGCTTGCTTCAAACCGCTATACGTTTACCACCCAATTTGGTGTGGAAAAAGGACTGGGCTATGGCTTCCATTTCAGTGGGATTGTAGAAGGAGCCTTTTACACGGACAACAAGGATTGGATGTCTTCCACGGGTGGAACAGCTTCACAAAGCAAAGATCCAACGTTTTTATCACAGATCAGTCTGTCCTATGACTTTACACCAGCTACTTTTGCCTCTGTTAAGTGGCGCTATCTAGCGCTTGGTGAAACAAAAGTTGGCAATGAAAAGCAAAATGATGCGGCAAATGATCATCGGGTTGATTTGGGTCTCTTTCACTGGCTAACCAAAACCGACCAACTGATGATTGAGTATCAAAAAGTTGTTCAGGTACGAAACGGATATGACTCTGATGGGGTCATGGCAAGATGGGTACATGTTTTTTAGAAACTAATAAAGGTGTCTTAACGGCAAACTATCTTGGAAGGCAATAAACATTTATGACAATACAATCAAAATCATTATGTAGCAGGAGAAAACCATGATTCTTTTCAATCCAAAAAAACATACAAGGAAATACAGGGACGAGAAATCGCGCCAGGTTATGCTCAAGACTATCGATTTTTTCGAGAACAAGGGGCTTAAAAAACTGAGAGCGGATTGGCGCCGGAAAGTCTGGAACTACGATTTCGTGGACTTCATGAAGGACAATCAGATCTTCGCGACCCTGATGACGCCGGAAGGCTATGGCGCTCCCGATTCACGCTGGGATACCTACCGCAACTGTGAATTCTCGGAAATCACCGCATTTTACGGCCTGACCTACTGGTACACCTGGCAGGTCTCCATGCTGGGGTTGGGACCGGTCTGGATGGGCAACAACGAAGAACTGAAGAGAAAGACGGCCAAGCTACTTCAGGATGGCGAAGTTTTCGCCTTCGGCCTTTCCGAGAAGGAACACGGAGCGGATATCTATTCATCCGACATGATGCTTATCCCCCAGGCCGACGGCGCCTATAAGGCCAACGGCGACAAATACTACATCGGTAACGGCAATGAGGCCGCCCTGGTTTCCACGTTCGCCAAGATGTCCGATACGGATGACTACGTTTTCTTTGCCGTAAATTCAAAGCATCCCAATTACGACTGTGTCCGCAGCGTTGTTGATCAGCAGAACTACGTAGCCGAATTCGCCCTGCACAACTATCCGATCACCGACGCGGATATCATGCAGAAAGGTCCCAAAGCCTGGGACGACATGCTGAACACCATCAACGTCTGCAAGTTCAACCTGGGTTTCTGCGCCATCGGCCTCTGCACCCACGCCTTCTATGAGGCCATCGACCACGCAGCCAATCGCAACGTATACGGTATGTTCGTCACAGACTTCCCCCATGTGAAGAAGATGATGACCGACGCCTACTGCCGGCTCATCGCCATGAAGCTGTTCGCCGAGCGGGCCAGCGATTATATGCGGCAAGCCAATGCCGATGATCGGCGTTATCTGATGTATAATCCCATGGTGAAAATGAAGGTGACCCGCGAGGGCGAGGATGTGATGAACCTTCTTCACGAAGTCATCGCCGCCAAGGGATTCGAGAACGAGCCTTTCTTTGAAATCGCGAAAACCGAACTGCCCATGCTGCCCAAACTGGAAGGGACGGTCCACGTGAACATGGCGCTGGTCCTGAAGTTCCTGAAGAACTTCCTGTTCAATCCCAAGGAATACCCGGAAGTGCCGCGCCGCGATGATCCGGTGAATGACACATTCCTCTTCGACCAGGGGCCGACGCGGGGACTGGGTAAAATCCAGTTCCATGACTACAACATCGCCTATGACGCCTGCAGCCTGCCAAATGTCGAGATTTTCAAGGAACAGATCAAGCTCTTCAAGACCATGCTCACCAAGGCGCCGCCCAGCGATGAGCAGACCAAGGATGTGGATTATCTGCTCGCCCTGGGTGAAATCCTCACCATGGTCGCCTATGGCCAGCTTATTCTGGAAAACCGCAAGCATTATGAGGTAGAAGATGATCTCGCGGATGAAATCTTCGATTTCATGGTGCGTGATTTCTCCAAATACGCCCTCAATATCTACTCAAAGCCGAGCAACACGGATAAGCAGCGTGAGCTCTCCCTTGCCATGATCAAGCACCCCCTGACCGACCAGGAGCGCTTTGACCGGGTATGGAAAAAACATGTCTATGCCATGAAGGATCAATATACCATGCAGGACTAGCGCATTCCGGAGGACAGAGGAACGGGTGAAGAGAGAGCAGGCTTGGCCCTGCTCTCTTTGTATTGAGCTCACTGTATTAAGCTTGACAGATACAACTCGACAAAAACATACATCATATGCGGAGGAAACAATGAGACAGATCAACAAAGTGGCCGTACTGGGCGCCGGGGTGATGGGAGCGACAATCGCCGCCCATCTCGCCAACGCGGGAATTCCGGTCGTGCTGCTGGATATGGCGCCGAAAGAACTCAACGCCGCTGAAAAATCGGCCGGTCTGACCATAGATGATCCGAAGGTGCGCAACCGTATCGCCGCCGCAGGACTTGAGGGGCTCAAGAAAATGAAGCCGGCCCCTTTTTTCCTGCCGGACTACGCCGGTTACATTGAGACCGGAAACTTCGAAGACAATATGGAGGAGCTGCGCCAGTGCGACTGGGTGGTGGAGGTCGTCACTGAAAACATGGCGATCAAAAAGCAGCTTTTTACCGATAAGGTCGCTCCCAATCTGAAGGAGGGCGCAATCCTCAGCACCAATACCAGCGGCCTTTCAATCAATGAAATGGCGGAATGTCTGCCCGAGAACATCCGCAGGAATATGCTGGTGACTCATTTTTTCAATCCGCCGCGCTATATGCAGCTGCTGGAAATAGTTCCCTGCGCCCATACCGATCCAGCGGTGATAGCCTTTATGGCCAGCTTTATCGAAAAGCGGCTCGGTAAGGGCGTTGTCTATGGCAAGGATACCCCCAACTTCATCGCCAACCGGATCGGTGTCTACTCCATCTGCAGCTGTATCCACACCATGCTGGCGATGGAAATGACCGTCGAAGAGGTGGACGCCGTTACCGGACCGGCCACGGCCCGCCCCAAGAGCGCGACCTTCCGCACCTCCGATCTGGTGGGTATCGATACGCTCCTGCATGTGGCCAACAACTCCCATGAGCTCCTGGTTCGTGACGAGGAGCGGGAAATCTTCAAGCTCCCCGGTTTTGTGGGTGACATGGTGGCAAAGGGGCTGCTGGGCAACAAAAGCAAACAGGGCTTTTACAAGAAGGTCAAAGGAGAGAGCGGCCAGGATTCTTTCTACTACGATTATGTAACCGGCGAGTATGTCCCGTCGCAACGCCCGCGATTCCCATCGACGGACGCGGTCAAAACCATTGATGACCCGGTCTGGAGAATTAAATCGCTCCTCGACTCCAGCGACAAGGCGGCGCAATTCGCCTGGATCAACCTCCGTGACACGCTGATCTACGCTTTTAACCGGATACCGGAAATCGCCGGTGACATCGTTAATATCGATAACGCCATGAAATGGGGCTTCAACTGGGAACTGGGTCCCTTCGAGATGCTGGACGCAATCGGTGTGGCCAGTTTCGTCGCGAAGGCCGAGAACGATGGCGTCACCGTACCGGCAGGACTCAAGGCAATCGAGCGTTTCTATCGGTTTGAGGAAGGCAAAGAGTTTTACTATGACATCCAGGGCGCCAGCTATTGTGAAACGCCAGCAATACCGGGCTTTGTAAGCCTCCCTATCCTCAAGAAAAACAACAAGATCGTGGAAACAAATGGCGGCGCTTCGGTTATTGATCTGGATGACGGCGTCTTCTGCCTGGAATTCCACACCAAGATGAACGCCATAGACCATGACATTCTCCAGATGATTCACACGGCCATCAGACGCTCCGAGGAAGAGGGTATTGGTCTGGTGATTGCCAATGAGGGAGCGGCTTTCTCCGCCGGAGCCAATCTGGCGCAATTTGTGGCGGCGATCTCCGAGAAAAAATTTGATGACATCTCCCGGACCGTAGACAGCTTCCAGAAGGCCATGATGGCGATCAAATATTGCGGCGTTCCGGTGGTTGCGGCGCCCCACGCCCTGGTACTGGGCGGAGGCTGTGAGATCTGTCTGCACGCCGACGCCATGACACCCCACGCCGAGACCTACATGGGGCTGGTGGAAATCGGCGTCGGTCTGTTGCCCGCCGGTGGCGGCACCAAGGAGATGGCGCTGCGCGCCATGATTCTGGCCGAGGAAAACAGCGCGGAAATCACCCCTTTCATCTTCAAGAACTTCATGAATATCGGCATGGCGAAAGTCAGCTCATCGGCCTCGGAGCTGGTCCAGATGGGCTTCACGAAAAGCGGCAACGCCATAACCATGAACATCCGTAAGCGCATCCATGACGCCAAGCTGAAGGTTATTGCAATGGCGGCCAATTACCGGCCAGGCCGCCCCATGACCGGCCTGAAGGCACCGGGCCGCAGCGTGGCGGCAAGCATAAAATCCCAGCTCTGGAATATGCAGAAAGGCGGCTTCATATCCGAGTACGACCAATTCCTGGGGGGAACCATCGCCGACGTCATCACCGGCGGAGATCTGCCGGGTGGCGCCCTGATTACCGAGGAATACCTTCTGGAGCTTGAGCGTGAAGCATTTATCAACCTCTGCGGCAAGCAGAAAACCCTGGAGCGTATCCAGCACATGCTGAAGAAGGGCAAGCCACTCCGGAACTAGAACGCCCGGGAAGAGAGAACAACATGAGCTGGGCAAGAAAGCTCAGGCCTGACCTAACAAGTAATAACTACGGAGAATACCAATGAGAAACGCATACATTCTGTCAGCCTGCCGTACTCCCGGTTGTAAGGCTAAAAGAGGGAAATTCAAGGATATCCGCCCCGATGACCTGGCCGCCGCCGCCATCAAGGGGTTGATGGAGAAGACCGGAGTAAATCCCCTTGATGTTGAAGATATCATTATCGGCTGCGCTTTTCCCGAGGGCGAACAGGGAATGAACTTTGCCCGGGTTGCGGCGATGAAAGCCGGTATGCCGGTTGAAGTACCGGCCCAGACGGTCAACCGCTTCTGCTCGTCCGGTCTGCAGACCATCGCATCAGCGGCGGAGCGGATCATGGCCGGTTTTGCCGACTGCATCATTGCCGGCGGCGCCGAGAGTATGAGCATGATTCCGATCGGTGGCGGAAAATACAGCGCCAACCCTTCCCTCATGGCCAGCTGGCCCGAAACCTTCGCGGCCATGGGCGTCACCGCTGAGCTTGTGGCCCAAAAGTACGACATCAGCCGCGCCGAGCAGGATCTGTTTGCGGCGGAAAGCCACGCCAAGGCGGCAGCCGCCATGGCGGCGGACAAATTCCGCGATGAGATCATTCCGGTCGAGGTTGAGCACTGCGCTCTGGTAAACGGGAAAATCCGGAAGAGTACGGAGCTGGTTGACGCCGATGATGGCGTCAGGAGCGACACCACGGCCGATGGTTTGAGCAAACTCAAAACGCCATTCATGGCTTCGGGCACGGTGACCGCCGGTAACTCCTCACAAATGACCGATGGCGCCGCGGCGGTAATGGTGGTTTCCGAGGATTACCTGAAAAAGACCGGTAAAAAAGCTTTGGCGCGTTTTGTCGCCTTCGCCGTCAAAGGGGTGCTGCCGGAAATCATGGGCATCGGTCCGGTGGAGGCAATCCCCCGGGCGCTCAAGATGGCGGGGCTCTCCCTGGATGATATCGGCCTGATCGAACTGAACGAGGCCTTCGCAGCCCAGTCGCTGGCTTGTGTCAAAGAGCTGGGAATCGATGCAGCCAGGGTTAACGTAAACGGCGGGGCAATAGCCCTGGGCCACCCCCTTGGCTGCACCGGCGCCAAGCTGACGGCGAGCCTGCTCCACGAGATGCAACGGAGTAATACCCGTTACGGCATGGTGTCCATGTGCATCGGCGGCGGTATGGGAGCGGCGGGAATCTTTGAGAAAGTGTAGAGCGGTTCGGTAACCAAACGCCTGCCGAAAGGAGTGTTGTGACATGAATTTTGAGACCATCGCCTTTGAAATCAGGGGACAGACCGCGTACATCGCCCTGAATCGCCCCGCATCGTTCAACGCGTTAAATCTGACCTCCGGCAAGGAACTGATGAGCGCCGCCATCAGTTGTGACGAAAACTGGGAAATCCGGGCCGTTGTTCTCACTGGTACCGGTAAAGCCTTCTGCGCTGGCGGTGACTTGCCGTATTTTGCCGAGCAAGGCGCCCAGCTACCGGTCATCCTGAAGGAAATGGCCACCTATTGCCACGCGGCCACTTCGCGCTTCATGCGGATGGACAAGCCGCTGATCACGGCGGTAAACGGCGCGGCGGCGGGAATAGGCATGAGCCTGGCCCTTGCCGGAGATATCATCCTTGCCGGTGAATCGGCGTCATTCATGGCGGCCTATACCGCGGCGGGGCTCTCCCCCGACGGCGCCATGACCTACCTTTTGCCACGGATGATCGGGCTCTCCAGAGCGCGGGAGCTGATACTGACCAACCGCCGGTTGAAGGCCGGGGAGGCCCTTGACTGGGGCCTAATCAACAAAGTGGTTTCCGATGAAGTTCTTCTCAGTGAAGCCGAATTACTGGCCACGTCATTGGAAAATGGACCAACGCGCTCCTATGGCATGGTCAAAAAACTCTTGAATGACTGTTTTTCCGCGACTCCGGAAACGCAGATGGAGCAGGAAGCGCGGGGGATTACCGAAATGGCGCGAACCAGGGATGGCCTCGAAGGGATCAACGCCTTTGTCGGCAAACAGCCTCCGAAATTCAAAGGTTGCTAATTCCGGAACTGGAATAACGCGGACATTGCTGGCCGTGCACGGACGGTGAATTTCTTCCCGCCAAAATGACGGTGGTTTTCTTATCCCAAAGGGGGAGTTGGCTTTATGGCCAACTCCCCCTTTGTGTTTGTTCTTCTCAGTTTAAGCGTATCTTCAGCGCCTCACTGAAATCAACTCAGAACACCTACATCGCTTCCGCGTAAAGATATTTCAAATCGTCCAGAGTGATCTGGCGCGGGTTGAAGAAACAGCAGAGGTCTTTGATGGCGTTGTCGGCCAGCAGAGGAATATCGGATTCCTTAACGCCGATAGCGCCAAGGCCCGCGGGAATACCAACATCCCTGGACAATTTCCTGATGGCTTCAATACCTTTTTCAGCGGCTTCCATGGCTGTCAAACCGGCGATATTAACGCCCATGGCCGCGGCAATGTCCGCGTATTTCTGCGGACAGGCGATAAGGTTGAACGTGCAGCCGTGGGGCAGAATAATGGCGTTGCAGACCCCATGGGGCTTATTAAACAGCGCACCGGGCTGATGGGCCATGGCGTGGACAATTCCTACGCCCGCGTTGTTAAAGGCAGCTCCGGCCAGGTATTCGGCATAGGCCATTTTGTCGCGCGCCTCAAGGTTGGCGCCATTGCCAACGGCTTGGGGCAGCCATTCGGCGATCAGCTTGATGGCGCCTATCGCCAGGGAATCGGTAACCGGGTTGGCCAGGACGGCGACATACGCTTCTATGGCATGGGTCAGGGCGTCCATACCGGTTGCCGCGGTCAGATGGGCCGGCAGTCCGACCATCATCACCGGATCATTAATGGCAACGGTTGCCGTGATTCTGGCGGAGGCGATGATCATCTTCACGTGGGTTTCGGTGTTGGTAATAACAGCAAAACTGGTTACTTCGCTACCCGTGCCGGCGGTGGTGTTGACGGCAATAAACGGAGGAAGGGGATTTGAGAAGGTGTCAATCCCCGCGTAGTCACGGATATCGCCACCATTGTTCACGACAATGCCAATCCCTTTGGTGCAATCATGGGAACTGCCTCCGCCAAGGCTAACCAGAATGTCGCAACCATTTTCCTTGTACGCCTGCGCACCCGCCCGAATATTGAGGTCCGTCGGGTTCGGCTCGGCGCCACTGAATACAACCGCCTGGACACCGTCGGCATTAAGCAGTTCGACTATCTGATTCGCGACGCCAAGATCAAACAGCCCCTTGTCGGTAACAATCAAAGCCTTCTTGCCGCCAATAAATTTCGCCGTTGCTCCCAGCTGTTTGACTGCGCCCACTCCCAATTTGCTCACTGATGGAATAAGAAAATTAAATACCTGTTCTGCGAGTGCCATGAGATAAATCCTCCTCTTTCGTATAAATGCGTAATGAACATCGATGCGCCACGATTTCCGCCCCTTTTGGGTCATAATCCGCTGATTGTATTGGTCTTTATTCACCTCCT
Source organism: Desulfuromonadales bacterium (assembly GCA_013377095.1). GTDB lineage: Bacteria > Desulfobacterota > Desulfuromonadia > Geobacterales > Pseudopelobacteraceae > Pseudopelobacter. Next base: position 52,897 of record JACAAY010000006.1, read on the forward strand.
TTTATTCGGCGTCTAACACTGTTCGCCTGGTGCTTGCGGGGTTGCGCGGCGCTGTCGGTTGCTCATAGTTTGCAGAGTCCATGCCGTCAGTGAACATATAATTTTTTTAGCAATTTCGATATGTTGTGAACACAAAACTGCTTGTGGTCGTTTGATGGGTGAGAAAAAATATACAGGGGAGCGTTTGCGCTAACGTCTTGAAGGGGAAGGGACTAAAAGCTTAAAGGTGCGCTTATGCTCTAGGCGGGAGGGGGCCTTGTGGATTGTGCCGGATACTCCGGCGTGGCTGCTTGCGTCACGCAAAAAAATGGGCGCTTTGCAGCGCCCAATGACAAAAGAAATGCTCTACGAATCAATGCGTCAGAAGAGATAGGTCCAACGCAGGCCCAGCGTTTTGTCGTCGGTTCCGGTTTTGACCGCAAAATCATAACGGTAGGAAACCAGTAACTGGTTGCTGGAGCCGAGCATCACAAACATGCAGAGCGCTAAGCCGTTATTGCTCAACTGATTGTTCTGCCTGACGCCATTGATCTTGGTTTCGCCGCCATTGGAATAATAATAGTCCAGAGCGGTACCCCATTTCTTGGTAATGTCATAACTGAAGTGGACTTCCGCCTGTATGGTAGGATCCTGCGCCAGTCGTTTATTGCCCTGATACTCGCTATTATCCGAGTAGAATTCGCCGCCCAGGGTCAGCTCCAGATAGCCTTTGTCGCCAATTCCCTTTACCAGTCCTACCTCCGGCTTGATAGCCCAGCGATTACCACCGGGATTCGCCAGTCTATCCTTTTTATACTGTCCCAGGGGGATGGTCAGCCATGGCGTAAAACCGACCCACAACCTGTTCTTGGGGTCATTGACGAGCCAGAATGTGGATAGCACAACCGGGTCGCCAAACCCGGTGGCGGAAATGTCTTTACCGCCCGAAAGAGCTTCGTAATTCCCGTTCAGACTGATATCGGCGAACGGCACGATAACCTGCGGATTGATGGTAAGTCCGCCATCACCATAGAGCGCCTCACCTATTTTCATGTAATGAATATATCTGAGCATTCCCACATTCACGCTTTTATCATAATCATCCGAAGGCCCTTTTTTCGTCCCGTTTTTGTAGAGTTTGCTCGCGCTAATATAATTGTAATACGTACATAAAAGAGATGTGCCGGCAGGGAGAGGCAGATACCCTCTGGAATAGGATGCCCAGGATGTTGTGGTGATAGCCAAGCAGATGAACAAAAACGCCGCGGTACATACTTTTTTCATTCCAACCTCACTGTTATTTTTTTTGGTGCAGTTTCTTTATTGATGGATCCGGAATTTCGTCACAGGCCGCCCTTGTTGGCGGCAAAAGCAACGGATAAAAAAAGGCAAAGACCGTGCCAGCGAGGACATTTCATTTAGTCTTAATAAATCGGTGTGTTACACGGCTGATATGTTTGATGGTGGTTGTAATGGGTAAGAAATTGTGAGCGGAAAGGGAGCCGGGAATTGGGGCGGGAGACGGGGATAATGGAGCATAACAATCAATACAACTGACGCGCCAGGCAACGTCAGAACATACAACCATTCAATATCATTTAATATTAACGGATTTAGCAACAACAAGCCATGGGCTCAGCAAAAATGATTACAGGAGAAAATTTTTTCTCACCCCTCCGCGCCCCATGCATGAACCATGGGACAAGGTCAAATCGGAGTCGTTCAAGAAACAATATCCTTTCCTTTGCGCAGGCGTTTGTTCAGAGTCTGGCGAGTGAAGCCGAGTATTGAGGCCGCAATGCCCTGGTTGCCGTTTGCAAGCTTCATCGCCTCATCCACAAGGTAGTTTTCAACCTCGCGTACCGTGGGAAGCCGCTCAAGGGTTACCCGCAGCCCTTCCACAACTGATTTCGCCAGCGATGATTCGGCGCCCGATTGGGGGACGCGGGTTCCGATAAGTTCCTTGAAACAATCCATGGAGAGAATACCCGAGCTGTGACGGGCCACGGTGTCGAAGATAAGCGCTTTCATCTCACGCACATTACCGGGAAAGTCATACAGGGAAAGGAGGGTGATCAATTCGGAGGGGTACGATGGTTTTTTCTTTTTCAGCTCCTGGGCCGCTTCGGCCAGGAAATGCTCAAGCAGAACTTGAATGTCTTCAGTTCTTTCCCGGAGGGGAGGGATCTGGACCTGGTGCGTGCAGAGCCTGAAGTAAAGGTCATTGCGGAATTTTCCCGTTGCGGTCAACCCCCTGAGATTCCGGTTCGTGGCCACAAGGATCCGCGCGTCACTTACCATCGGCATGTCCGAACCGACCTGATAGTACTCCTGTTCCTGAAGCAGACGCAACAGCTTTACCTGGGACACCTCATTCAAATCCCCGATCTCATCGAGAAACAGGGTGCCGCCCGACGCCTGGGCGATGAGCCCCGCTCTGGCCTGATCGGCGCCGGTATAGGCGCCTTTTTTGTGGCCAAAGAGGGTGTCAGAGAACATATTGTCATCCAGGCCGGCGGCATTGACCGGCACGAACTTACCCTTTACACCGCTCACCGTGTGGATTGCCTTGGCGATCAATTCCTTGCCGGTGCCGGTCTCACCCATAATGATAACCGGCTGCCGTGATTCGGCGATAACCTCGCAGTACTGGAAAATTGCGGACATTTTCGGACTAGCCGAAACCATGGAGGAAAAGGCGGCCGGATGCTTGACACGGTTGGTCAGCAAATGTTCCCGCAACTGCGATATCTGGTTTTTCAAACTGCAGATCTCCAGCGCCTTTTTCACGCTGGAGACCAGGCGGGCGTTTTCCACCGGCTTTACAAGGTAGTCAAAAGCCCCCGCCTTCATGCAGTCAACAGCCATGTCGACCTCATCAGCAGCGGTCATAACTATCACCGGAATGTGCGGGTAATCCCGGCTCAAGGCAGTGAGGAGTTCCCGGCCGGAAACATACGGCATAAACAGGTCCAAAACGATGATATGAATTTTTCCCTTTTCCAGTAACGGCAGAACCTTGCGACTGTCGTCAAGGGTTTGAATATCCCTGATCCCTGCAAAACGAAGTAGTGATTCCGATGAAAAAAGAATGTGCTGCTCATCATCAACAATCAATATCGTAAACACAGCATTTCCTGTCATAAGCTATTATTCTCCTCAGTTTCAAACCGTACTGCCGGGATTCTCACATAAAAGGCTGTTCCCCTTCCCGGTTTGGAATCACACTCGATATTGCCATTGTGCTCTTTAACAATGCTGAAATTGATCGATAGCCCCAGGCCGGTTCCCCCACTATCAAGTTTAGTGGTAAAAAACGGGTCAAAGATGGCCTTCTGGACATCTTCCGTCATCCCGACACCCTCATCGTTAACCTTTATGGTAATCTGCCCCAGGTATTCCGAGTATGAAGTGGTGATGGAAACAGCGCAATTCCTGTCAGGCAGCGCCTCAAGGGCATTCATGGTCAGGTTTACGATCACCTGCTCCAGTTGACGAAAACTGCCCTTGACAGGTGGGAGAGCCTTACCCAAGGTACAGGAAAAGTTGTCGGTATGCTGCTTGATTTTATTGTGTAGCATGGCGAGCGCCGCTTCAACAACCTTATTTATATCAACAAGTTGATCAAGGCGGGTCTTTTCCTGACGAGCAAAATCCTTCAAGCCGGTGACGATCCCCTTGATACGGTAGGCGCCCTCTGTAAGACCGTCGATCATTTTGGGAATAACCGTAGCAGCCTCGTGATAACTGAATTTGCCAAGAAAATACTCGCCATTGTCTTCCCCATAGCGGGTTAGAATTCTGTTGATATCGGGCCAGATATCCGCGAAAAACTGAGCATTGGATAGAATGAAATTGTTGGGGTTGTTAATCTCGTGGGCAATTCCCGAAGCAAGGGTACCGATTGCCGCCATTTTGTTCGCCTGGAGCAGCCGTTCCTGCATGATCCTGTTATTTTCTTCGGCTATTTTCCGCTCCGTAATATCCCTGGCAACCCCTAAAACCTTATACGTTCCACCAATCACTGCGCCTTTCATATTCACTTCGACCCAGAAAAGCCGGCTAGATCTATCCTTGGCAAGCCACTCGATCATATGTGAGTTGTTATCCCTCGTGTTCCAAATATGTTTCAGCGCATCCCTCTGGGTATAGGGAGGAAAACCAGCGCTCAATTCTTCCACGGTAAGCAGCAAGACCTCTTCACGCAGATAACCATACATTTGGCACATTTTCTGATTAACATCAAGAATGGCTCCGTTTTCAACGTCAAATACGAAAATCGCATCATTGGATGCATCGAAGATTGCCCGGTAATTTGCTTCCGATTCCCTGAGCGCCCGTTGCTCCAGCTTGAGCTCACTGATGTCAGCCATGATCCCCACATACCCGATGGAAACACCTTCACTGCTCAGCATCGGGGCTGTCGATACGCTGACATCGATGAAATGTCCGTCTTTATGCAAACGGCGAGTTTCCATGGAACGCCTGTTCTCACCCATAATACACAATCGAATACTTTCATTAAGTTCATCTATCTGTTCTATGGTTATGAGCGGATAAGGTTTACCAAGAACCTCTTCTTTTTTCCAGCCAAACATACGTTCCGCAGCCGGATTCCAGAGGGTCATGTTGATATCAAGATCCATGGCGAATATGGTAAGTGGTGATGCGTTAATAAGCGCTTCGAGCATTTGGTTTGCCTCCCGAAGTGCATGCTCCGCACGTTTACGGTCGGAAATATTGCGCAGATATTCGCCAGCCATGACAACATTTCCGGATTCATCACATATGGGAAAAGCATGTATCTCCAAATGTCCAACCGTGGGGTTAAACTTTTCCGTAACAATGGTTTCTCCCGTTTCAAAGACCTGAACAAGATGGCACGGATCACACCGAGAATTCAGATCGGGATAATACACCTCATAACACTGCTTATTATTCTTACGTTTTTTGGGTGCAGCATACTCATGCCCTCCGCGCCAGTTGCTGTAAACGATTTTAAAATTCCTGTCTATCACGGAAATAAGATCGGGAATCGCCTGCAGAATGTTGTGCATCAGCATTTTTGATGAGGAGTTGGAGTTGATATTTTGATCCTGCCTAGACCCAGCGACGTTCATTTCCACACCTCCTCATGGAGAATCAATTTGTACTCAAGCTGTGTGTAATGGAACTTGGAATAGCGAAGTTGACGGGAATTTTCAAAGAAAGGCGACGACTCATCGGGAAGCGTTGTGAGAATGGAGATTCACTGAAGAAGATTGCCTGAACTACCAAACGGTTGATTAAAAATGACTATGATCCAGCTGAGGAATTCGAGCCGGAAGGTTCATCAAGCACAACCAGATACCCATCCGGATCAAAGCACCAAAGTTCCTTGACACCGTAGGGCTTCAGCTGAAGAGGATAGAGTATCTCCAATCCCTCTTCCAGAATAGCATCATTGATCCCTTCGATATCCTTGACATCAAAATGTAGGGTCACTCCGATACCGCGGGGAAACATCACCAGGCGCTGCTCCAGAACAGGGTGAGCCCTGATGACATCTCCCTCTTCGACAAAAACAATGGCAATGCCATCCATGTCCAACAGAAGATGTTCAGGAGCTCCGGGAATTGTTATGGAACGCTGCATCGGCAATTCGAGAATACCGCCATAAAACGCTTCGGTAACAGCCAGGTCAGCCACGGAGAGTTGGACTGAGTGGCGGGAGCGATGGACATTCATCTACACGCCACCAAACAGGTATGAGGCGTAACCTGACAGGCGTGAGAGCCAGTTTGAGAAGATGAGAATACCGACCAACATCAGAAAAACACCGGTAATGATCTCAAAAATGCGGATAAAACGTTTAAAGCGATTGAAGAGAATCAGAAAGTGATGCAGTGCAAGTGAAGAGAGCATAAACGGGAGAGCAAGGCCGAGGGAATAGGCCAGAAGTAGAATGATTCCGTAGATAACATTTTCTTCATTGGCAGCCACCATGAGTATGGAGGCGAGAATGGGGCCGATGCAGGGGGTCCAGCCGGCCGCAAAAACCAATCCAACCAGAAAACTTCCCACGTAGCCGGTGGGCTTATGGTGAACGGTAACTCTCTTTTCCCCCAGCAGCCATCCAAACGGAACCAGTCCGGTCACATGAAATCCAAACAGAAAAATCAGCACTCCGCCGATTTTTCTGATCAGGCTGGTATGCTGCTGCAGGAATGTGCCTATGAGAGTCGCGGATGCACCTAAAAGCACGAAAACGACGGTAAAGCCAGTGACAAAACAGAGGGAGTGAAAAAAAGTTTTCCGGCGGACAAGGTGTGTGGGATGCTCTGCCTGCAGATCATTAAAAGAAAGACCGGTAATATAGGTAATATACGACGGTATCAACGGCAGAACGCATGGAGATAAGAATGAAAGCAGACCGGCAATAAATGCCCCTGCATAGGTCACTTCCTGGTTATGCATGGCAAGAGCACCTCTATTTCATTAAATCCTCTAAGGACGAAATCGTATCAGGCGCAGACCAGTCAAGGGGACCAACTATTTTTTTGATGATAACGCCACCTTTATCAATGACAAAGGTTTCCGGAAAGCCGGTCACTCCATAGGCAGCAGCAGCCTTGCCGTCTGGGTCGGTGTAGGCCGGGAGCAGATAACCACTCGTCCGAAAGAATTCTTCGATAGCCGGTTTGCCTCCCTCATCCATGGATACGGCAACCATCCGGTACGGCTTGCCGTTCATGACTGAGTTCAGCTTCATCATGGATGGTATTTCCTCGCGACAGGGAGGGCACCAGGTGGCCCAGAAATTGAGAACAACCACATTCCCTTTCAAATCGAAAAGTCTCAGCTTGTCGCCATTCAGGGCGGTTACGGTGATGTCGGGCGCTGGCATCTTTTCCACGGCAGTGATGGGCTTTCCGGATAACCCCGGAGTTTTGCGGTCACAAGCAGTGAGAGTCGCAAAAACTATCACCAGACACAAAAAGAGTATTTTTCCCATGTTTCCTCCGGGAATATCCAAGGCTCGACGCCGGTACAATTTCTTATCTGCTGCGGGTGACGACATATTCTGCCAGACCCAGCATGGCTTCTCTTACGGGACTTGCGCCAAATTCGTGCAGATGGTCGGCGCACCCCCCAATGTACTTCCGTGCCGCGGCAAGTGTATAATCGATACCACCGTAACGCTGTACCAACCCGGAAACATCCCGGAAATCGTCCAGAGTCATCTCATCCTTTTCAATAACTCCGGCAATAATATCACGCTCTTCGGCCGAACAGTTACGTAGTGCATGAATCAGCGGCAAGGTTATCTTACCCTCTTCCAAGTCATGGCCGATACTTTTTCCGAACTCTTCTTCGGTGGCAATATAGTCAAGCGTATCATCCATAAGTTGAAATGCTATTCCCAGATTCATTCCAAAATCAGACAGAGCTTTTTGCTTGTCAGGAGACGCATTCCCCAGAATGGCGCCAGCTTCACAAGCAGCAGACATGAGAATCGCGGTCTTGGAGCGCACTACATTGATGTAGCGTTCTTCCGTCAAGTCAAGTTCGCCGGTACAGAGCAGTTGCATAACCTCGCCCTCGGCGATAACGGTTGTCGCATCGGAAAGAATTCGAAGAATATCCATACTTCCCACGGTAACCATCAGTGAGAACGATTTCGAGAAGAGAAAATCGCCCACCAGTACGGAAGCTTCATTTCCCCACAGCGTGTTGGCCGAAGCAAGGCCGCGTCGCAGAGTTGCGCTATCCACGACATCATCGTGGAGTAATGTGGCGGTATGAATGAACTCTATGACACTTGCCAGGGGAACAGCCTTGCAACCCTCATAGCCGCTAAGTCGGGCTGCAAGTAAAAGCAACGCCGGACGAACACGTTTACCGCCACTGGAGAGAACATATTCCCCTACCTTCCTGATAAGGGGAACGTCCGACTCCAGATCTTTGCGAAATTGCAGTTCTACACGCTTCAGGTCATCGCCAATGAGATTTAATGCAGCTTGCATCCATGGTTCCTTGAGGAGAAAAGATTCGTCATACTACTGGATATAATTCTGTTTTGTCAAAGTATTTCTGGGAGTTAGGTGATACAGGCATCTTGCTCGTCAGACAGTTTCCTGAGGTAAGCGATCAGTATCATGCTGATTTTGAGATTGTGCCATGGAATACTGAAACTGGCTATCGTGTTTAACATGCGCGATGAGCATTCCCACATCCATGCAAATCGCAGCAGGGATGAGTGTATCAAGTTCATTAAAAACCCTGCCCAACACCCTTTCAGTCATTTCCCGGAACAGCATCAACTCCTGGGAAAACAGCTCCTTGAAGGGATAACGCAGGTCCATAATCCCGCGGGGATCCTGATCAACGAAATTCAGTGTGCACCATTCGTCAAAGAGTTCCTCGCCATCGCTGTCAATCAAGGGAATACCATTGAGACGACAGGTCATGGGACGATGGTCATATACAAGACAGGCACCATCATTGGAAAGCAGAATACAGGGGGTTTCATCATCTTCCGGCATGATGTCGTCCCACTCCGATTCGGGGATTGTGTTAAGCAACCAATGCTCGCCAATCGCAGGCCAGAGTGTATTCAGGACAGCTAGACGGGACGCTGCCTTCAGCCTGACTGCACTCCTCACGGATTCGGGCAACTGTTCAAAACCGCTTCGAAGGTACAGAGCATCCAGCAGGGTAATATCAAACAGGCCACGGCAACAAGCAGAGCAGCCGTGACGACAGGCAATCAGATCGGCATGTTTGTGCAGACAGGTCGTAAACCAGGAATCAACCTCTTGCAACAGAATGCCGTAATGATACAAAATTCCATCCAAACCAACTCCCTACATATACACCATAACCTTGAGGGCTATGGAGCCATCGGCATTCCTGAACGGAATGGTGACACCTTTACACTGAACATTGATGCTGGAAGATTCATTCTCATCCGGAGGCTCGGAAATGGCACGTAATTGGCCGGAAATGACAAGCGGCAGTCCAAGCGCGACACTGCCGTACTGTTCATGATACTTTGTTTTAAATACTCCGGCGATATTGTTGGTTAACTCGCCAACGGCATCCCGAATACATTCATCATCTGCTTCATCAACCATCAGCAGTTCTTTGGCTACGAACTGGGCCGATTTTTTGTCGGTGGCAATGATGATATAACCAACACGATCACCTGCCACGCCCACGATTCCCGTCACATCGGAATCAACCGGATCGACCCGTTTTTCAACCTTGCCGGCCAACAGGTCAATGTTCATGTAGCTTTTGAAGGTGTCTTGCGTAGCCGACATGATGGTAAACATGATTTCTTCAAATGAAATGGCTGCCAAACTCATACCCCCCTCGTGTAGAATGAACTGCGTGCCGATTCCAGTGATACATTTTGTAAAAACTCACTCCCACTCGATCGTAGCAGGCGGTTTGCTGGAAATGTCGTACACCACCCGGTTGACCCCTTTGACCTCGTTGATAATTCTGCTGCTGATACGCGCCAGATCCTCATAGGGGAGCGGATACCATCCCGCTGTCATAAAATCCTTTGTTTCAACGGCGCGCAGGGCTATGACATACTCGTAGGTGCGTCCATCACCCATGACACCGACACTTTTAACGGGAAGGAATACGGCAAAAGCCTGGCTGATTTTATGATATTGACCAGATGAGTAGAGCTCTTCCATGTAGATTGCGTCAGCCTTGCGAAGAATATCGGCATACTCTTTCTTTACTTCACCGAGAATGCGAACACCTAGCCCAGGTCCGGGAAATGGGTGACGCCAGACCATCTGATGCGGAAGTCCCAGCTCTTCGCCAATGGCGCGCACCTCATCCTTGAACAGCTCGCGTAACGGTTCAAGAAGCTTGAGTTTCATATACTCCGGGAGCCCGCCCACATTATGATGACTCTTTATATTATGCGCCTTTCCGGTCTTGGATCCGGCAGACTCGATCACATCGGGATAGATGGTGCCCTGGGCCAGCCAGCGAGCGTCCTTGATCCAGTTGGATTCTTCATCGAAGATGGTTACAAACAGATTGCCGATGATTTTACGTTTCTTCTCCGGATCGCTCTCACCAGCCAGCGCAGTCAGGAAACGCTCCTCGGCGTTCACCCGGATCACTTTGACACCGAGGCTTTCGGCAAAGGTGGACATGACCTGGTCGCCCTCTTCCAGACGCAGCAGTCCATTGTCCACAAAGACACAGGTCAATTGATCACCGATCGCCCGATGGATCAGGGCTGCAGCCACCGATGAATCAACACCCCCTGAAAGTCCCAGAATCACCCGTTCACTGCCGACCTGCTGACGAATTCGGGTTATCGCATCTTCAATGATCTGACCCGGAGTCCAGTGACCGGTGCAGCCACAGACTGAGCGCACAAAAGCATCAATCAGCAGCTCTCCCCGGGGTGTGTGGTTCACCTCCGGATGAAACTGCACACCGTAGAGGCGGCGCTTAACATCCTGAATGGCGCAGACCGGTGCATTTTCGGTTTGGGCAACGACTTCGAAACCGACAGGAACGCGGGACACATGGTCACCATGGCTCATCCAGACCGGGCTGACACCCTCCAGAAAGAAGCCGTCAAACAACTGACCAGGGCGTCCGCAGCTTTTCAATTCCGCGTGACCGAATTCACGTTTTCCTGCAGGTACGACCTCTCCTCCAAAATGCCGACTCAGCAGCTGCATGCCATAGCAAATTCCAAGAACCGGCACACCCAGCTCAAAAAGCTCCTCTGCCACTGCGGGAGCACCAGGCTCATACACCGATTTTGGTCCCCCGGAAAGAATAATCCCTGTGGGAGCAAAGGAGCGAATCGCTTTCATGGACAAATCAAAGGGATGTAATTCGCAGTAGACATGGGCTTCACGTACACGACGGGCAATCAACTGGGTGTACTGGGAACCGAAATCAAGGATCAGGATCTTCTGGCTGTGGATATCAGTAGTCATCTTCTAGTTTCCCACCCTGTAGTTGGGTGCTTCCTTTGTAATGGTTACATCATGGACGTGGGATTCCCTGAGGCCGGCACCGGTAATTCGTATGAAGCGCCCCTTCTTTTGAAGCTCATCGATTGTGGCACATCCAGTGTAGCCCATGCCGGAACGCAAACCTCCCAGCAACTGATGAATATTGGCCGATAACGGACCCCGTAAAGGCACCATCCCTTCAATCCCCTCCGGAACCAGCTTGACGTCGTCGCCAACATCGGACTGGAAGTAACGATCCTTGCTGCCATCCTGCATGGCGCCGATGGATCCCATACCTCGGTAACTCTTGTACGTACGTCCCTGATAGAGCACCGTATCGCCCGGCGACTCTTCGGTCCCGGCAAAGAGTGAACCGATCATGATACAATCGGCACCGGCGGTAAGTGCTTTGGGCAAATCACCGGAATACTTTATGCCGCCATCTGCAATAAGCGGTACCCCATACTTTCGTGCAATACGGGAACATTCCATGATGGCCGTAATCTGTGGCACACCGACACCGGCCACCATGCGGGTCGTGCAGATGGAACCGGGACCAATACCAACCTTAATGCCATCGGCGCCCGCTTTAATCAGCGCTTCCGCCGCTTCAGCCGTGGCAATATTTCCGGCAATAATCTCCACACCAGGGAAAGTGGATTTGGCGCGAATAATGGCATCGATCACCCCCTGGGAATGGCCATGGGCCGTATCAATGACTATTACATCCGCCCCCGCTTTGAGAAGCGCCTCCATACGCGCCTCCATATCATCAGTCGGCCCAACAGCCGCGCCGACCCGCAAACGCCCCAAACCATCCTTGCAGGCATTTGGGTATTTTTTGACTTTTTCAATATCCTTGATGGTGATCAGTCCTTTAAGAAAACGATCCTTATCAACCACCAGCAGCTTTTCTACCCTGGTGTGCTTTAGGTGTTCCTTGGCCTGTTCCAGGGTAGTGCCAACCGAAACCGTAACCAGATTGCGTTTGGTCATGCGGGCGGAAATCGGCAGATCATAATCGGTCTCAAAACGCAGATCTCGATTGGTAAGAATTCCAACCAGCTTGCCGTTGGGCTTGGTAATCGGAACACCGGAAATGCGGTACCGGGACATGATTTCAAGCGCCTCACTGATTTTCTGGTTGGGTCGCATGGTAATCGGGTCAATGATCATGCCTGACTCACTCTTCTTGACCTTGTCCACCTCAAATGCCTGCTGGATAATGGTATTATTCTTGTGGATGATACCAAGACCTCCCTCACGTGCCATGCAGATGGCCGTACGAGATTCGGTGACCGTGTCCATGGCTGCGCTGACAAGCGGGATATTAAGCGGGATGTTGCGGGATACCCGTGTGGAAAGATTGGCGTCGCGGGGAAGAACCAGAGAGTGGGCTGGCACCAGGAGGACATCATCAAAGGTCAGACCTTCGGTCAGTTTGTCATTATGCATAAACGGCTCCTCGCGCGAGAGTAATTTTATAAAAGTTAGTACAGTGACCAGGTCAAGTCAAGGCAAAAGGAGTTCTCATGAAGAATAGACGTTCGCGCATATCATTACGCTCCGCCTTGGCTTGCATGTAGTCGTCAACGATTCACCCGAGGGTCAAGCGCGTCGCGGATCCCCTCCCCCAACAGGTTGTAGGCCAGTACTGTAATCAGAATTGACAGTCCCGGAAAGAGAGAAAGCCACCAGGCAAACTCGATATAATCTTTGCCGGAGGTCAGGATATTACCCCAGCTGGGGGTGGGTGGCTGCACGCCGATGCCGAGGAACGAGAGGGCCGACTCAGTCAGAATGGCGCCTGCTATTCCCAGGGTAGCCGAAACAAGTACCGGAGAGAGCGCATTGGGGAGAATGTGACGGAAGATGATTCTCAGGTCGGAACAACCGATACAGCGGGCTGCTGTGATGTAATCCATTTCGCGGATGGAGAGGGTTTCTGCACGAACCATTCTGGCCACCCCCATCCAACTGGTCAGGCCGATGATCATCATAATGTACCAGATGGAAGGCTCCAGAAAGGTGATTACCGCCAGAATCAGAAAAAATGCCGGGAAGCAGAGCATGATATCGACCAGTCGCATCAGAATCGTATCCATAACACCGCCGTAATACCCGGAGACCAGCCCCACAACAGTACCTATGGAAACAGCAATTCCAACTGCAACAAAACCGACCTTAAGAGAAATTCTTGCGCCGAAAATCACGCGGCTTAACACATCCCGTCCCAATTCATCCGTTCCAAACCAGTGCTGCAAGGAGGGAGGTGACAACACCTGCCAGGCCTCAATGGTGTTGGGATCAACAGGAGCAATAACCGGAGCAAGCAACGAAACAACAAAAAGCAGCAGCACGACACAACCGCCAGCCAGTGCCAGAGGGTTGCGTTTGAGACGCTGCCAGAATACGGCACAAAAAAATGAATTGGAGATTTCGATCATCCTGAAATCTATACCCCCTTCCGAATACGAGGATCTGCCAGTGCATAACTGATATCTGCCATCAGGTTGCCGATCAGGGTCAGAAACGCCCCAATCACCAGAATCCCCATGACCACAGGATAGTCGCGGCCCATGACGCCCTGGTAAAAGAGCTGTCCCATGCCGGGAATTGCAAAGATGGTTTCGAAAATTACGCTGCCGCCGATCAGGCCGGGGATGGAGAAACCGGCCAGAGTAATCAATGGCAACAGGGCATTGCGCAAGGCATGCTTGTAAATGACAACCCCTTCGGAAAGACCCTTGGCACGGGCGGTGGTAATGTAGTCCTGTCCGATGACGTTGAGCATGGAGGAACGCATGTAGCGCGACAATCCAGCCAGGCTTCCGAAGGAAGCCACCATGATCGGCATGAGCAGGTGTTTGGCCATATCCCATAGATAGCGCAAAGGCCCATAGGTATCGCTTCCCAGCGTATGCAACCCTGAAATTGGCAGCCAGTTCAATTTCACACCGAGAAAATACATCAGCAACAGCGCCAGCCAAAACGTCGGCACGGCAAAACCGAGGAAAACGAAAATAGTTATTCCCTTGTCAAGCAGGGTATCGCGATGAGTTGCCGCAAGGATGCCTATGGGGATAGCCAAACCAAATTCCAGAAACAGGGCGATTATATTCAGGGAGATGGTTATCGGCAGACGTTCCTTGATCTTGTCAACAACGGGACGAGAGTCGGAGGAAAAGGAACGCCCAAGATCGAACCTCACCAGTTTGCCGACCCAGCTGAAATACTGGATATGCAATGGCTGATCAAGTCCATAAAACTTCCGTAATCGATCACGGGCCTCTTTACCCACCTTGGGGTTCATGGCCATCTGCATCTCCACAGGTTCACCCGGCGCAAGGTGAATTACGGAGAACGTGATCAGGGTTATACCCACCATAAGAGGAATGAGTAAAAGTATACGTTTCGTCAAGTAACTCAGCATGGATACATCCGGAAAAATACTGTTATGCTTAAATTGAAATCATGGACCATCCGCATTACCCTTCCAGCAACAATTCTTCAGGTTCCTCAACAAACTCCTTAACCCTGCGCAGGAAACCGACCGCCTCGCGGCCGTCGATGATGCGATGATCGTAGGAAAGCGCCAGATACATCATGGGGCGGATGACAATCTGACCGTCACGGACAACCGGACGTTCCTGAATGGCGTGCATACCAAGCACCCCGCTCTGGGGGGGATTGAGAATCGGCGTTGAAAGTAGCGAGCCATACACACCACCGTTTGAAATGGTAAAAGTACCCCCCTCCAGATCACTAATGGTTAAACGGTTGTGCTGGATCTTATCAACAAAGTCAGTAATGGACTTATCGATTTCAAACAGTCGCAGCTGGTCGGCATTTCGCAGGATTGGGACGACCAACCCCTTTTCGGCGCCGACGGCAATCCCGATGTCGTAATAGTTATGATAAACAATATCGTTACCGTCAATTCGGGCGTTCACTGCCGGAAACTCCTTGAGCGCCTGGACGCAGGCTTTAACAAAAAACGGCATTAGCCCCAACTTGACACCGTGTCGCTGGATAAAATGATCGCGGAACTTTTCACGAAGATGATTAACCCGACCCAAATCAGCTTCATTAAACGATGTCAGCATGGCGGTTTGTTGGCGCGCAGCCAGGAGCCGATCCGCAATCTTTCTACGGAGGGGCGACAGGGGGGTGCGCTGCTCGTTGAGAGTGTCAGGATAGGATGGAACAATACTGGCAGAGTCTGAAGGGACAGAATCAAAGTGGCTTGTGAGAGTTGTTGCAGATGGTTTCTGTGACGCTTCTGAAAGCAACGCGTCTGTTGCTAAAGCCTGTGATTCAGGTTCAGACTCCCAGCTCAGTTTTTCCTGGATATGTCCTTTAACATCATCCGGCAAGATCCGTCCTCCCTTGCCCGTTGCCGAGACCAGTTCGGGATGTATACCCGCCGTACGCATCTCGAGCCGCGCAGAGGGGGATGACACGGTACTTCTGATGGCCAGATCCCGTTGCAATGGAGTGATTTCAGCTGCCGCAACAGACGTTGAAGACAGTGTTGCATCTGCCAGCACCGCGATCTCCCCAATCACGGTTCCGATAGGAACCGTAGTTCCCTGGGTAACCTGAATAAAAAGAACTCCTGAAGCTTCCGCATTCAGGTCAAGTGTGATCTTATCGGTTTCAATCTCGCAGAGCGTCTCATCCTTAGAAACAGTATCGCCATTATTTTTAAGCCACTTGGCAACCAAAGCTTCATGTACGGATTCACCTACTTCGGGGATTTTTATTTCCATGGGTTACTCCACAGTTGACACAACCAGGCTTTCTGGAAAAATGTGCACACCGCATCAACAGTGCACTCATTGTATGATCAGATTCCCTTGCTTGTAAAATAAGGCGAATTGCAGCAGTTGTTGCGCACATTTTATATCATTTCAGCCATTTCTCCAGCAAAAACAAAGGGCGACCAAAGGCCGCCCTCACTGATACCATGTATCCACCACACAAAGCTACACTTTGGCCTTGAGATATTCTCTACCAAAGGGGGACATCTGCCGAAGTCGATCAATAATGGGCGGCATTTCGCGAACCACCCTGTCAATTTCGGCATCGGTGGTGTAACGGGAGAGAGAAAACCGGACAGAACCATGGGCGCAGGTAAAGGGAACACCCATGGCGCGTAAAACATGGGACGGTTCAAGAGAACCTGAAGTACAGGCGCTGCCAGATGATGCACAGACACCCAGCTCAGACAAGAGCATCAGGATTGATTCACCTTCCACAAATTCAAAGGCAATCGAAAGCGTATTGGGGAGGCGATCGGCCAGACCACCGTTGATGCGTGCGTGGGGAATGGCTTCCATAAGAGCGGATTGCAGACGATCCCGCATGGCCCTGACCTGGGTATTCTCGAACGACATTTGCTGTGCGGCCAGTTCACATGCCTTGCCGAGTGCTATGATGGCAGCGGTATTTTCCGTTCCGGCGCGGCGGCTCTTTTCCTGGTGGCCGCCCACTAGAAACGGGCGATAGGGCGTACCCCGGCGCACATACAGCACACCAATCCCTTTGGGTGCATGCAGCTTGTGGCCCGAAATGGACAGCATATCTACGTCTGAATGCGCCATATCAATCGGGATCTTGCCAACAGCCTGAACCGCATCGGTGTGAAAGAGTGCACCCTTGGCCTTGGCAATGGCCGCTGCCTCCTCAACCGGAAAGATGACACCGGTTTCATTGTTGGCCCACATCAGCGAAACTACGGCGGTATCAGTATCAACAGCAGCCTTGTATTCATCCATGTTCAAGCGCCCTTCCCCATCAACACCGATCTCCGAAACACGGTATCCCTTCTGGCTCAGATTGCGGCACTGGGTCAGAACCGCGGGATGTTCAACACGCGATGTTATCACATGGCGACGATCAGGAAAAACCTCGAGAGCAGAACGTATGGCGGCATTATCGCTCTCGGTGCCACAGGCGGTGAAAATAATTTCCTCGGGAGATGCGCCCAACAGAGCTGCAACGCGGTTCCTGGCTTCAACCACCTTTCCCTGTACCTGTCCGCCAAAAAAGTGCATGGAACTGGGATTGCCGTACAACTCGCAAAAATAGGGTCGCATTTCTTCAAAAACCGCTTCGTCGACCTTGGTCGTTGCATTGTTATCGAGATAGATTTCTTTCACGCAACAACCTCCTCGACCACGATGTCTTCAGCCACCAGGTCACGAAGTTTGTGCTCAACCATGCGTGCAGTATTGCCGGATGAGGCGCAACCCGCACAGGCCTTACGAAATGCCACCTGTACTTTTGACCCATCGATATCGATCAACTCCAGATCGCCGCCATCGGCCCATAACAGCGGCCGGATATCACGCTCCAGCACTTCCTGGATCATCTGCATTTTTTTCATATTGGACAGTTTTTCGGGACGTTTGCGCGGCTGAGCCTGGGCTTCCCCCAATACCTGTGCAATCAATTCCTTGATCTTGGGAATACAGCCACCGCATGCTCCACCGGCTTTTGTAAAGTGAGTTACCTGTTCAGACGTAGTCAACTTGTTTGTTTCAATAACCTTTTTCAAAAAAGTATCGGTTATGCCAAAACATTTACAGACCAGTTCACCCTCAAAATCAGGGTAGGCATGGCCATGGTCATGTTCACTGTCGTGAATGGGGATAGGCTCTCCGCGATACTTGGCAATGGCAACCTCCAAAGCCTCCTGTCCCATCACCGAGCAGTGCATTTTTTCTTCGGGCAATCCCCCCAGAAACTCGGCAATATCCTGATTACTGATTGCAAGAGCCTCTTCGAGAGTTTTACCCTTGAGCATTTCGGTCAAAGCCGATGAAGAGGCAATGGCGCTGGCGCAGCCAAAGGTCTGAAACTTGGCATCCACGATCTTGTCCTTATCATCGTCCAGCTTGAGATACAGTTTAAGGGCATCGCCACAGGCCAGACTACCCACTTCGCCAACGGCATCGGCATCAGGAATATCCCCGACATTACGGGGGTTCAAAAAATGATCTTTCACAATTGGTGTATAATCCCACATTGGTGTTACCTCCGGAAACTCTGAATATGATCTAGCTGCAAATATAAGCTCGCCCCGCCTCCATTACCTGGGTAAGGCGTGCCTCTGAAGATGCTTCACCATAAAGACGGACCACCGGTTCGGTGCCCGATTTTCGGAAAAGCATCCAACTGCCATCGTCCAACAACAACTTGGTCCCATCAATACTGATAATCTTCGTGATCTTCGTCCCTGCTATCTCCGCGGGCAGAGAGGCCATCTTGGTTGCATAGGACTTTTCCAGCTCGGATGACAACTTGAGGTTGTCACGTCGGGTAACAAAGCATCCCACTTCCCCATAAAGCCGTTCAAGCAGCTCGCGAACGGTTTTGCCCTCACGGGCCACCATTTCAGCAACCAGGAAACAGGCCAGGAGACCGTCCTTCTCAGGCACATGCCCCTTGATGGAAAGACCTGCGCTCTCTTCGCCTCCGATGATAATCTTATCCTGACTGATAAGTTCTCCGATGTATTTAAAACCGACCGGTGTCTCGTAAAGCGGGATGCCATGCTTCTTTGCAACAGCATCTACAAGATGTGAAGTTGCTACGCTTCGTGCAACACCACCCTCCATCCGGCGAAAACGTATCAGATAGTCCAGCAGAAGAGCAATGATGTAGTTGGGTTCAATAAAACTGCCGTCTGCATCCAAAATACCAAAACGGTCACCATCGCCATCGGTAGCCAGACCGAGACGGATCTCAGGGCTATTTTTCACGAGGGAGATGAAATCAGGAATATGGCTTTCTGACGGCTCGGGAGGTTGCCCGCCAAAGTAAGGATCAAGATGGTTGTTAATAATCTGGTATGGAACAGCGTGGCGACTCAACGGAGTATCAAGGTAACCTCGTCCGGTACCATAGAGTGGGTTCAAAGCCACTGTGCCCAGCTTTTTCATGACGTCAAAATCAACTTTCCGCTCAAGTTCCTTCAGATATTCTTCACGGGGATCGATCAAGACCAGCAGACCACTCTGTTCTGCATCCGTTAAAGTCGGTTGTTGATAGCATACTGTTCCGAGCAGCACATTTGCCCTGCGCTCAATATCACCAGTTGTCGCAGGTAACGCAGGCCCGCCCCAAGATGGTGAAAACTTGACACCATTGTATTCAGGCGGATTATGACTGGCCGTGAAATTGATGCCACCGGCAGTTTTCCGTCGCAGAATTTCAAAGGAGATCACCGGCGTGGGGGTGTCGCGCTCACACAAATAAGCGGTGATCCCCTCACCTGCCAGTACTCGCGAAGCTTCCTGCGCAAAACGCTGGCCCATAAAGCGGGTATCACAGCTGACAATAACACCTCTGTGCTGTTCTCCCGAAGCTTTGAGATTATCTGCAATTGCCTTGATGACTACCTTGACATTATCAAAGGTAAAATCTTCACCAAGAATTCCACGCCAACCGGATGTACCAAAGGTAATACGCGTCATGATAGCAAACCCCCTTAAAAAAACAAGCCATCCGCAGAACGAATGGCAATAATGATAACTACATAGGCCATTCTTGAATTTTAAAGTGATGCCATTTGGGCTCATCACCAGGTTTCATTTTCTTGGTGTAAACCAAAAACAGAACACAAACAAATCCGAAATAAATCATCGAATCAATTAAAAGCAGTTGAACAAGAAGTTCACTGAACAGCAACGAAAAAAGACAGCTTTTGTCGTATTAGAGTAATACATCCTTAAGCCATACGTCAAGTTAAAGAGCCGTATAAACTCAGGATTTTTCTTATTGACTTTGTAAGCTCATACTTGTTACATTGAAAATCTAATTACGAACGCAAATCAGGAGGATGAAGCATGCAGTGTCAGACAGTACTTCCAGGTACCGAATGTACCTTTTGGGGCAAACAGGGCTGTATCTTTACGGACGGATCTTGCCAGACTATCGTGGATAACTGTGAAGGTTGCGACCGGATCGTTTCCGGTTCAATTGGCCAAGTATGTTCGGCCTATCCCGCACCTGCAAAAAAATGGCTGAACGGAATATGTAATTTTGCATCCCATGTCAAAATTGAGATCAAAGTTGATGACCTCAAGGTTAATCCGCTCAAAGCTTCCAAGAAGGCCTCCGGTGGTAGCAAGAAGAAATAAAGAGCTACACAGCGTTGTCATACAGAAGGGGGATTTCCATATCCCCCTTTTTTTGTGCCCGGAAACCTGTTACAAAAAATAACGTGCCGCCTTTCCCACCAAGAGAGTTGAGCCACTGAATTCAGTCCGTTGGCAGAAAAACAAACTCGGGAACTCTTACAATCAATCCAGCTTCCACAGCCAGCTGAAAGTAACGTTTTAATCCAGCCAGATGCTCTTCGGACAAGTCATAGCAGATATTGTTCCTCCAATATTCCAGAAGCAACTCAGCCCCCATCCAGTTTCTCTCAGGTGACACCTGGACAATGTGCTCAAGATGTTCCCTGGCGTACACTTTGGCGTGATAGAGTTGCTGACTCAGACGTTTCAACTCATCTCCATGATTCTTGAACGACTCCCGTGTGGTCAGCCAAAGCGCAAAGACAAACGGTTCCCCTGTCCAGTCAGACCAGAGTTCACCCAAATCATATACAAACATGTTGGGTAGCACCCGGGATGCCCGTAACGCGGCGTCGCCAATCAACAACAACGCAGCGGCTCCACGCAAATCACTCGGATCGGACTGGTCGGTCACTTGATAGGAACAGTCACAACCATATCTAATTTGAAGCAATATTTTCAGGAGATTGACTGAGGTTGCCGATTCTGAGCTGAGGAGTACCGTTTTTCCATCCAGGTCATGTATCGGTAGAGATGAAAAGAGCAGCACACTTAGAACAGCGCCCCAGCTACTGATTGAAATATCGGGAAGGATCAGAAACTGATCAGCGTGGGTCGAAAAGGTTATTGAGGAAGAGGGACACACATCAATATCACAAGATGCCAGCAAACTGTTCAGATAGGACGGAACACCGACAATATACTGGTAGTCACTTGCGGGATAGAGTTTATGCAGCGCGTGAAAAACCGGGGTGCAGTTGGCGTATTCTATGCGTCCGATTCGTATCATCAGCGAGTGTTTGTATAGAGCTTGTCCGCATCACCCTCAACGACGCGGACACCTTCCATTTCAAGAAGTTCTCCGGTAACTTGCAAGTGACGGGTAATGGCATCGTTATATGCAACCGCCGCAGTTATCTGATTATTCTTGGCCGTGGCAAGATCGTTTTCAACATCAAGCACGTCTCTGGTAGTTGCCAACCCGACCTCATTTTTCCTCATAAAGGCCCGCAGACGCTCTTCCGCGAAGGCACGCCCCCGATCTGCCACCTCAATCTGTTTATAGGCGCTCTTTATGGACCGTATGGAGTTCAACACATCATTGATTGCACTCTGCTCAAGACTTCGTATCTGCAAAGTGGTCTGAGCATTTTTGAGACGACTCTTGCGGTAGTCGTTTTCCGCGGCGTGATTTCCCAGCGGGTAGCTGAACACAAGTCCCACACTCCAGGCTGGAAAATCAATACTGCCTATTCTTTCCATGTCTCCTCCATAACTGTGGTCCTGGCCGACCAGAGAACCGGAAAGTACCAACGAAAGATCGGGTCTGATATTATTACTGAAAACACGAGTCTGGAGTTCACTGATATCCAGGTTCCGCTTCAGCTCTTTAATATCCGGACGCATCAGGGCATGTCGTATGGCTTCATCCTGATCGGGGAGGTATTGTTCCTTGCGTGGGAGATCCGTAACAACTATTTCAGCCGTGCTGCTGATCTGCAGGAGCAATCGCAGACTATCCACTTGATCACTGACACTCTTCTCCGCGTCAATCAGGTCTTTCTCCCGCGATGTTACCCCGAATTCAGCATTTAGAATTTCCATGGCAGGCAGTACACCCGCACCAACCCTGGCTTTGGTTTCGCTAAGTATTTTGCGTGCCAGCGCCAGAGACACCTTTCTGACCTCAAGCTGCTCCCGCAGGCTGTAGAGCTTGAAGTAGTCCGTTCTGACCTGGGTAACGGTATTCTGTAAAACATTTTTAAAGTGTTCCAGTGAGGCAAATTTGGATAGACGCGCTATTGAAATGTTGATTTCAATAGCATCACGACCTGCATTTTTCAAGAGGGGCTGACTGATGGAAACACCCAGGCTGGACTGCCAAAAACCATTTTGACCTGTGGACGGGTTTACGCTGCTGTAATTATTGTTGAACCCGAGTGAAGCGATGGCGCCGGACCAGAAAAGCTGGCTTATGGACGTGTTCAACTGGAATGATTGGCCTCTGTTGGAAAAGGTAGTTGAAGTGCTGGAAACTGGATTTGTTGTATCGCTGTAACTTGCCTGTATTGTAAGAGAGGGATCGTAAATTGCCCTGTTACGGTTAATTTCGGCTTCAAATTGGGCTGGATTGTACAATTCAGCTCGAACGTCCAAGTTTTTCTCGGCGGCCATCCGGATGGCCTCACCAAGAGAAAGCCTTATCAACTGGTCTGATGCAATGACATTACTACTCCAGCAGACAATTACGGCAAAGACAATTATTAGCGTTTTCACTCCAGCTTCCTTTAAAGATGAAAAAGGTCGAGAGAGTGTAAATCTCGACCCTACATACTCAGGTGTGGCTAATCCCTGGTCTCCACATAATCGGCATAATCATCCGCCGACATCAAGCCCTTCAGGTCATCGATATCAGCAAGCGACACTTCGAGCAACCAGCCGCTGTCGTAGGGGTCATCATTAATCAGACCGGGATTGTCCACCACCTCCTGATTTACGCCCTCAACGGTACCGCTGAAAGGGGCGTACAACTCAGACACAGTTTTTCTTCCTTCAATAGTTCCAAAAGAGTCATCCTGATCGAGATCGTCTCCTTCTTCGGGGAGCTCAACACAGGCAATCAGACCAAGCTCTTCCTGCGCAAAATCCGTTATGCCAATGACAGCCGTTCCATTTTCAACACGTACCCAGATATGTTCTTTGGAATATTTCAGTTCTTCAGGGAAGTCCATGGGCTACTCCAGTACAATCCGTTCTAAAAAGGATGTGTCGATATTTCCTTCAATGAAATCCTTGTTTGCCATGATTCTTTTTTGAAAAAAAATGGTAGTCTTGATCCCTTCGATAATATACTCGTCCAGTGCTCGTGACATGCGCCTGATGGCATCTTCTCGGGTTTCGGCATGGACGATCAGCTTGGCAATCATTGAATCATAATAGGGGACAACGGTATACTGATCATAGACAAAAGAGTCAACCCGAACACCCAATCCTCCGGGTGGGTGATAGGCAGTGATTTTGCCAGGACAGGGTGTAAACTTGTGTGGGTCTTCGGCGTTTATGCGACACTCGATTGCATGACCGTTGATCTTGATATCTTCCTGCCTGTAACGCAACGGGCAACCAGCAGCCGAACGGATCTGTTCTCGCACAATATCCACACCGGTTATCATTTCGGTAACAGGATGCTCCACCTGAATGCGTGTATTCATTTCCATAAAAAAGAAATTATTCTGCTTATCAACAAGAAACTCTACCGTTCCAACACTGTTGTAGCCAACAGAGGCTGCTGCCTTGACAGCGGCTTCCCCCATGGCCGTGCGCAACTCGGGAGTGCTGATTGTTGAGGGCGCTTCCTCAATCAATTTTTGGTGACGACGCTGTATGGAACAGTCACGTTCTCCAAGATGAATAACATGGCCATGTTTATCCGCCAGAATCTGAATTTCCACGTGACGCGGGTTTTCGCAATACTTTTCAATATAAACTTCAGGGTTACCAAAACAGGACTGTGCCTCGGCACGGGCCGTGGTGAATGCATTCGGTAGCGCCGCGGGAGAATGGACAATCTTCATACCACGACCGCCACCACCTGCGGTGGCCTTGATGATTACCGGGAAACCTATTTCCTTGGCTATTCTTATGGCGTCTTCAACCGAAGCGACCCCTTCCTTCGTTCCAGGAAGAATCGGCACCCCTTGTGAAATTACGGCTTGGCGGGCACTGATCTTGTCCCCCATAATCCTCATGCTTTCAGGGCTGGGACCAATGAACGTAATGCCACACTTTTCACAGATCTCTGCAAAATCGGCATTTTCCGATAGAAAACCATAGCCTGGATGGATAGCCTCGGCATCGGTCAATTCAGCGGCACTGATTATTGCATTTATATTCAGATAACTTTGAGCGCTTGAGGCCGGACCGATGCAAACACTCTCATCAGCAAGCTTGACATGCAACGAATTGATATCAGCCTGCGAATAGACCGCCACCGTTTTTATACCCAACTCCTTGCAGGCGCGAATAATGCGTATGGCGATCTCGCCACGGTTGGCGATCAGTATTTTATGAAACATGAAAACATAACCCCTTTATGTATACTTCCCAATCTCAAAAAATCACAGCTTCTCAACGATAAAAAGCGAGTCACCATACTCCACCGCCTGGCCATTCTCTTTGCAAACCTTGAGGATTTTACAGCGGAACTCGGCTTCAATCTCATTCATCAACTTCATGGCTTCGACGATACACAGCATCTGTCCCTTTTCAACCACGTGGCCAACTTCAACATATGGAGCAGCGCCGGGTTCGGGTGCGC
The DNA here is from genome assembly GCA_013377095.1 of Desulfuromonadales bacterium. Taxonomy (GTDB): domain Bacteria; phylum Desulfobacterota; class Desulfuromonadia; order Geobacterales; family Pseudopelobacteraceae; genus Pseudopelobacter. Next base: position 77,490 of record JACAAY010000006.1, read on the forward strand.
TGTAAAATGTACCGACAATGGGTGAACTGATCGGAGTTCCCTGCATTTCATTGTCCACAGAAGTTACCGTCTGAGCCGGAGTTTCAACTGGTGCGTACGTGGTCGCTTGCGGAATACATGGTGCAGCCGATGTAGCAAGTTGACCTGATTTTACTCCACGTCTAATAACAATTTTTTCTTCGGAATTTTCCATTTCAAATTCGGTAATATCTGTTTCAGAAATAATGTCAAACAGTGCCTTCAGATCCTTAACATCCATTTTTGTCTCCTTTGTAATACGCGCTTGCAGGCGCCCGGCTCTACAAAATACCGTAAAATGTTGTTATGCTAACAAGTCATTAAAGATACATCAATTCTTTTGGAACCTGTGTCAAAACCCGGCAGCCATCCGCTTGAACCACCACCGTATCTTCGATCCTCACACCACCAAAACCAGGAATATATATGCCAGGCTCGATCGTGAAAACCATTCCTTCCTCGATCAACGTGTCACCGCGAGGTGAAATTGTCGGTTTTTCATGGATTTCCAAACCAACTCCATGTCCCAGTCCGTGACCGAAAAACTCCCCATACCCACATTCTCGGATGTAATCACGGGCCACGGCATCCAGGTCTTTACAGGCCATTCCCGGCCTGACCGCTGCTATGGCCCTGTCATGCGCTTCCCTGACAACGCTATGCATCTCAATTGCACGCGGATCTGGACGACCTATGGCAACCGTTACGGTTTCATCGGAATGATAACCATTCATCAAAGCACCGAAATCGATTGTCACCAGCTCACCTGAGCGGATTTCTCTGTTCGAAGCGCGTCCATGGGGCATGGCTCCCCGTTCACCTGAAGCAACAATAAAGTCGAAAGCGCGACCATCAGCACCACGACGCCGCATCTCAAACTCCAGCTCGCATGCGAAAGTCGCCTCGCTGATACCGGGCTTGAGCTTGCCGATTGTTTCCAATAAGGCGCCTGAAGCCAGTCGCGCAACCAAACTGAGACGATCAATCTCATCCTGATCCTTGGTGGAACGGATCTGGTCAAGATTCTCATTCAGGGAAATCAACTCACAACGATCAAGCGTTGCTGACAGAGCGTTAAAAGCAGCAACTGTCATGTAGGTTTCTTCAAAACCTACACGTAACATTCTAAAATCATTTATCAGTTCTTTGACTGTTGCCAGTTTCTCGGAGAACTGCCTGACCTCTGCATCCACAACCTCCAACGTGGCCTGATCCGTGTAACGCGAATCACACAGAAACCAGCAACGCAGATCACGGGTCATAAGCAGAGAGCCTTCCGAACCGGTAAACCCTGACAGATACCGGATAGTAGAAAGACTCGAGAAAAGGATCGCATCGAGATTATGGGAAGTGAAAAAGCGCTCCAGTTTGGCGCGCCTTGCAATTAACATGGCCGAATCCACCAGCACAAAAAATTTTTACCAGCAGGAATAAAGCTACTCATTAAGAACAAAACACTCGACTTCATCAGTGCTGTAGTGATCCCCATAATGCGCGTAAACCGAGCAGATAACTTTCAACCCCAAAGCCACAGATCTGGCCGATTGCCAGTGCTGCGGTCAAACTTTTGTGGCGGAACTCCTCACGCCGATACACATTGGAAAGGTGCACCTCTACAAACGGTAGAGCAACTGACGCCAGCGCATCACGTATGGCAATACTTGTATGGGTGTATGCAGCGGGATTAAAAATAATTCCATCATAAACTCCGACAGCGCCCTGAATGGCGTCTATCAGTTTTCCTTCTGAATTCGACTGATAAAACGCTATATTACACCCTAATTCCAAAGCCAGCACTTCAAGTGAACAATTAATGTCATCCAGGGTGAGAGTGCCATATATTTCCGGTTCACGTTTACCGAGCAGATTCAGATTTGGTCCGTGCAGAGCGAGGAAACGCATGACCTAGAGAAGCTCCTGGATAAAGTCTTGGCATTTAAGTCGCAGCATGTAGCGACCTTTTCCAAGATTTCCATCCCTGTCCAATACCAGAACCACAAACAATTCATCGGAAAGAACACGCAAAACAACATACAGCTGACCACTCGTGATGCAGAGTTCTTCCGTTTCACCCACTTTGAGAAGCTCAATGGTACGCTTTACATCCTTGAGAACCGTTGCGTATTCTACGGTCAGGAGCTGCAGGTCAAGTCCGTCCATATTTACAACGACTTCATCAATGGGTATTCCATCGCTGGCCATGATGACTGCAGCACGACTACCTTCGACTTTTTGGACAATTTCAGATAGCGTTTCCCTTAGCGACATGCTTTGATCCTCCTGATGGTGTCAAGCCACCCCTCCAGCGTAATAATTGCCGCATCAGCTCTGCCCTGTACCGGGACATCGTCTGGAAGTGATGAAGTTTCCGGCACTGTGAAAGCAGGTCCAGGTGCATTGGAAACCGGAAGCGTTTCGCAAATTACTGGAGGTTTCTCTTTTTCCTCAAGTTCGGCAATTCGGGACTGCACTTCGGAATTTGCTGGATCTTCATTGAGAAGTGCCCGGTAGATGTCAAGAGCCTTGGAAATAAAACCTTGCTGAACATACAACTCCGCCAGTGTGGCAGTCGAAAGAGGGTCGTGCTGCACCGGTGCTGCGTCAACAGGTGCTTCCAGTTCCTCCACCCAAATATCATCCTCGGTAAGTTCGATGATCTCATCTTCCAGAAAACCGGTTTCCGCACAAGGCAGCTGCAGGTCTGATGCAATCTCTGCATGTTCGGTATCCCTGTCAACCTCATCCGGAAGATGAACAGGCTGGGCAAGTAAATCCAGTTCTTCCTGGAACTCAGCATTTTCGGGATAAAACTCCAACAACACACGAAATACTTTTTTTGCTGAGTCGAGTTCCCCACTGGAAACCATCAATCTGGCAAGCATCTTCTGCGCTTCGGCATCCTCGGGAAGGGCTGCGGTAACGATCTCAAGAGCCTGACGACACTCTTCAACAAGTCCTTTGGCGTGACATGCCATGGCCAGCGCCCGCTGCCCCGCTACATAGGTCGGGAATTTCTTTGCCCCCTGTTTGGCGGTGTGCAAGGCATCGTCAACCAGATTCACCTTGAGATATACATCGGCCAACTGAGCAAAAAGATATGAATCGGGATCCTGTGCCAGTCGCTCTTCGAAATGCTTTATATCAGCCCAGAAAGATGCGCTTTGTTGCTGCATGATTCAGACCTCCAATCCACTCAGGGTTAGCAGTTGCTCTGTTGTCAGATTTTCCACGACATGGTCGCCTATACCGCGATTACAAATGAATTTAATGACACCACTTCCGCATTTTTTATCAGTCAGCAACGTATCCATCAGATGGCGTTTTTCTACCTGCGGTGGGGTAAACGGAAGTCCAAAACGGTTTAACAGGTCAATGATTCTGGCACTATCCTCAACAGTGCAATGTCCACATGCCACACTGACCCGGGCTGCACACGCCATTCCAATTGCCACGGCTTCTCCATGCACCATTGAACTGTAACCGGCCAAGGTTTCAAAGGCATGACCCAACGTGTGACCGTAATTGAGGATGGCGCGCAACCCGGTTTCCTTCTCGTCCAGTTCCACAACCCGTGCTTTAAGTTCACAACAACGCTGTATTACATAGGCCAGACACCCAGGTTCCATCGCCAGAATCCTGTCACTGTTCTGTTCCAGGTAGTCAAAAAAAGCCTGGTCAATTGTGACACCGTACTTGACCACCTCAGCCAGACCGGCCAGAAATTCGCGCTTTGGAAGTGTTGAAAGAGTCGCCACATCAATGAGCACCAAGCGGGGCTGATAAAAAGCGCCTATCAGGTTCTTTCCGCGCGGATGGTCGACGGCAGTCTTGCCGCCGACACTACTATCAACTTGCGCCAGAAGAGTTGTCGGCACCTGCACGAAAGGTATTCCGCGCATGTAGGTTGCTGCGGCAAAACCGGCCAAGTCACCCACGACGCCACCTCCCAGGGCAACGATGAATGATGTTCGGTTAAGCCCGGCCTCGATCAGCTCGTCATAGACACGGTTGAGAGTTGTAGTGTTTTTATACCCCTCACCGTCGGGAATCTGTAATACCGTTACCTGATTGCCCGCGTCGGCAAGTGATTTATGAATCAGATCAGCATACAGCGCCGCCACGGAAGGGTTGGTGATCACTGCCACACGTCCGGCCAGGCCTCGTCCGACACACAGACGACCGAGCGTCGCCAGCACGCCACTGTCGATCAGGATATCATAGCTCTGTTCGCCCAGGTTGACAGTCAGCATATTCACGCAGGCAAACCCTCTAAAATCTTAAGAATCAATGCCGAAACATCTTCCACGGATTTATTGTCCGTGTCAATTCTAATATCGGCATCGGCATAAAATTGTTGACGTTCTTCCATCAACGCCGCAACGCGAATTGAAGCGTCTTTTTCGCTGAACAGGGGACGGTCGGTGGCCCCCTTCAGTCTGCCCAGAATCACGGGTAAAGAGGCGATGAGATTAACAACAATTCCCCGTGATCTCATCAGGGCGCGATTCGAGTCGGCCACAACCACACCTCCACCACCTGCTATTACCGCCTTCCCTTCCCGCAACACCCGCTCCAGACAAGCACTTTCCCTGGCACGAAAAGCCGCTTCACCTTCGCTGGCAAAGATGTCGTTGATCGACTTTCCGGCGTCGGCAACAATCACCGCATCCAGATCAATAAAAGGGAGCCTCAGTGACTCGGCCAGTTTCCGCCCCACACTGCTTTTACCACAGCCCATAAAACCGGTCAGAATGACGGGGCGCTCAGGCATTGCGGATCTGCTCGCGATAACCGTCATAATTACGCCTGATTTCGAGGACCGAGTCTCCACCGAATTTATCCAGAAAAGCGTTTGCAATTTCGATGGCAACCACAGCTTCGGCCACAACCAGTGCGGCCGGCACCGCACAGGTGTCGGAACGTTCCACGGCGGCCTCGAACGGTTCATGGGTCACCATGTCCACCGACCGCAGTGGCGCATACAGTGTGGGAATCGGCTTCATGGCCGCTCTCAGAATGATCGGTTCTCCGTTGGACATCCCCCCCTCGATACCGCCGGCATTGTTATCGTTCCTGTAATAGGCACATGCTGAACCTGACTCGAGACGACCGGCATCTCGAAAAATTTCATCGTGTACGCGGGAACCGGGACGGCGGGCAGACTCAAAACCGATGCCAACTTCGACCCCCTTAATTGCCTGAATACTCATTAATGCAAATGCCAGGCGCGCGTCCAGCTTACGATCCCATTGAACATGACTTCCCAGTCCCGGCGGCACTCCCACAACCTGCACTTCCACGACACCACCCAGGGTGTCGCCCCCGGACTTGGCGCCATCGATCACCTGCATCATTTCCCGTTCAGCAACCGAGTCGCAGCAAAACAGTGGAGACTGCGCCGCCAGGCGCCAGATTTCCTCATAGGTAAGCTC